>VGRX01000409.1 GCA_016875215.1 Deltaproteobacteria bacterium
TGGCGTTCCAGTTCGTGGCCTACCAGGATGACGTGGTGTCGGTGGAGTTCTGGGGCAAAGGGGTGGGTGACCTGTTCGTGCTGGGGGATTCCTGCGACGGGACGGCCTGCCTCCAGTGGGGGGGGGGCTTCCTCCAGCAGCCGGTGAAGGCGGGGCACACCTACTACTTCGTGGTGGAAGGGTGGGAGGGGGTACCGAAGGGGATCGAGTTCCAGATGAAGCTCACGTGCCAATCCACGTGCCAGCCCAAGTGCGAGGGCAAGTCGTGCGGCGACGACGGGTGCGGCGGGATGTGCGGCGATTGTATCGACGGGGTCTGCGGCAAGGACGGCCAGTGCATGATGGGGCCGGGGTGCGAGTACTCGGACACGCCCGGCTGCGGGGGGTGCCTCTGCGAGGCCTGCGTGTGTGGAATGGACTCGTTCTGCTGCGAGACGGCCTGGGACGGGCTCTGCATCGACGAATGCGTGAACTGGTGCGAGGGGTGCGCATCGCTCGAGAACTGCGGGGACGGCGTCTGCCAGACCGAGGAATACGAGAGCTGCGGGACCTGTGTGGCGGATTGCCCGTGCCAGCCTGGCGAGAAGTGCTTCAAGGGGAAGTGCTGCCACCCCGACTGCACGGGCAAGGAGTGCGGGGATGACGGTTGCGGCGGCGAGTGCGGCGAGTGCCCCTGGGGCGAGGCCTGCGCCGATTTCGCGTGTGGTCCCAATGACGGTTGCCAGACGTGGGAGCAGGCCGGTTGCGGCGGCTGCCTGTGCGAGGCGTGCGTGTGCGAGATCTATCCCTGGTGCTGCCTCGAGTGGTGGTTCTCCGAATGCGTGGATCTGTGCCAGTGGGAGTGCGGGGGCTGCGGTCTGCTGGAGAACTGCGGCAACGGGCAGTGCGATGCGGCGGAGGGGGAGAACTGCGGCAACTGCGCCCAGGACTGCGATTGCCCGGGAGGCGTTTGCGCCAAGTATTCGTGCTGCTATCCGACGTGCGACGGGAAGGAGTGCGGGGACGACGGGTGTGGGGGCTGGTGCGGCGACTGCGACTGGGGGCTCGGGTGCAACAACGGGAAGTGCGTGCCGAACGACGGCTGCATGACCTGGAATTCCCCGGGATGCGGGGGGTGCCTCTGCGAGACCTGCGTCTGCAACATGGATCCGTTCTGCTGCGACGTGGCGTGGGACAGTCTGTGCGTGGGCGAATGCCAGGTCGACTGCGGCGGATGCATCACCATGAAGAACTGCGGGGATGGGCAGTGCCAGCCAGGGGAAGGAGAGACGTGCACGACGTGCAAGCTCGACTGCGCCTGCCCGGCTGGAGAGACCTGCTATGCCGGCAAGTGCTGCAAGGGGAGCTGCATCGGCAAGGAGTGCGGGTCCGACGGCTGCGGAGGGTCGTGCGGCAAGTGCCCGTGTCCCGGCTGTCCTCAGGAGAACACCGCGTGCAGCCTGGACGGTCTGTGCATTCCCGACACGGCAACGCCGTGCAAGAAGTTCGTGAAGTGCCTCGTGGGATGCGAGGATGACTGGTGCATGCAGGAGTGCGTGGAGCAGGCAGGTCCGGACGCCATGGCCCAGTACGAGGTCTGGATGTACTGCATGCTGGACAACGGCATCGAGGAGTGCGGGGATGCCGTGTGCACCTTTGTTGTCTGGCAATCATGCCTGGCGGAGTTCGATGCCTGCACCAAGGGGACCCAGCCGTGCCCCGTGGTGGCCCAGTGCATGATCGACTGCGGAACGGACGGAGCGTGCGCCAACGGCTGCCTGGTCGAGGGAAGCCTCGAGGGGAACCAGACTCTCTGGGAGTTCCTGCTCTGTGCGTTCGGTATCTGCGACACCACCGAGTTCGATGGCGGGTGCCTCGACAAGATGGCCGCGGGCCAGTGTGCATCCGAGTATGCGGAGTGCGTCGGGTCCTGCATGCCCAAGTGCGGCGGCAAGGAATGCGGCCCGGACGGGTGCGGCAGCAAGTGCGGGGAATGTCCTGCCGGTGCCGAGTGCCTGCCTGACGGCCAGTGCGAGACCGTGTGCGAACCGTCGTGCGAAGGCAAGCAGTGCGGCCCGGACGGGTGCGGCGGCAAGTGCGGCGGGTGTGACGTCGGTCAGCACTGCACCCCGGGCGGCCAGTGCGAGCCCGACTGTGCGCCCGATTGCGCGGGTCGCGATTGCGGGGATGACGGTTGCGGCGGAACCTGCGGGGAGTGCCAAGCCGGTCAGAGCTGTTCGGACAAAGGCGTGTGCGGGCCGCAGGCCGAGCCGCTTCCGGAATTGCAGCCGGACGTGATGGAGCCGGTAGCGGATGTGCCTGCCGTCGAGGAGGTCGACCTCGGCGCAGAAGACGAAGGGCACGATTCGGGGGGCAGCTCCGAGGACGCGATCAGCGGCGGCACGAGCTGTGCGGGCTGTGCGACGAAGCGGCCGCAGGGAGGCCCGGCAGTCCTGCTTCTCCTCGCAGCAGCGTTGATGGCCTGGTGCGCGCTCCGGGCAGCCCGCAGGGCGCAAGCCGGCGGGGACGTCGGGAACGGCCCCCGGTACGGCGGTCGGCCAACCGCCGGCCGAGAGGATCCTCAGTAGGGGCGGCGATGGAACGCTATTGTCCCAAATGCTCGAGGAAGTTCACCGGAGACGAGACCCGCTGTCCTGAGGACGGAACCAACCTCGTCAGCCTGGACAGCCGGGACCTCGTGGGCCAGGTGCTGGACAACCGCTACCAGGTCACCGGCCTGGTCGGCAAGGGGGGAATGGGGGTCGTCTACCGGGCCGAGCAGAACCTCATCGGTCGCGTGGTCGCGCTCAAGGTGCTGAACCGGGACATCGTCCGGGACGAGGTATCGGTCAAGCGGTTCCTGAATGAAGCCAGGGCGATTGCCTCGCTGGGCAGCCCGCACACCGTGACTCTCTACGACTTCGGCGTGACGTCGGACGGTCTCCTCTACTACACCATGGAGCTGCTGGAGGGGCGACCTCTCTCGTCGATCATCAAGAAGGACGGCCCCCTGGAGCACGGGCGGGCCGCGGAGCTGCTGTTCCAGGCCTGCGAGTCGCTGGAAGAGGCCCACGAGAAGGGGATCCTGCACCGGGACATCAAGCCGGAGAACCTCTTCGTGATCCGCAAGGGGGGACGGGAGTGGGTCAAGGTGCTCGATTTCGGCATCGCCAAGCTGGTGGGCGATTCCTCGACCGGAGAGAGTCTGACCAAGACCGGGATGATCTGCGGGACGCCACAGTACCTGGCTCCGGAACAGGTCATGGGCAATCCGGCCCGGCCCGCCAGCGACCTGTACTCCCTCGGGATCGTCCTGTACGAAATGCTTGCCGGGAGCCCTCCGTTCGTGTCCCCGACTCCCATGAAGATGTTGATGGCCCATCTCAACGAGCAGCCGGTCCCGGTCTCGCAGAAGAACCCGTCGGTGGCTGTTCCCCAGTCGATCGAGCAGTTCCTCCGAAAGGCGCTGGAGAAGGACCCCGATTGCCGATTCGCCACGGTCGTCGAGTTTCGGGCGGCGCTCCAGTGGGCCCTGGAATCCCATGATGCGCTGCCAAGGACCGCACCGCTGCCCGGGCTCGAATTGCACGATGCGGGAACGAGGACGCTCAGCAGAGGGACGCCGGGGCCGAGTCCGTACGAGGAAACCGAGGATGCTCCCGAGACGAGGCGGGCAAAGGCCGCACCCGGCAGGCGCAGCCGGCTGCCCCTGTTCGTGGGAGGCGGGCTCGCTGCCGCGGTGCTGGCGGCCGGGCTGCTCGTCTGGCAACCCTGGACCGGTGCGGGGAATCCGGACGTGACGTCGGGCACAGACACAAACGCGGCCGCAGGCACGGCTCCCGGCACGGATCCTGGCCCGGATCCAGGCACGGCCGCAGGCACGGTCGCAGGCACGGCCGCAGGCACGGTCGCAGGCACGGCCGCAGGCACGGTCGCAGGCACGGTCGCAGGCACGGCCGCAGGCACGGCCGCAGGCACGGCCGCAGGCACGGTCGCAGGCACGGCCGCAGGCACGGATCCTGGCACGGATTCGGGACCGACGGCGTCCCCGCCTGCAGCGAACGTGGTATCGGGCACGGCCGCAGGCACGGCCGCAGGCACGGTCGCAGGCACGGATCCTGGCACGGCCGCAGGCACGGATCCTGGCACGGCCGCCAA
>VGRX01000410.1 GCA_016875215.1 Deltaproteobacteria bacterium
CTGCCCTCCTGAGGCGGGTGACGAGTGCGTGGACCCGCCCGCAGCAGCGTGCGGCAACGGTGTGGACGACGATGGCGACGGGGATGCCGACCTGGATGACCCGGGTTGCCGTGACCGGTTGGACGGGACCGAGGACAGCGATGACATCCTGGCCATGGCCACGGACCCGGAATCGGGCTTTGTCCCGCTGCCCTGCATGGACGGGATGGACAACGATCTCGACGGGCTCACCGACTTCCCGGCCGACCCGGACTGCTTCTCTGCCGGCGCCGCGTCCGAGCAGGGGCTCCCCCCGCCGCTCGCTGAGGTGGCGGTGAACGCAGATGGGACCCTGGCCTATGTCGCCCATCGCGGGGTCGGGGCCGTCATGGTCGTGGACCTGGCCACCCTCCGTCCGATCCAGCCCGGCGCCGAAGGGGATTCCCTGGCCGGTGAGCTCGACGCGTTTGCCGGCCGCCTCGGGATCCCGATCTCCGGCGGCCCGACCGATGTGCTCTTCCAGCCGGGTGACGATGGGCTGTTCGCCAACGTCGTCGACGGCCTCGGACGGCTGTCCCGGATCGTGGTCACGGACAAGGACGGTCCGGTCCACCGTATCGAGGAAGATGACGAGGACTCCCCGCCCACCTCCGCAGCGAAACCGCACCTCTACGTCGACGGCGCCGAGGTGCAGCTCGGCCTCTCCCCCGCGGTGGGCTACCCCAACCTCGGGCCGCTCCTGGTGGAAACCCTCGACGAGGCCGCAGGGTTGAAACGGTACTACGGGATCGAGTTCTCCGACGACGAACGATCTCACCGCAGCGAGACCTGGACCGTGGCGTGGGAAGGGGTCCTCCCCGGTTCATCGAGGCTCATGTTCCAGGTGGCCGGGGACGACCGGGTGGTGACTGCCGGCGGCAGCCTCTGCAAGCTCGGCGCAAAGCCCGGCGACCTGCTCGTCGTGAAGCTGTCGCAGGAACCCGAATGCGACGAGTTCAAGGTCGATCTCACGTACAACTACCCGATCCAGGCCGTCGGCGGCGACTGGATCGACCTCGTGCCGGACGCCGGCTGGTACATGCCCGAGACGGAAGAGCTGGAAGAGAGCGCGACCTTCACGGGGGCGGCAGAAGAGCCTCCTCTCCAGAAGGCCCCCGGCCTGACCGCAAAGTGCTTCCCCAGCCTGCTCAAGGTCGAAATCCGGGTTGCGGAGACGTTCGTGATCTACGGCTCCTCCACTGGCTACCTGCACAACGTCGTGGAAGGACCGCAAGGCTGCATCGACGACCCGGCCGGCAACGCACTGTTCAACGGCCGGGCGCTCCCTGCCACCCTGCCCGAAGGCAAGACCCTCTCGAGCTGCCCGGTCACCGAGGAGCAGGACGGCCTGGTTCTTGCCCCGTACGAGAACCCGATTCTCCTCTTCGACATCTTCCCCGGCTGCCGCATGACCGCAGAGGGGGACGTGGAAGTCGTCCCACCCAAACGCGGAACGGTCTGGCGGTTCGGTGTGATCTCGGGCTTCTCCCCCCGAAGGGTCCAGGTGGGCTCCATGCCCGTGGACCAGGTGCTCTCACCGGTCTCGGACCGGCTCTATGTTCTGGATCTGGCCGCACGAAGCATCCGTGCCGTGGACACGGCAGAGTTCACGCTGCTGTCGGCCTACTACTAGGAGGTCTTGCTCATGAGGCTCGTCAAGTTGGCATTGCTGGCGCTGCTGGTGGTTCTTGCGGCCCGTTGCTCACGGACCGTGGACGTCGAAGACTCGCAGGTCCCGGTGGAGGACACCACGGGCGGCGAGGACGGGGCCGTGGACGATGACGTCTCGGTCGACGAGGATGCCGCAACGGACAAGGACAAGGCTGCCCCGGACGACGCCGAGCCGGGCAAGGACACGACTCAGTCTACCGGCCTCAAGGTCGCGGACCTCCAGCAGAAGAAGGAGGGGCTCGAGTGTCCTGCGGACAGCACGTTCATCAACCTCGATACCGGGCTCAAGCTGGACGGCGTGGTCGTGACTGCACCGGTGTTCGCGGCCAGCCAGAAGCTCGACGGGTTCTTTGTCCAGGACGTGGGCGGGGGCGAATACTCGGGCATCAAGGTCGTGCTCGACAAGGGGACCGCTCCGGTCCTGAAGGTCGGGGACGTGGTCAACCTCGTGGGAGACCTCAAGGAGTACTACTGCCTCACGGAATTCGACGCTACGAACATTGTCGTGACCGGCAAGACCGAGACGCCGACAGCGGCCGCTGTACAGCCTGCGGACGTCGCTGCGGATGCCGCGACCTCCGAGAAGTACGAGGGGGTCCTGGTCAAGCTGGAGGGCGTCCCGGTTGCCGAGGTGGACCAGTACGGCAACATCGTGCTCGAGGGCGGGGCCGTCGTGAACGACGCAATCACCGATCTTCCGAAGGTCGCTGCAGGCTGCAAGTACGAGTCGCTGGTCGGAGTCATCGACTACTCGTTCAAGCAGTACCTGGTTCTCCCCCGCAGCCTGGAGGACCTGGTGCTGGACGAGTCGGTCCCGTGCGAGGAGCAGCCCCCGGCAACCGGCTCGATCAAGGAGATGCAGGAATCCGACACCTCCACGGTGTGCACGGACCAGAACTTCCTCAATGCCGGAGCGGTCGAGCTCAAGGGCGTGGTCGTGATGTCCCCCAAGTACGTCGTGTCCAAGGACAAGCTGCGCGGCTACTGGGTGTTCGACGGCGTCGGCGGTCCCTGGTCCGGACTGCTGGTGACGGTCCCCTGGGAGGACACGACCGGATTCCAGGTCGGGGACATCGTGGACGTGACCGGCGAGTGGATGGAGTACTACTGCCTGACCGAGGTCAAGGGTACCGCCCTGACGGGTACGGGAAAGACATTCGACAAGGAGATCCCGGTTTCCGACGTGACCGCGGCCGACCTGGCCAAGGACAAGGCCGAGCAGTGGGAAGGCGTCCTGGTCCGCATCAAGAACGTCGAGGTCACCGAGGCGCCGAACAACTACGGCGAGTTCAAGGTCACCGGCGACGTCATGGTGCAGAAGAAGTTCGACCTGACCTACGAGGCCAAGGTGGGCGACAAGTTCGCCGCGATCGTGGGCGTTGTGACCTATGACTACGGGAACTTCAAGATCCTCCCCCGCTCCGATTCGGACTTCGTCCAGTAGCGCCGTGGCGCTTTCCGGGCATTCTTGATGCGTCCTGGGTATACTTGCCTGCGGTCGTCGGCACAGGAGGTCCTCGATGCTGCCCCTTTCCCGCCCGTTGTTTCTCGGACTGCTGCTCACGCTGCCGCTCGCCGGATGCCCGCAAAGCGGGAGAGGAGGGGGTGGCGGCGACTCCGGAAACGGGGATCTTCCCTCCGTCGAGGAGGTCTTGCCCGTTGATGCGAAGGCTGACTTGGAGTCCGAGCTTGCGGCCGACCTCGGGCTGGATGCCGCGGAGGTGGCGCCGGAGGTTGCCGTCGAGCCCGTGGACCCGACTCTCGGGGCCGCCCTCCAGGTGCTCCTGGACGAGTACCGGGCGTTCTCCGGCCAGGTCGGTACCACCCTGGCGCTCGAGACCGGCGACGGACGGTGGTGGGCCGGTGCCACGGGCCTCAGGTCACTCCAGGACGTGACCCCGATGGAGCCCGACACCCGCTTCAGGGTCGGCAGCGGCACCAAGCCCTACGTGGCCGCGCTCCTGCTCCTCCTGGCCGAAGAGGGGCTCGTCGACCTGGATGCTCCCATCACGGACTACCTCCCGCAGTACCCTCAGTGGTCCAAGGTGAACACGCGTCAGCTCCTGGGCATGGAGGCCGGCCTGCCCGACTATCTCGTCGTCATGGATCTGTGGATCGAGGCGCTTGCGAAGCCGGGGCAGCCCGTGACCCCGGAGAAACTCCTGAGCTATGTCGCGGACGAACCGCTCGAATACGAGCCGGGCCAGGGATGTGCGTATTCCAACACCAACTACGTCCTGGCCGGGCTGATCGCTCAGGCGGTCACGGGCAACCCGGTCGAGCAGGAGCTGAAGACCCGGATCCTCGATCCGCTGCAACTGGATTCCACCTTCCTGGACAGCTCGGGGGACGAGTGGCCCTTCCTCTCCCACGGCTACCTCGACCCCGAGGTGATGAGCTTCACGTTCGGCGTGTCGCCGGCCATGATCGCGCTGCTGCCCGAAGG
>VGRX01000411.1 GCA_016875215.1 Deltaproteobacteria bacterium
CGGCGGCCTCGATGCCGGGGGGGGGGAGGCGGATTCGGACAACTCCGACGCAATCGGCCCTGGGGACGCTGAGGCCGCCGAGGATGCGAGCGATAGCGATGTCGACTCCGACATCGGGGGGGGAGACACGGGATGGGACACGCCGGACGTCCCGCCGGAAGAACAGCAGAAGGCAGCGGTGGACCTGTCCACCACGGTCGTGCGGAAGGCGAAGTTCGGGGAGACGCTGGTCGTTGGGTGCCGGACCGTGAACGGCCTGGGGCTGGTGGTGCCGGATCCCCCCCAGTACGTGGTGACGGTCTCGGCCGCGGACATGCAGTCCGGGGAGCAGGGATACTCCTTCCCGACACCGGGTGTGTACCAGGCGACCTGCACCGACGAGGCGAACGGCTTGTCCGCCTCGGCCGAGTTCGTCGTGGCACACGAGCTGGTCGCCCCGGGCCTGTCGGCGATTGCCGGGGAGATTCCGCTCCAGGCCGTGCTGGTCCAGGCCGGGATTGATGCTGCGCAGGGTGACGACGTTCCCGCTGTGGAGGCGGCCATGGCCGACCTGGCCGATTCCCGCCAGAACGTCTCCGTGCAACCAGCGGCCCTGGTGTTTTTCCCGCCGGGCGGGTGGCCGTCGAAGGCCAAGCTGGCCGAGAAGTGCCCGGCAGCAGCGGACGACGGGGCGTACGTGGCGCTGGCCGCTCAGCTCAAGGCGGGGGCGCTGGACATGGTTGCAGAGACGCAGGCGCTGGTCACCGAGCCGAGCCTGGCCGGATTGTCTGATCTGGCTGCGAAGAACGAGGCTGTCCGCCTGCTGCTGGTGCAGATGGACAAGCTGTCCCCGGGGGCGCTGGGCTACTACGACTCCATCGACTCATGGGAAGCTGCGGTCCAGGCAGTCCAGGAGGCGCAGGAGGCCCAGACCCTGCTCATCGAGGACATGCTCCTGCACCCGGAGGAGTGGGTCGACAAGCCGTGCCCCGGCTGCTTCACGCTGACCGAGCTGATGGTCAACGTTGCGATCTCGTACATCCTCGATTCGATCCCCACCTACAGCGGCCTGCTCAAGGATGCAGGCAAGGCAGCCGCCAGCATGGCGATCATGGTGGCCATAGCGGACGCAATAAACTCGGCATTTCCGCCCGGTCCCGGGGCCCCGGTGATCGAGTACATCACTCCGGGGTACGGGAATGCGGTCAACGACGGGGCATCGCTCTCGCTGTTCGGGGGCGGGTTCGACTACTGGGCGGGCAACAACGTCGTGATCTTCATCGGCCCGTCGGTCGCGGACTCGGCCGTCAACGCGGTGGACCTTGCGATGAGCGCGATGGACGCGATCAAGGCACTCCAGGATTGGGAGAACGTCTGGGAGCTTGCCAATGCGCTGACCGACGCGTTCGGCGCGCTCAACGACACGCTGGACTTCCTTTCGGGGGACATTCCGAACCTCCTGAAGACCGGCGTCGTTCCCCTGCCTGTGCTGAAAGTCTCGCCATTCCTGGACGACCAGGACTTCTGGCAGCAGATCATCGACCTGCCGCCCCTTCCCGAGGTCAACGATTCCTGGCTCCCCAAGGCCGGGATCCTGATTCCGATCTCCTTTTCCCGCGGGAACGGAGCTGCCTACAAGATCGTGATCCTGCCCTGATTCGCTTGCGACGCACGGTGTGGTGTGGCTAGAATGTGCCGGCGCCGGGCAACCGGCGGCGAGAAGGAGAGCGTGCGCATGGAAGGACCGACGAGATGGAGTCGAAGGAGGTTTCTGGTTGCCGGGGCGACGGCAGCGGGGGGGCTGATGCTCCTGCCCCGGCTCTCGGCCGGGCTGCCTGCATGGGAGGAGAAGATGGCGGGTAAGGACCTCGTGGCGAGGCAGTTCGGGATTGCGCTGGACGATGCGATGAAGGCCGTGTCCCGGATGGTCGTGAGGGGAGCGGATCTGGGCGAGCTGTTTCTGGAGGACACGATCCGCACGTACATCTCGCAGGAGGACGGGCGCATCCGGGACGTGGGCTACGTCGAGGATTCCGGAGCCGGGCTGCGGGCGGTGAAGGGGGATACGCAGGCGTACGGGTACACGCAGAAGATGGATCCCGTTGAGCTCCTGCGTATCGCGGGCGAGGTTTCCTCGGTGGCGGACGGAACCGGCGGGACGAAGGTCATCACGCCGGCGGGGTCGGTGCCGATGCCCCAGCGCCTGTACTCCGGGGAGCATCCGTCGGTCCTGGTGCCGGCCAGGGACAAGCTCGACCTGCTGGCTCGTGCGGACAAGGCTGCGCGGGCCTACTCTCCCTTTGTCAAGCAGGTGGACGTCGGGCTGTCCGAGGAGATCCGGGTGCTGGGGCTGGTGAACAGTGCTGGGGCCCTGTTCGTGGACCTGCAGCCCATGCTCACGTTCCGCGTGACGGTGGTGGCCGAGAAGGACGGCAAGCGCCAGCAGGGCTATGCTGCGGGCGGCGGACGTGCGGGACTCGAGTACTTCGACGGCGTTTCGCCCGAGTCGGTCGCGAAGAAGGCCGCTCACCTGGCAGTCGACATGCTGGATGCAAAGCCTGCACCTGCGGGCGAGCAGGTGGTGGTGCTGGCGCCGGGGGATTCGGGGGTGCTGCTCCACGAGGCGGTCGGGCACGGCCTGGAGGCGGACTTCAACCGGAAGGGGACGTCGAAGTACTCCGGCCGGGTCGGGCAGCCCGTTGCGAGCAGGTTGTGCACCGTGGTGGACGAGGGGCTCCAGCCGGCTTCCCGTGGGGCAATCCACGTGGACGACGAGGGGGCGCCAGCCACGCGAAACGTGCTCATCGAGGACGGGATCCTCAAGGGGTACATGCACGACCACATCAGTGCGAGACACTACGGCCTGGCACCGTCGGGCAACGGCCGCCGTGAAGCGTACCGGTTCCCCCCGATGCCGCGCATGACCTGCACGTACATGCTGCCCGGAACGGCCACGCCGGAAGAGGTCATCGCCAGCGTGAAGAAGGGGATCTACTGCCAGACGTTTTCCGGCGGGCAGGTCAACATCTCGAACGGCGACTTCGTGTTCCAGGTGGTCGAGAGCTACCTCATCGAAGAGGGCAAGCTCACGGCTCCGCTCAAGGACGTCGTGATCATCGGCAACGGTCCGGATGCGCTGTCGAAGGTTGCCATGGTCGGCAACGACCTGGTCCAGAGCGATGGGCGATGGACCTGCGGCAAAGGGGATCAGCGGGTCCCGGTGGGAGTGGGAATCCCGACCACGCGCATCGACGGAATCACGGTGGGAGGCACGGCATGAGCTTCGATTTCGAGCGACTTCAGAAGGAGTGGAAGGGGCTGGCCGACATCGTGCTGGAGCGGGCCTCGAAGCTCAAGTTGGAGGCAGCCCTGGCCTTCTCCGCCCAGGATGACCTCTCGGTGAAGGTGCGCCTGGGCAGGCTGGAGGAGATCCGGCAGTCGGCCCCCGTCGGCTTCTCGATTCGGGTGTACAAGGGGCGGCGGAGCGTCAGCTCGAGCACATCCCACCTGGAGCGGGACCGGCTGCTGGCACTGGTGGACCGGCTGGCCGACACGGTGGACCTGGTGGACGAGGACGAGGCGACCGGCATGCCGGAAAGGGAGCTGCTCTATGCGGGGGGGCCCGACCTCGACCTCTACGATCCGAAGGTGACCGCCCTGTCCGCGGAGCTGGCCCGCGAGATGGCCGTCCGGGGCGAGGCTGCGGCCCTGGCCGCGGATCCGCGCATCAGGAACTCGTCCGGGGCCGGGGTCGGCCTGGCCCGGGGGGGAGTGATGCGCTTCAACACGCTGGGGCTCGAGGCATTCCGTCCCGGCAGCGCTGCCACCCTGTCGGTGTCTCCTGTCGCTGAGGATGATGCCGGCAACAAGTACTCGGATGGCTGGTTCTCGTCGGCCCGCCACCTGGTCGACCTGGAGGACGCCGAGGCCGTGGGGAGGATCGCGGCCAGGCGTTGCCTCGACCAGGTCGGTGCGGACAACAAGGTGGGGACGGGACGATACCCGGTGCTCTTCTCACCGGAGACTGCGATGGGGCTGCTGACGCACCTGTTCGAATGCATCTCCGGGGACCGGGTGTACAAGGGAGCCTCCTACCTGGCCGGCAAGGAGGGGGAAGCCGTC
>VGRX01000412.1 GCA_016875215.1 Deltaproteobacteria bacterium
CAAGAGCCGCCCCACCCTCAGTAGCACGAGGACACAAGCCACGTTCTCGTTCCATTGCCCACCCTCACTGCGTCGAACTGCTGCCCGGCACACCCGGTACCGCCGCCATGGGATACCCGCACCACATACTGCCCCGCAGGGCACTCGAGCCGGCTCATGTGCACCTCCGCAGGCAGCGTCCTCCAGCCCCGCACATCGGCTGCCTCGACCGCCGACAACGCTGCCCGGGTCACCGCTTCCACCAGGAAACCCACTCCCGCCTGCCCGGAGAGCCGCTCCCCCACGGCGCCGGCGGCCTTGGCACTCACGAACTTCAACACCGCCCGGCCGACCACCCGGCTCCAGACCCGGGACATCCGATCCTCCAGGTTGACCTGGGCAATCCGAGACACGCTCTCCACCGGTACCGCCCAGGCGCCGCCGCACCCCTCCACGTCCAGGAACGCCCGGGTTGCGGCCACCGCGGGCTGCTCGAACACCGGGTAGGCTACGGTGACCTGCGTCCCCATCGCCATCCCCTTGGCAGCAGACAGTGCGCGCTGCACCTGCTTCTCGTCCTCCCTCCGGATCTGCGACTGCTGCACCAGCACGAGCCCGTGCCCCAGGCTCACCTCGAACACCCGCTCCTGCTTCCTCGGACCCGGCCCCACGTAGTGCAGGACCACGATCTCACCGCCCCCCGCCTTCCCCACCATCGGTCGATGCTCCCGCACCCGCGCAAGATCCTTCCCGAGCATCGGCGGCAACGCCACGAAGTACTCCCCTTCCGACGCTTCGTACAGCGCCGCCGCCTTCTCCAGCGCGATCCGGGCATCATCCAGCTCCCCGGCCTGCTCGTACAACAGCCCGGACAGGTAGAGCGCCAGCGGGTCGGACCGGTAGCGCCCCTGCCCCTCCCTCGCATGAACCTCGAACTTCGCGGACACCCGGCGGACCTCCACCAGGGCCTCCTCCAACTCCCCCTGCACAGCGAAGTTCATCGCGTTGAACACGTTGACCAGGACACGCTCGAATTCCTCGCCCGAGTACGGCGCCATGTTGTCGCTGGTGAACAGCGAGGCCGCCTCGTTGCCCAGACTGCGCGTGTACAGGTCTTCCCCCAGCGACTCCGCCTGCTCGAACTGCGCAGCGCTTCCCGCATAGTCGCCCGCCATCTGCAACGCCATCCCGAGGTCCATGTGGTACAGCAGCCGGTTCCGCTCGCCGTATACCCGCCGCCCCGCCTCCTCCACCAGCTCCGATGCCCGGGTTGCATCCCCCGCCCGAAGCGCACCGTCCACCCGGATGTAGTGGTCCCGGTCAATCTCGCCGCCGCAGGCAGCCGCCAGGACAACCCAAGCCCACCCTATTGACCAGACCCGCATTCCACCCACGGCATCGACCCGCGCCTCGCTGCCTCTCAGTCCCACTCACCCCGCTCCACCACCTTCTTGATCTTCTTCTGGCCGATCCACTCCTTGACCCCGGTCTCGATGTTGATCATCTCGAGCTCGACCTGGTAGTAGAGGAGCGTCACCCCGCCGGCCCGGTCGACGATGGAGTTGATCTGCCCCATCAACAGGAAGTCGGCCCCGAGCTCCCGCCCCATCGCCTTCTGCGTCTCCAGCGACGCTGCCTCGGCCTGGTAGAGCTTCTCCGCCTTGAGCTGCTCCCGCTGGCCGAACGACGCGAGAAAGCTCACTTCGCCCGAGTTCACCAGCTCCCGCTCCAGATCCTTGACGAACGTATCGGTCGGAATGTGCTCGTGACTCTTGTTCGCCACCCGCCCCACGACCACCCGCGGCTTCTTCCCGGCCGAATCCCGCCACTCGTCCAGCCATGGGCGGGACAGCAGATCCTGTACCATTTCCTGCGATACCGCCCGCGAGTCCACATCATTCCAACGCCCCGACAGGTCGATCTGCTCGTCGACCGCGGTCCGATGGACGACCGGCCCCGAAGGTCCCGTGTAGCATGCACACAACACCAGCCCCAGCACAGGAACGACCAGGAAGAATCTCATCCAGCCCTCCAACGGCGAACAACTGCCCCGACCTCACGGCCCGGCCAGGCTGCAAAACCAGTCCTTCAAAGACTCGACGGGACAACGCTGCCCGCAGGTCCGCCCTTCACCCGCCGGCAACGGCGCAACCGCATCGGCCGTCGACCGTCCTCGAACCGGCCCCAGGCCGTTATTTCTGCTCTTCCGCTGCCAGCCGGTAGAAGGCCTTGTCCGCGTTGGCCCGCACGAAGTCCCGGGTCTTCGCATCCAGCTCCTTCATCTTCTCAAGGGCCCCGCCGAACTCGGCCAGGTCCAGCCGTGCCAGCGCGTACACCGTGCCGTCCGACGGGTCCTGCCAGTGGTCGACGATCATCACCCCCGACAGCGTGATCTTGGAGAACGTCTTGATGGCCTGGTCCACGTGCTGTTCCTCGGCCGAGGCGGTCATGTCACCGGCCGTCGTCGAGGCCATGTAGTCCCGCATCAGCGAGGCCGAGTAGGTCCGGAAGATCTTCCCCAGATCCGCCCGCGCCCGGTTCTCGGCCGTGGAGCGGGCCAGCGCCTTGTTGCCGATCCCGTTGACCATGCCCACGCCGAAGAAGATCTTCTTCCCGCCTTCCTCGAACGCGCCGCTTCCTCGGACAACCCACTTCGGCTCCCCGCTCTCTTCGTAGTAGTCGCCCCCCCCGCTGCAGGCCAACATCAACAGTCCCAACCCCATGCAAAGTGCCAGATGCCTCATCTTCCTTCCTCCCTTGGAGTTTCCCCTCGCCGTCCAGGTCGCCCTGGACCTGATAGCCACAGAAAGGCTCCTATACGAGCCCCGATTCCCAGCTATTCAAACAATCCCCCGTTCCCCTTCCCGTTTCCGCGTCCCGCTCCCGTTCCCGTGCCGCCCCACCCCACCCCTCTACTCCAACACACCCACCAGCTCCGTGTTGCCGGCAATCCGCTCCAGCGACAGCGGCTTCACCGACAGCTTGGTCCCCGGCGGGATTCCCGGGACCAGCCCGGAAAGATCGATCTCCGGAAGCTGTATCCCGCCGAAGCTCTGCCCCGCGACCTGCGCAAGGGCCCCCTGAATCGCATCGCCGGCAAACAGCTCCTCGATGATCGGCTTGAGCCCCTCATACCCTTCCGTGACCGACACGACCTCGTAGTCGAACACCGTGATCTCCCCAACGCTCAGGGAGAACGACGGCCCGCCCTCCCCCGGCTCGAGCGCAATCGATGCCTCCCCCACCACCGTGACGAACAGCCCTACCGTGATCGGCTGCCCCATCATCTTGAAGGAGGCCAGGACGTACAGATCGCCCGCACCGAACTTCAACGCCTTGTCCGCGTTGCAGTCCGACAGCATGGGGGACAGGAAGAAGTCGAGCGTGACGTTCGGATCCGCGATGCCGTACCCTGCAAGCGTCTCCCCGGCGGATCCGAGCTGGTCGGACGTCAGCTTCAGGCTCAGCGCTCCACCCCACCAGACTGCGAACAGCACCTGGTTCAGGAGGTCGTCCGAGAATCCCACCGCCACTTCGCCTTCCGTGCTGACTTCGTAGACCGGAGCATCCGGCCCCGCACAATCCCCGCGGCCCAGCGACCCCAGGGGGTCGTGCATCACCTTCTTGGTCGAGCTCGCCTGCGCCATGAACCCCATCCTGATTCCATCCGACTCGAAGTCCAGCTTCGAATAGCGGGTCTGGAGGTGCAGGTTCGTCGGCTGCCCCCCCTCCACCAGCGCCGGTATCGGAACATCCTGGTCGAGCTGGAACTGGCCGAACAGATCCTCCACCACTCCGGGCAACATCTGCTCCATCTGCGATGCCAGAGACGCCTCCACCTGCTGCTCGAACAGCGACATGAACGCATTGAGCAACGGCTCCAGCAGCGCCCCCAGGCCGGACAGGTCGAGGCTCATCCCCTCGGTCCCCAGGTGGAACTCCGAAATCACCGCTTTCGGCTTGCCCCCCTCCAGCGTCACCTGCATCGACGCATACAGGTTCACCTGGTCCACGTGCAGCGTGCCCGAAACATCGGGGCACAGGTCCACGATGATCACCTTGCACGTCCCGATCGCGTCCACGTCCGCGGACAGGTTCTTGAACCATGCGTTGATCTTTTT
>VGRX01000413.1 GCA_016875215.1 Deltaproteobacteria bacterium
GGGGCGCCACCAGCAGACACATCGGGAGAAGGGTGCCCATGTTGAAGATCGGCACGTAGTCGCTCACGGCGAACGGCCCGAAACCAAGCACCAGCACCAGCGTCGTGATGACGATGGGGCGCCCCGTGAAATGAAACGTCTTGCGCAAAGCGTCCCGACGGTCGGCGTGTCTGCCGCTCTCGATGCGGAACCGCGTCAGGAAGTGGATCGTGTCGTCCACGCCGATGCCTATGGCCATCATCGCGATCGCAAGCGTATCGGAATCCACCGGGTACCAGAAGAAGCCCACGTAGCCGCCCAACACCAGCAGCGGAAGCATGTTGGGAACCATGGAGACCAGCCCGGCCCGCCACGAAGAGACGGTCAGCATCATCATGAGCGAAATGATCACAAGCGAGACCAGCAGGCCGAGCTTCTGCCCCCCCACGATGCTGTCCAGCCATTCCCCCGTGAGGAACATGGAACCCGATGCCTCGACCGTCGCTCCGGTTTCGAGGAGGCCCGCCGCGCGGCGCTCGGCCTCCTGGCCGATGGCAAGTGTCTCGCGGACCCCGATCTCCGGGATCTGGACGAGCATGCGTGCGGTGCGGCGGTCGAAATCTACGAGTCTGCCGAGGTTCTCCTCCTGTCCGCCCGACTCGAGCACGAGCAGGATCTGGGCGATCTCCTCCCGGCTGGCCGGCAGTGTGTCCGGGGGGTCATCCGGCCGCATGATCCGGCGCACCTTCAGGATCGCGTCGCAGATCGAGTGGACCTGTCCGACTCCGGGAATGGACTCGACGCGGCGTTCGAATTCGGCCATTGCCGAGAATACCACCGGATCCGTGATTCCGCTGCCCGCAGGGGAGTCGACGAAGAGGTCGAGGGAGCCGGTTCCGGCAAAGTGCTTCTCGAACCAGCGCTCGTCGACGCGTACGGGGTGGTCCTCGGCCAGTCTGCCGGAGAAGTCCACGTCGATATGGACCTTGGTGACGCCGACGATCGCGACGACGAACATGGCCGCAAACGCCAGCACCACCAGCACGGGCCGAATCGTCGATACCTTCTCGGCGAACCGCAGGAAGCGGTCCAGAGCCGCCTGGGCCCCCCAGCCTCGGCCCACGTTCCACGCCCGGGGCGCTCTCATCGTATCGAACAGAATCGGCGTGAGCGTGACCGCCAGGAGCAGCGCTGCCCCGACTCCGAACGCCAGGACGACGCCCATCTGTCGTGCCACCGGTGTCGGCGTGAATGCCAGGCAGATGAAGCCTGCGAACGTCGTGGCCGAAGTCCAGACGCATGCTCGGCCGACATCCATGGCGGCCGCGATGATCGCTTTGTCCTTTTCCTTTCCCGTCCGCAGCTCGAGCAGGTACGCGCTGCACAGGTGGATGACGTCGGAGAACGACACGGTCAGGATGATCGAGGGCACCATGGCCATCAGGATGTTGATGTTGGGATCGATGAGCACGCCCAGTGCCAGGGTCCAGAGTGCGGAGATCCCGCCCACGGCAAAGGTGATCCACACGGGCCAGAAGAGGCGGAAGAGGAACCAGACCGAGAGCAGAAGACCGAGCGCGGCCAGCGGGAAGATGCGATTGAACGTGAGCAGCGTCTGGTCCATGATTCCGGACAGGGTGTTCATCAGCCCCGCCTTGTGGAGACCGGCAGCGGGGAAACCTGAGGCCACGAACAGGTCCTCCATCTCCCGGATCATCGCCACTCCCTTCTCGGCCACGCGGCTTTCGTCGAAGAGGAGCTCGATGGCCACCACGGCAGCCTGCCCGTCTGCGGAAGCGAGGTACCCGGTCACCGTGGGGTCGGCCAGCATCTCCTCGACGAGCTCCCGCCGCGCCGCGGGGTTCTCCTCCATGTCGTCCGCGTACCGTCCGACCCGGATCGTCCCCCTGTCCGAGACGACCCGCTCCGCGGAGAGGATGCTCTGCACCGAAGCGACATCGGCGCGGGATTCGAGCTGCGCCACGACGCCACGAAGGCGTCCCAGGAAGTCCGGATCCGAGACGTCGGGTGAGTCGATGCCGAAAATCACGACGTTGTCGTTGCAGAAGGCCTGGATTCGCTCCTTGTAGCGTGCGTAGCCCGGGCTTTCGCCAAGCAGCAGCTTGCCGAAAGAGGTCCCGAGGGAACCCCGGGATACCTGGTACGCTGCGAGTCCGGTCAGCAGCAGAATGGCCGTGGTGACGATGCGGCCGTGGCGAAGTACGAATCGGACGTAGCGCTCCATGTCGAACCCTCGTTGCCGGCCCCCGGCCCGCACCGTGAACGCGGCTATTCTACTGCCATTGCCATGCGCAGGACAACCGTCTATGCTTGGACCCGGAACGTCCGCTCGACGCCGGATGACTTGCCGCCGGCGATCCGCGGCCCGGAGGCGACATGAAGAGCTGGCTCGAGCCCTTCTCCGAGGGTTTTGCTGCTGCCATCGAGCGTGGACTTGCCCAGTCCCGCAAGGGGCGGCGGGTGGCAGCGTTCGATGCGGACGGTACCCTGTGGGACCGGGACATCGGAGAGGCCTTTCTGCGGTGGATGATTGCGGGCAGGAAGCTCATGAACGTGGACTACTACCGTGACCTGTATGCCGAGTACGAGGCGATGGTCGAGGTGGACCGCGTCACGGCATACGGCCACGCAGTGCAGCTCATGGCGGGCCTGCCGCTGGCCGACGTCCAGGAATGGAGCGCACAGTACGCATACTCGTGGCCCAACTACCGGCCTGCCATGAAGGAGCTTGCGCTGGGGCTCCGGAGCGAGGGGGTGGAGACCTGGATCATCTCCGCGTCCAACCACTGGACCGTCAACGAAGCAGGCCCGCTGGCCGGGATTCCCCGAGACTGCTGCGTTGGAATACGCACCGAGGTGGAGGGGGGCCTCGTGACCGCCCGGCTCGTGCATCCGGTGACCTGCAGCCAGGGGAAGGTCGATACCATCCGGAAGCTGGTGGGGGTCAAGCCGCTGTTTGCGTTCGGCGACTCGATGGGGGACTTCGAGATGCTGTGCTTCGCCCGGCAGGGGCTCGTGGTGCAGCAGCACGGCCACCCTCGTCCCGAGCTCCTTCGGCATGCTGCGGAGCGCAAGTGGCCTGTGCACGTCTTCTAGACATCGTCGTGTTGAGCGACGATCAAACATGGCCGATTTGGCATGTTCAGATTCCAAGCGGGTTTCCTTGCGGTCCGGGCGATGCTATACTCCGGGAGTGAGGTGAGGAGGAGAGCCGATGACCGGCCCTGGCGAACACGACGCTCTGCAGACTCCGTTCGAGCTGTTTGACTGTACGTTGCCCATCCGCTGGACATTCGATGGCGGCGGCGAGCTCGGCTATGCGACCAACGTGTCGTTCAACGGCTTCTGCATTCGCACGCGGCAGATCCACGAGCCCGGCTTCACGCAGCGGTTCGTGGTCACGGTGGACGAGGGGGAGATTCCCCTCATGGGACGGGTGGCCTGGACGCGTCAGCTCCAGGTGGAATCACACATCAACGCGTGGCACGAGATGGGGATCGAGCTGATCGGCGAGCCGCCGCCGCGGTACCTGGACCTGGTCCGCTCGCTGGCGCAGCCGGGTTGGGACCGCCGACTCCACCAGCGTTTCGCTGCCACGCTGGCGCTGAAGGTGAGGCGTGGGGGGCAACTCGTCGAGGCGCAGGCCGTGGACGTAAGCCGCACCGGCCTCTACATCGAGAGCGAAGTGACTCCGGGGGCGGGGGAGCAGCTCGGGCTCTTGCTGCGCCTGCCGGGGAATGCGCAGCCGCTCGAGCTGAACGCCCGGGTCGTCCGCTCGCCGTCTGCCGGAAGCTGCCCGCCTGGCGGATTTGCGGTGCAGCTTCTCGATTTCTCGGAGCGTGAAGAGCGGATGTTCCTGAACTACCTCAAGATCGTGCACGAGATCAACTCGCTGAGCGGGTGAGGCTGCGGCGGGCCGACCCCCGCATATCGGAGCGTATCCATGGGGAGCTGGCTTTCCCTGACCGCGGCGCTCATCGCCCTGTCCCTGCCCGCGTGGGGAGGAGCTGCGGAGACTACCCGGATCCGTGTGCTGCACTTCGGCAACCTGAACGGCGAGTTTGCCGGCCTCGAGTGTGATTCCGGCCCC
>VGRX01000414.1 GCA_016875215.1 Deltaproteobacteria bacterium
AGAGGGGGAGTTTCCATGCGGAATCCCTGTTCCGGCCTCGGTCATCGACGACATCCTCGCCAACCTGGTCCGCAACGCGCTCCAGGCGATGCTGCGGTCGGACGCTCCCCCCGCGACCGTCGGGCTCGGTCTGCGGCTCGTCGCGGATCCCGTGACCGGCCTCGAACGGGTCTGGTTCCTGGTGGCCGATCGTTCCCCCGAGGTGCTCACGACGGAGAAGCTGCGCGGCGGGCGCGCAGCCAGCGGGCTGGGCATCGTCGTCGAGCTGGTGGACCGGTACGAGGGGACGCTCGAGGTCCTTCCCGGAAGCGACGGCTTCACCAAGGTGGTGGCCGTGACGTTCCCGCGAACGGACCTCCCGGAGAAGGGATGACGGGCTCGTGCCGTGCACGGGGGCTCCCTCACGGTCGAGACGGGCTGACATCGAAGGTGGAACGACATGATCCAGGAAGCCCCGATGCGCGTGCTGATCGTCGAGGACGGCGACGAGTACCTGGCCAACCTGTCCCGGTTCGTGCCGGGCCCGCAGTACGTCCAGGCCCATGACGCGGCCGAGGCCCTGGCCTTGCTCACCGCGGGCGGAATCGACCTCCTCTACCTGGACATGCGCTTCGACCGGATCCCAAGGGACAGGCTGGTCGGCGAGCTCTCCCAGGCCCTTGCCGCATGCAACGGCGATCCCGAGCGTGCATGGAAACACCTCCAGAACAACCAGGGGCTGTTCATCCTCGCCTTCCTGGCTGCCCGAGGGTTCGGGGCACTTCCGGTCCTGCTCTCCTACGACTTCGGCCACGAGCCGCGCCGCTTCTCGCTGCTCAAGCGCACGTACCCCCGGCTCGACTGGGTCGGCGACGGTGCCGGCCCGGACGAGATCCGACGCAAGTTGCGGGCTGCCTCCGGGCGCTGACGCCCGCTACTCCATCATCGCGTTCTCCCACTTCCCCGCACCGGACTTGATCCCGATGCCCATGACCACGCCGGCCAACGCCGCAAACAGGATGTTCACGACGCCGAACGGGATCGCAAGCCCACCCGCGTCGTTCGGCGCGTTGACGAACTCCCACCCGGCTATGCCCACGAAGGTGAGGATCCCCACGACCCCGCCGATGACCGGCTTGGAGTTCATGATGAAGAACGCGAAGAACCCCAGCATGCCCACGATCATGTACCAGATGATCCGCTTGACCATGAGGTCGAACTTGTCCTGCTTGGCCTGGTACTCCGCCTTGTCCTTGGCCTGGATCTCCTTGACCTGCTCCTGAGTGATCTTCCCCTCGACGATCATCTTCTGCAGATCGGCGTCCGATGTGCCGGCCTTCTCCACGCGCATGGTCGTGCTGGCCACGAGGAAGAAGAGGACCATTCCCACACCGACGACTCCCCAGAACCCTGCACAGATCCAACGCATCAACGTGAACGACTTCATTACGAGCTCCTGTCCTTTCCCGGTGCGCTGCCGGGGCCTCATGGGGATCGGCCGCACACCTCTGTTGGAACAAACTACACGAGAAACGAGCTAGGAGAGGAGCTCCGCGCACTCATCGGCTTCGCTTCCGCCGCTCTTCCGGTGGAACAGCAGACGGGCCCCCGGCATTCCGGGCATCCTTCCGGGGGAATGGAGGGTTGCTTCGTAGAATGAAGCCAGCCGAATGCGCTGGCGAAGCGAACAGGACTCGACGATGAGCTTCTCGGCGTTGCAACGCCTTCCCGCACACTCCAGCCGGCGCCAGTCGTTCTCCTGCAACGGCGCCTGCGTCTTCTGCTCGGGAAGCAGCGCATCGCCGCCGTGGTTTCCTGCCAGAGACGGGCCGACACCGTCGCTCGCTCCCTCGTCCAGCAAGGACGCCAGCGCTGTGTAGCAATCGGCTACCGAAGCGGTGACATGAAACAAGGAGACGAGGAGAAGCAGTCCCTTGAAGGGCAGTAAGGAACGGAGACTTGTGCATCCAGTGCGGAGCATGGACCCAACCCTCCGAAAGCGAGATTCTATCGATTTCGGCCAGGAAGGCAACGAGGACGTTGAATGGACCGCACGGGACGGCCCTCCCCGGCGTCGCTGGACGTCTGAGCGGCTGGGCGCATGAGGGACGTGGACGAGCGGCGGGAAGGGTCGGCTGGGCCAATGGCGGGAGTGGAGCTCGGAAGATCGAGGCGGCCGCTCAGAAGTCCTCGCCCTCCCATACTTCGAAGTCCTGCTCGAAGCGGTTGCGGGCGAGATCCCGCACGACGATGCGGACGGTGACGGGCCCCTCGGGGAAGCGGTCGGGCATCCGCACACGGCCGTACCAGGTGCCGGTGTCGGGATTGGAAGTCAGGACCACCTTGCTCTCCGGCGTGCCCGGAACGTACGCGTAGACCTCGAGCACCGCCTCCAGCGGATCCACCTCGATCGGAATCTCGCACCCCGGGGCCGCGGACTCGGGGATCTCGGTCTCGAACTCCGGTGCGGACGAATCGATGTGGTAGCTCACGTTCTTCCACCGGCTCACCCCGCTTCGCTCCACGATGTGCACCCGGATCTCGTACAGCCCGTCGGGAACGTCCCTGGGCACGAGGAAGCGGGCCGACCAGTGCTGCCGCACGGCATCGTAGCGGAGGCGCTTGACCAGCCCGAACGGGAAGTAGGCCACGACCGAGCGGGCATCCTCCGGCGCGTCCACGGAGAGCACGGGATCCCCGGGAGGCATCGCTGCCATGGACAGGCGGATCCCGTCGATGCTGTCGATCAGCTTCTTGTCGTAGCCCATCTGCCCCTTGCGCATCAGCTCTTTGATATCGTCGGTCTTGAGCGATTCCGGCACCGCGATGAACGTCGTGTAGTCCGTGACCAGGTTGTAGACGATGCCCAGGCGGGTGATCTCCTTGGCCAGCTCCTGCCGAAGCGCCTCGGCATCCTGTCCGCCTTCAGCGCCCGAGTCGTCCATGCGGTCGTTGAGGCGGTCGATCTGACGGGATGCCCAGAGCTTCTCCAGGTAGGAGTATCGCGGCTCGGCATTCGGCAGGGCGACGTTCAGCGCAACCGTCTCCTCCCGCCCGGAGAGGTGGCCGCGGACCACGACCCGCCCCTCCCCTGCCTGGGAATAGCGGCCGAACAGGACGACCTCGGCATCCCGGTACAGGTCCGGAAGCCGCTCGGGGTGGATCTCCTCGACCTGCAACCCGTGGAACTCGACCTCGAGGTCCATCAGCATGGGCATGGAGATCCGGTCGTACAGCCGACGGATCTCGGAATCGAGCCGCTGCGGGTCCTGGACCAGCGTGGAGATGCCCCGGTTCTCGCGGGCGAACCGCTCGAGGAAGCTGCGGTTGACCCCGACTCCGACGCCGAAGGTGAAGATCCGGCAGCCGGAATCGGTCCGCTGCACCTCGGCAAGCACTGTTCCCGGAGGCTCGTTGCCCTGTCCGTCGGTCAGGAACACCACAGCCCGCGGCCGCCCCGAAATCGATGCCTGGAGCTCCTTCATCGCGGCCTGCACGGCCCCCAGGATGTTGGTCCCGTTGCGCCCCTGGAGCTTGCGCACCACCTGCACGGCCTGGTCCCGAGCGGACGGGTCCGCCCGACGCAGCGAGCCGAACACCGGCTCCTGGACGTCGTCGAACGCGATCACGTCGAACCGGTCGTCCGGGTGGAGCTGGCCGATGACGTACTCGAGTGCCTTCTTGGTCTGCTCGATCGGCTCCCCCGACATGGAACCCGACATGTCGCTGACGAACACGATGTCGCGGCCCTCGACCGCCTCCCGGACCACGTCGTCCCTGGGCGTCACCACCAGCATGAACGTGCCTTCGCCGCCATCCGGACGGGTGGCGGAAAACCGCAGCCCCACCCCGGCCGCGTCGAGCCGGTAGCGGATCTTCAGGTCGCGCTCGCCCGCGACCTCGTCCGAGTCGAACTCGACTCGCCAATGGCGGGGGGACAGCTTCGTGACCACGCCCACGAACCCGACCGTCTCCACGCTGCGGATGGCGACGTCGTCGGTGATCTCGGCACGCAGCGAGAAGACCGTCCCCGGACCGGGCAGGTTCTCCCTGGGCAGACTCCACTCCAGGACCCCCTCCTGCGTCTCCAGGATCCGGATGCTGCGGGC
>VGRX01000415.1 GCA_016875215.1 Deltaproteobacteria bacterium
CAAATCTATCCTGACCCGGTCCAGTTCGGCGAGGTGCTGGGCGGTGAGACCAAGGTGGTGAAGCTCCGCATCGACAACTTCGGCACGGCCGAGGCCCGCATCACCAACGTCTACTTCCAGATGGGGTCGAGCGAGGACTTCTCGGTCGTGGATGCTCCCGAGTTCCCGGTGGACCTGGTCCCCGGTGCAGGGACCGATGTCGATCTGGGATACGCTCCGGTCGGCGGGGGCGACGATGCCGGGACCCTGCTGGTGGCAGTCAGCGAGGACGGCGTCCCGGCCCTCAAGTCGATCCTGGTGTTCGGGACCGAGGTCGGCCCGGAGCTTACCGTCAGCCCGCCCAAGCTCGACTTCGGCTACGTCGCGGTGGGCGAGTTGGAGAACCTCGACCTGTTCATCCACAACATGGGGCAGTTCGATCTCAAGGTCACCAAGGTGTACCCGTCACCCGGGACCAACCCCGACGCAAGTCTGGCCAGCCCCCCCAACTCCACCATCACGGTGAAGCCGGGAAAGAAGGAACCGGTGACCGTCTCCTTTGCCCCGAAGACCTATTTCCCGACGACCAGTGATCCCATCGGCGGCATCGTGCTCGAGACCAACGACGCGGACGAGGCCATCGTGACCGTGCCGGTCTACGCCAACATCGACGCACCGTTCATCAAGGTCGACCCGGCAGACAAGGTGGACTTCGGCATCGTGGCCCAGGGGTGGACCATCGAGCGCACGTTGACGCTTACGAACGTGGGGCATGCTCCGCTGGTGGTCGACCTGCTCGACCTTACGGCCAACACCCCCAAGGGGGAGTTCGGCATCGTGGAGGATGCTGCGTTCCCGCCGACGTCCCCAGGCGGCAGCCAGGCCACTCTCATGGCGGACGAGAAGGCGGAGATCAAGCTCACCTTCGTCAACAACGGGGCATCCGCGGGGCAGGAGGCGGGCAAGCTGCACATCCATTCGAACGATGCCATCACCCCCGACGTCTACGTCGATCTCAGCGCGATGCGGGGCGGCTCGCCCCAGTGCAAGCTGGCCTTCGTCCCGGCCAAGCTCGACTTCGGTACCGTTGCGCACGGCAGCTCCATGACCAAGCCGATGAACCTCAAGAACACGGGGTCGGGCTACTGCTCGTTCGTCACCGGTGCGGTCAAGAAGTGCCAGAGCTTCATGGGCATGATGACCACCTGCACGGACAGCTCCGGCCCCTCGGGGAACTTCTTCCCGCAAGGGATGCCCATCCCGGTCAAGGACGGTATTGCCCCCGGGACCGCCCATCCGATCCAGATCCTGTACAAGCCGCCGGTCACCATTCCCTGGATCCCCGTGTTCGAGGAGTACTACGGCGTCATGCAGGTGACCTACAACGAGCCCTACACCACGCCGGGGCAGTATACGCAGCACAAGTTCCCGGAGCCCGACAACGCGGGCAACCTGCTGTGGAACATCCACGGCTCTTCGGGTGTGGCCGACATCGCGGTGCTGCCGTCGGAGGTGGCATTCGGCCTCGTGACCATCGGGTGCTACAGCCAGACGTTCTGTGTCCGGGTGTACAATGCAGGGACCGCGCCGCTCGAGGTCAAGGACATCTACACCGACGGTTGCGGACCGGAGTTCCAGGCCAAGGGCTACCCGGAGCTGCCCATCTTCATCAACTCGTCGGAGTACAAGGAGGTCTGCGTGGTCTACCTGCCACAGGACGAGGGGAAGGACCTGTGCAACCTGGTGGTGGAATCGTCCGACCTCGACACGCCGATCTTCAAGGTCCCACTGAGCGGGGAAGGGACCTGGGATACGGAGCAGACCGACTACTTCACGCAGATCTCGGGCAAGAAGGTCGACCTCCTGTTCGTCATCGATGGAAGCCCGTCGATGTGCGGCGAGCAGGACAACGTCGCGGCCAACTTCAACAAGCTGACCAACGTGGCTGCCCAGTGGGGAAACGACTACCAGATCGGCATCGTCCACCTCGACCTGGGGGAGCAGGACTCGGTGTCCAAGCTCTCCGGCAGCCCGAGGATCCTCGACAAGAGCACGGTCGGCAAGTTCGGGGCCAACGTCGATGCGATCGGCTGCAACAAGTCGTCGGGTGAACAGGAAGCCGGGCTCGAGGCGGGCCGGCGGGCGCTCACTCCGCCGTACATGCACGATACCGACATCGCATGCTCCTGCGGCCAGGATCAGCCCTGCCCCGGGACCTGCCAGGACCCCGACATCTGCGTGAACGGCAAGTGCGGCGGGTTCAACAGCGGGCTGGTGCGCAAGGACGCTGCCCTCGAAGTGGTCTTCGTGTCCGACGAGGAGGACCAGTCCCCCGGAAGCGTGCCCTTCTACATCGACTTCTACAAGTCGATCAAGGGCTTCCTGAACGAGGACATGTTCCATGCCCATGCCATCGTGGGGGACTGGAACAGCGGCTGCAAGATCAGCCAGGACGAAGGGGCTGACGCAGGCAACCGCTACATCGAGGTTCAGAAGGCCACCAACGGTGTGTTCGGCAGCATCTGCGACGACAGCTTCGCCAGCGTGCTCACCGACATCGGCAACAAGGCCTTCGGTCTCCAGGTGCAGTTCTTCCTGTCTGCCCAGGCGGACGGGACGCCGGGCAACATCAAGGTGTGGGTCGATTCCGGGAGCGGCTACCAGGAGTGTGCTCAGGGATGGTCCTACCACCCTGATACGAACAGCGTCGAGTTCGACGAGAACGGGCCCTGCATGCCGCAGGCCGGGGACAAGATCAAGATCTGGTACAAGATGGTGTGCAACACCCAGTGAGAGGGGGAGAACGCATGAAGCGAATCGTGGTGATGGTGGCCGTCGTGCTGGTGGCCGCAGGGCTTGGCGGGTGCTCCAACCTGGCCGTGGGGAAGGACCCCCAGCTCGAGCTCGCGATCGGCGGCGAGTCGGTCTCCGGCGACTATGAGCCGGCAGAGACCAAGAAGGCGGACGAGCTGTGTCCCTATGGCTTCGAGACGCAGACCGAGACGTTGTGCTGCCCGAACAACCTGTTCCTCGGTCCCGGGGACATCTGCTACGAGCGGTTCCGGTTCGACAACGTGAGCGAGTCCCAGCCCGAACGGCAGGTCCAGGTCTCCATCGACAACACCGGGAAGAGGGACCTCGAAATCACGAACATCTACATCGAGGAGGGGGGGAATCCCTACATCTCGATCCTCTGGGACGAGGGGCCTTCGCACAAACCCGAGGACTTCCCCGTGGTCATCGAGCCCGACCAGCCGGCGCCGAAGGGGTATTTCATGATCGAGTACGCTCCGCAGATCGGCGTCGTGGACATCAGCCCGTCGGTGCTCGTGATCGAGTCCAACGACCCCCGCTACGAGAAGAAGGGCAGGGAGAACAAGTACAAGATGCTCGTCGCGATCAAGAGCATCGGCCCCTCGGCGGAGCTCAACCGGAAGAACGTCACCTACGCGTGCGTGTCCGGCTGCTCTCCTGAGACTGTCACCATCGACAACAAGGGGACCGACACACTGAAAGTCCTGCAGATCGACTTCGACAAGCCGACTTCCGAGTTTTCCCTGGTCAATCAGCCGTCGCTGCCGCTGGACATCCCCAAGAAGGGCGATCCGGCATACAACACGCTCACCTTCTTCGTGCGCTACTGCCCGGGCGACGACTACTTCGGCGACACCAACACCCTCGTCATCACCACCAACGATGTGAACTACCCCGCAGGCCAGATCAAGGTCCCGCTCAGCGTGGTCCAGTCGCCGTCGATCCTCGAGTTCTCAACCGACAGTCCGTTCTCCTATCTCGACTTCTCCGAGGAGAAGGTGCATTCCGTCAACATCTACAACCAGGCGGCAAGCGAGTGCAACGACCTCTGTCCCGACAAGGGTCAGTGCTGCGGCTGTCCGATCACGCTCACGGGGTGGGATCTGATCCCCCCCGACGTGGCCCAGTGGTACACGGTGACGGCGAAGGATCCGACCAACGACACGGTCCTGGAGATTCCGAGGGCGCTGAAGGGCGGGGCGGCCATCGAGTTCGAGGTTGCATACCAGAAGCCGGCCGGACACCCGGAAGACCGCAACGGGACCTTGAAGATCCGCTATGTGTCGCCGCTC
>VGRX01000416.1 GCA_016875215.1 Deltaproteobacteria bacterium
CCGGGGTGCAAGGCCTGTTTTCAGAGAGGGATTGGGATGGTGGAGAGAGGAGTTGGGAAGAAGCGGGTCTATGAGTCCGAGGTGAAGCAGGCGGTGCTGGAGGAGGCTGACCGGAGGACGATTGTAGCGGCGGCGGAGAGCTGGGGTATCCCTCCGGGGACGGTGGCCTACTGGCACCATTTGCGTCGCCGGAGGGCGGAGAAGGATGGCGAAGGGAGGCCTCCGATTGCGGCAGGGAGTGGAGCCGCCGGAGGGGGCGGCGGCAAGGGGCCTGGCGGCCGGGTCAGGCGGCCCGGCAAGGGGCATCGCTACTCGCCGTCGGAGATCGCAGGGATCCTGGAGTACCGTGAGCAGCACGGCTATGGCGCGACCTGTCGGGAGTTCGGCCCTTGCCGGGCCACGGTCAAGCGCTGGGAGCGGCAGGCGGACAGGGCCGCCGCCGGCCAGGGGGCCGCTCCGACGGGCGGGCCCGGGGTCGGGACCATCGAGGAGCAGCGGGATCGGGAAGTGCTGACGGAGTGGCAGCGTCACCCTGGCCTGGGGCCGAGCCAGATCTGCAACCAGCTCAGGCGCAAGGGAATCAAGAGCTCGGTCAACACCGTGCGCCGGGTGATGGAGGAAGCCGGCTACCGGCCGCCCAAGGTCAAGAGCGCCAATCATGACCGCCGCTACGAGGCGGTCCGGCCGAATCAGCTCTGGCATCTCGACTTCGTCCAGCGGTTCATCAACCGGGCCAGCACCTTCACGCTGGTCATCCTGGATGACTTCAGCCGCTTTGCGGTGGGTTACGAGGTTGCCGACTCCGAGCAGGCCGAGGTGGTCATCGGAGCATTCGAGGGCGCCGTGCAGCGCTACGGCAAACCGGAGTCGGTGATGAGCGACAAGGGGTCGGCCTTCTGGTCATGGAAGGGAGTCTCGCGCTTCACCGCGCTGCTGACCGAGCTGGGGATCGACCAGATCATCGCCCAGGACAAGGAGCACAACGGAAAATCGGAGATCTTCAATGCCAACCTCGCCAAGGAGTTCTTCGACCAGCAACGGTTCGTCGATGTGACCGAGATGCGCCGGCGGCTGGCTGCGCACCTGCACTGGTACAACCATAGTCGCTCGCATCATGCCCTCGGAGGCCTCCTGGTTCCAGCCGACCGTTACTACGGACGCAGCGATGAAGTGGTGGCGCTGATCGAGTCCGGCGCCGGCCGGGAGCAGGGGCTCGACACTCTCGACCTGCGCCGCCGATGTCTTGAGCTCTTCAAGGTCCCCTCCACCAATGGCCACCCGGAGGTCTTTCTCATGGGACAGAAGATTCTCTGATTCTCATCGGCTCCGGTCGGTGCTATCTTTGCCGCCGGAGGTGGTTGGTTGAGCAACCCTAATGACGAGCAGACTCCCGAGGAAATCCTCCCGTGGGCCGCGTCCTTCAATCTGGACAACCTGCCGGCCTTCGTGGTCCAGGACCCCGAAACCGGGGAGGATGTCGCGATTTCCCGGCAGACCATGGCCGGTGCGCTGGTTGCCTACGCCATGGACCTGCAGGAGCGGCTGGGCATGCCCTTCACGCCCCCACAGCAAGCCGTCGAAGAGATGGGGCTCTCCTGGCGCCTGGTCCAGCTCGCCCTGCCCCGCTTCGAGGAGATGGCGCGAGGCCTGGTGAAGACTCCGGGCCGGCCCCGGAAGGAGGTGAATGACCGTTGGAGCCACCCCGGCAGTTTGACGGTTGCCGAGGCCATCCGTGACTACCTCTACGAAAACCCCGGTGCGGCCAGTCGCAACGCCGCCACCGGCCGCACCGTCTATTCGGAAGGCTTTCGGGACCTCGTCCTTGGCCTGCTGGGGCCGGGGGGACCGGGAGCGGGAATGAACGCGGCCCAGGTGCGGGCCTGCACCGGCGTCCCGGCCCGTACGCTGGCGCTCTGGCAGGGCCGCAAGTTGGGCAAGCGCGGCCGACGCAAGTAACCCTGATGAGGTAACGAGGAGATGACCGGAGCGACTCCGAGAGCTTCCGAATCTAAGACCGCTGCTGCGGCCATTCTGCTGGTTGGCTGGCAGCTTCGTCAGCGGCTGGGACTGGGGGACTGCGGCCCGGCCGGGATCGCGGCGGCGATGGGGGTCTCCCGCAGCCAGATGTACGCCGTCGCCGAGAAGGTGGAGGAGTTCCTGAACGCTGCCCGTGCGGCCGGGCGACCGCCGACGGGTGAGCCGGCGAAATCCGGGGATGAGGCGCCGCACCTGGCGTTGTTCGAGGCGCTGCGTGATTGGCTGCTCGAACACCCGGGGGCGGTCTCCAAAGCGGACGGACGGCTAAGCTGCAGCGATGGCTACCGGGCGTTCGTGGTGGACCTCTTTGGCCCGGGAGGCCTGGCGCAACTCCTCAGCCGGGAGGCGACCGCCCAGGTCCTCGGACTCTCCCGCCATACCCTGGCCCACTGGCTCTCGCCATCGTTGCCGGCGATCCCCGAACCGGCGGCGGAGGCCGGCCCGCCCCCGGTTGATTCCGCACCTGACGAGGTAGAGACCTCGGGAAGGACCCAGGAGCCCCCCGCAATGCCGCCGGAGGGCGAGGCCTCGGACCAGCTCCCCGAGGAAGAGTGCGACGCCGGCATGGTCACCGGCCTGCCGCGCTCCGCCTGGGCCGCACAGGCCGTCCAGGTCATTACCCTGTGGGAGAAGTGGGAAGGCGGCCTGGCAACCTTCTGTCGGACCTTGCCGGAGCACGGCATCAACTACTCCTACGGCGTCGTCCGCAACATCCTGGCGTTGGCCGGCAAGCGGCGGCGCCGTGCGGGTCGTCCACATCATCCTGATGCCGAAGCTCTGCGCGGCGAGTTGACCCGCATGTTTGCCAATGCGCAGTGGCATGGCGACGGCAAGAATGTGCAGGTTCGGGTCGGCGATGCGCTCTACCGCTTCAACTGGGAGCTGGTTGTCGACAACGAAACCACAGGCCATCTGGGCTTCTCCATCCAGGACAACGAGAACTGCGTCGGCGTGCTCGAATCCCTGGAGCAGGCAGAGCAGACCGCCGGCGGGCCCCCCATTGCTTTCATGCGCGATCCCCGCAAGAGCAATACCGCCAAGGAGATCGAAGAGAAGCTTGCAGAGAAGAATGTCACCAGCATGTTTCCAACTACCCGGCGGCCGCAGACCAATTCGCCTGTGGAGACCGAATTCGGACTCTTCGAGCAGAAGATGCGCCCCATCAGCATCCCTGAAGGGCTGGGGGGCAAAGAGCTGGCCAGACTGGTCCTCTGGTATGTCCTCTTCGCCTACAGCGCCGGCCGCAACCAGACTCCCCGGCAGCGACTCCGGCACAAGAGCCCCGCACAGGCCTTCAAGGAGACCTCAGTCACCGACGAGGAGAAGGCAATCGCCAGGGAACGATTCAACGAACTCAAGCGCCAGGTCGAGGAGCAGGAGGCGAGCAATCGCAACCGTTGCGCCCCCGCCATTGCCGCCCTGCTGGCCGACTTCTTCGGCCGCCACAATCTCCACGACCCCCGCAACACCTACATCCCGCAGATCGGCGCCTACGGCCCCGAGGCTGCTCTGGAAGCCATGGCCATCTTTGCCGCCAAGCAGGAGGCCGGAACCCTCCCCGACCGCCATCACGAGCGCTACCTCCTGGGAATCGCCCGTCAGGTCGCCTACCGTCGAGAGGATGAACGGACCTACGAGCAACTCATCGAACTCAGGGCCAAGGCCGGCGACCTCGTCATCAAGCCGCTGATCCAACACGAGCAAGATCTCCGCAGCAAGCTTCCGACCGACCGACTTCCACGGGCAATCCTCGATCTGGCTCTCACCTCGCCAACCCAAATCGACAGGGTCTTCTGGCGCAGTCGCTTTCTCGACCTCTTCTCAAGGCTGACGCAACCTCGCAAGCAGGAACTCGGCCGCTGGTCTGCCCGGCGCATTGTCGGTCGCTCCAGCCTCCATCATCGCGAGCGTGACCACTTCATCGCCCTGCTCGCCGAGGCCGCATCGCCCCTGGCCGCATAGCCCGCGACACGCCCTCCCGCCCAGGGGCGCACAACATCCGCCAGGCGGGCAGAGATGCGGCAGCCCCCCCCATTCACCAGG
>VGRX01000417.1 GCA_016875215.1 Deltaproteobacteria bacterium
GGCGTCGTCGAGGTTGCCGGCGCGGTCCACGGCGCGCCCTGCGGGCAACTCCTGATCAATGACGTGGCGATACCCTGGAACCCGCCCCTGTTCTCCGCCCCGGTGCCGCTGGAAGCCGAAGGCCCCAACACCATTACCGCCCGCTGCGGCGACGCTGCCGCGACGATCACCGTCTTCCTCGATTCCCTTCCACCTTACCTCGAGCTTCTCGAGCCCGCCGGGCCGCTCGTGCTCCCCGACCTCGGTCCGGGCGACCTGGTCCAGCTGCTGGGGATCGCCCACGATGAGGCCGGCGTGTCCGTCTCGGTTCAGGGAAATCCACTGCTCGTGGACTCGGCATCATCGACCTTCGCAGCCCCCTGGCCCCTCGCTCCCGGACTCAACTTCGTCTCGGTCGAAGCCGTCGACGCCAACGGGAACCGGTCCCGGGAGCACCGTCCCGTCCTGCCAGGCCCGTTCGCCCCCTGCCTTCCCGAGAACGGCAGACCCGACGTGGTCGTTCGGCTCTCCGACGGCGCAATCAAGCTTGCTGCCTCCAAGGCTGCAGCAGAGCTGGTCCACTACGACTTCGGCCCCCTGCTGGCGCAGGCAAACCCGGTCTACGACTCCGAGCAGCTCCGACTCAACCTCGACTCGTTCTCTCTCGGGGCGCCGGTCACTCTCGAGACCGTCGCGGTCGAGGGCAGCTTCTCCGCTGCCCTGTTCGTCGGTAGCGTGAGCATCGGCGGCACCCTGATCTCGAAGACCGGCACGCTGCAGTGGAGCTTCTCGGCCGAGATCGACGGCCTGTCGGCCAATGCCTCGGTCGTGCCCGCAGTTTCCCAGGGTGCTCTGACGCTCTCGGTCGGGGAAGTCGCGGTCGCCGCGGGCCAGGTCAAGCTGTCGGTCAAGGACCAGGACGGCAAGAGCGTCGTGGCGCCGACAGAGATCACCGGCAACTTCCTGGAGTTCTTCACCGAGCTGCTCTCCACCTTCCTCCAGGATGCCGCTGACCAGGCGGTCGTCGCAATCTCACGTTCCGCCCAGGGAGAGTCCACCTTCACCTTCCTCGGCGTGCAGGTGATGGCCGACTACTCCCCGGAGTCGATCCAGGTATCCGGGCACCAGGTGACCGTCGGCTACCTGGTCGACCTCGAGCTTCCCGCTGTCAAGGCGGTCGAGTGGCCGCACGGCTGCCCCAGCCTCGGCGGATCCGCTCCGCTCCCTCCGCCGCCCGTCGACCTCGAGACCGCCTCGTTCGGCCTGTCCCTCTCTCAGGACTTCCTCAACCGCGTCCTGACCGGGCTATGGGAGGCCGGTGACCTCTTCGTGGTCGTCGACCAGGAACTCCTCGATTCCAACAAGCTGGAGGTCGAGCTCGTCTGCGGCCTGGCCGGGTCGCTCGTGGACCTGGTCGCGTCGCCACCGAACCCGGAGTGGCCGCTGGCCATCCACATCACCCCCCCCCTTCCCCCGCTCCTGCAGCCCGCAGGGGCCACAGGCAAGATCGGTCTTGCATTCGGCGGGATCGGCGTCGAGCTGTACGCACTGGAACCCGGCGGAGCGTCCCGCCTGTTCACCTCCGTCGCACTCTCCATGCTGCTCGGCCTCGAAGCGTCCGTCGGCAGCAGCGACCTGGTCTTCTCTCTCTCCATCTCCGACTTCTTCATCGAGCTCGACCAGTCCATGGCGGAGCTGCAGAAACGGACGGCCGAGCGTGACATCGAGTCGTTCTTCGAGTCGCTTGTCCCCGAGATCTCCGACAGCCTCGCCCAGTCCCTGGTCGCGTACCACCTGCCGCTGTTCTACGGAGCCGAGGTCGTCGAGGGGAAGGTCTCCATGACCGGGGAAGGGTACCTCGTGGTCCAGGGACGCCTCGTGGACAAGGAGGGGCCGCCATGAGGAGGTCTCTGGCACAGGGCATCGCCTCCTTCCTGCTGCCCACACTGTTCGTCGCCGCCGGCTGCAGCGCACCCGGCACAGGACATGAAGAGGATGTGTCCACGCCATCGGCAAAGGCCTCGTGCACCCCCGTTGCCGAGCTCGAGATCGTCGTGACCGATGCCTGGGGCCGCCCGGTCAAAGGGGCTGCGCTGCTCCACTCCCAGGCCGACCCCTGCGCTGCCGGCGGGGACGTCCCGTGCGTCCGCCTCCCGGCCGGGAGCACCTGGTTGGCGGTCACCGCCCCTGGCTACCAGCCGGCCGCACTGAAGGTCGAGCGAAGCGACGACGGCTGTCTGGCGGCAGTCACTCCGCTGCACCCGGGAGCACCCGCCATCCCGGCGCCCCCCCGCTTCCCCGCTCCCTCCGTCGTCCCCATGCCGGCTGAGGTCTTCCTCCCGCCCCCGGGCGCGGACGACCGGCCCGTTCTGTTCATGGCCCTGTCGCACGAGTGGTTTGCAGACTCGGGGTCTCCGCCTGCCCGCAACCGGGCCGAGTACTTCCTCTCCGGTGAGGAGTTCTACGCCTCGCTCGCAGTGGACCTCAGGGAGGCCCAGCAGACGATCCACGCCGCGACCTGGTGGTGGCAGTCCAACTTCGAGCTGGTACGGACCCCCGACCAGCCGTTTCTGTCCGAGGAAGAACGCTGGGACAATACGGCGATGGCCATCCTGCTCGCCCGGCCGCACGTCTTCAAGCGGGTCAACGTCGGCCGCTTCACGGGCGAAACCGCGGCAGGAATGGCGTACGTCAACACCGACTCGATGCTTCGCTCGCGTGCGCTCGACCCGACCGACAACTTCGAGGTCATGATCCAGGGCAATCCCACGCCGGTCCCCCTCAACGATCCGTACGTACCCATGGAGCATCCCCTTCCGTACGCATCCCGACTGCTCCGGAGCCACCCCGAGCTTGACGGCTGGACCCTGCTCGGAACCCAGACCGACCTGGCCGCACTGACCACCATCGAGGCGGCCTCGTGGCACCAGAAGGTGTGGACCATCGACGGCAGGATCGCCTACGTCTCCGGAATGAATGTCAAGAGCTCCGACTGGGATACCGAGGACCACGCGGTCTTCGAGGCCCGGCGGATGAAATACAAGAGCCCGCCGGAGGACCGCCAGGCAGTCGTCGACCGGCTCGCGTTCCCGGATCTCGGCCCCCGCAAGGATGCCGGCATTCGACTCGAGGGGCCTGCCGCACACGCGGTCGACTCGATTCTCGCGGCCCGGTGGGAGTGGGGTAGGGGAGGCGATGCACTGTTCGGAGAGTACGCAACCCCGTTCCCCCTTCTCGAGATGCCGCCCGACCACCCCGACGGCATCCTCTCGCAGGTCGTGGCGACCATGCCCGAGCCGTTCGGGGAGCGCAGCATCCTCGAGTCCCATCGCAAGGCGATTCGCAACGCCTTGAGCCTCATCTTCATCGAGGACCAGTACTTCCGGATTCCCATGCTGCTCCCCGAGCTTGCCGAGGGGCTGGCCGCCCACCCGGCGCTTCGCATCGTCGTCGTCACCAAACCAGTGTCGCTGGCCGACGGCGCCCGCAAGTGGACCGTCGAGATGGACCGCTCGCTCCGTGAGCTGGCCGGCGACCGCTACCTGCTGCTGCAGGGCCGCGTCGCAGACATGGAAGGAACCGCAGACGGCGAGTCCGGCCCCGTCTTTTCCGACATGGACGTCCACACCAAGCTCGTCTTCGTGGACGATCACTTCCTGACCGTGGGATCCGCCAACAAGAACAACCGGGGGATGCTGTACGAAGGGGAGATGAACGCAGTCGTGCTCGACACGCAATTCGTCGCCCAGGTGCGGGCGCGCCACTTCGCCAACCTCACCGGCGACGAGCAGTTCCCGTGGGCCACGGCCTCCGGTGCGGAGATCCTGGACCGGATGAAGCAGCTTGCCGAAACCAATCAGCAGGTGCGGGACGCGGTCGAAGCCCATCTGCCTCCACCCGGTCCCCCGATCGGGTTTCTCCATCCCCTTGCTTTCACGCCGGAGTACCTGATCGATTGCGGGCCCGACGCGTTCTGACTTCCGACCACTTTCTTGCCGCGTGTGCGAACCGCGATACCATATCCCCGCGTGCAGGTGAAACCAGCCGGAGCGGTCCCCTCTCCGGTCTTCCACCACGCGGAGAGCGGGG
>VGRX01000418.1 GCA_016875215.1 Deltaproteobacteria bacterium
GCAGCCACGGGCTCGGGCGGCGGAGGCGGAACGGGTGCAGCCACGGGCTCGGGCGGCGGAGGCGGAACAGGTGCAGCTACGGGCTCGGGCGGCGCCTGCCTGGAAAGGGGGCGGAACTCGGCCGCAGCGCCGGTCAGAGACGACGGAATGAAGCCGACGGGCGGCCTTTCTCCCTTGAATTCGTCCGCAGGCACCCGGAAGACCTGGCGCACCGATTCCCAGAACAGGCCCACGCTCGAAGGGCGATCCGTCGGGTCCTTCGCCGTTGCCTTGAGAAACACATCGTCGAGCTCGGGGGAGAAGAACGGCCCCTGATCGCTCAGCGGGACCGCAGGTTTCACCGGCCTTCCCACCAGGATCTCACCCAGAATCAACGCCAGGGCGTAGATGTCGCTCTCCTTGCGTTCCTGCAGCTCGTCCTCGAGCTGTTCCGGCGCAAGATACCGGTCAGCGAGCGGGAATGTGCCGTGCTCCGGCGGAATCATCGTCCTGCCCGCCAGGCAGAACGGATCGTCCACCCGCAGGCTCTGGTCCGTCAGCAGGATGTTCTCCGGCTTGAGGTTCCCGTTGGCGCCGAGCATGTGGATCCAGCGCAACCCCTCGCATATCTCGAACAGGAGATGGACGATCTCCCGCTTGTTGAACGGCTCGAGGTTCTCCTGCCGCAGCCGCTGTAGCGAACGGAGGCTGATGCCGTCGACGATGTCCTTTGTGACGAAGAAGTATCCGTCGCCGGAAAAGACCTCCTGCACCGCCAGGATGTTCTTGTGCAGGAATCCCCTGGCCCGGTACAGCCGAAAGAGGTTGGTCTCACGGCCGGCCCCGGAGCCGAGCGCGGGGTACAGGTACTTGACGATGAGATCCCTCTGAAGCGCGAGATCCCTGGCTCGGTAGACGCCGGCCAGCGGACCCACTCCGATGAGCTCCTGGAGTTGGAAACGTCCGATGAGCTTCTCTCCGGGCTGCGGCAGAAAGGACTTGGTCTGTTTCATCGACATCCCCCAATGCCGGGCACAACCTCCTCTGGCGTGCACGCGGACAGCATGATCTTCGATACCCTATCAAAACAACCGCCACCTTTCAAGGTGATCTTGTGATACGATGGCTGCCTGCGCACGGCGTTGCGGCAGAGGAGGGAATCCATGAGAACCGTCACGACCGAGCCCCCGTCGTTCCCGGCCGTCACCCCGGACGAGCTTCTGCCTCAGGCCGCTTCCGGCCGCTGGCAGGTCGTGTGCGGGGACGCAGGGCACTGGCGGGTGGGGGTGTACTCACCCGGCGAGGTCGGGCCCGGGGACATCCGGGAGCTGGAGCAGCACGATTGCCCCGAGCTGTTCCTCCTCCAGTCAGGTGAAGTGAGCCTGCTTCTCGTTCGTGACGGGAAACCGGAGGTGGTCCGGCTCGAGGCCGGACGGCCTATCCTGGTCCAGGCCCCCCACAACGGCTTCTGCCCCAATGGCCCGCATTCGGGAGTCGCTCTCGTCGTGGAGCGGGATCGCTTCCAGACGGTCTACCGGACCGTGGACGAATGGGTCCGGCTCTCCGGGCGGACCGACTGACCCGTCCGGCCGAGAGGAACTGTATGCCGGCAATCTCCGTGGTCATGCCAGTCTACAACCATGCAGCCTCGTGCGGGACCGCCCTGGCGAGCATTCTGGAGCAGACGCTGGACGACCTGGAGGTGATCGCGGTCGATGACGGGTCGACGGACTGCAGCCTGGCCGAGCTGCGGCGGGTTGCCGGCCTGGACCCGAGGGTCAGGATCCTGGCTGCTCCGCACGGCGGAATCGTCCAGGCCTTGACTCTCGGAGTGGCCGCGGCGAGCGCTCCGCTCATCGCACGCATGGATGCGGACGACTGGTCGCATCCGGAGCGTCTGGCCAGGCAGGCTGCCTTCCTCCAGGCCGACGCCCGGGTGGGAGCGGTGGACTGTCAAGCGGAGCTGTCGGCCAGCGAGGTGACCGGCGGCGGGATGCGCGACTACGTCTCCCATCTGGGCGTCCTCGTCGGCTGGGAGTCGATCCGGAACTCCCTGTTCGAAGAGAGCCCGCTGGTCCATCCGGCCACGCTCATGCGTCGGCACGCGTTGGACGAGGCCGGAGGATACCTCGAGGAGAGCTGGCCGGAGGACTACTCCCTCTGGCTGAGGATGGTCGCAGCCGGCTTCAGGCTGGCCCGGCTGCCCGTGCCGCTCTTCCGGTGGGCCGACCCGCCGGGCCGCCTGACCCGGACAAGTGCGCTGTGCGCTCCGGAGCGGCTCGCCGCGCTGCGGGCGCGGTTCCTCCCCGTCCTGCACCCCCGGGTGGCAACCGCGGGTTGCCAGCTCTGGGGGATGGGACCGACCGGGAAGGTGGCCCTGGCTGCCTTGCAGCGGGAAGGAGTGCGCGTCGAGCGTGCGTTCGACGTGGATCCCCGCAAGGTGGGCAACCGGGTATCGGGGGTGCGCATCCTCCCGTTGGAGGCGCTGAAGGAGCATCGTGGCCTGCTCACGCTGGTGGTCCTGGGTACCCGTCCGGCCAAGGCGCAGGCGCTCGCTCACATGCGGCAGTCCGATTGGCGTCCCTGGGAGGATTTTCTCCTGTTCTCGTGAGTGGGGTGGAGGGAGAGTCGGGGCGCCCTCCCCCTCCCGTAGCCGGCAGGAACTCTCAGCAGATCAAGTGGAAACGCTCCCCGCCGCCAGGAGGATCCGACTGCGCCGCGGATCTCCCCCGTCGGCCGGGGACCGTTGCGATACGGGCACCCCGAGGAAAGGAATCCGCCGGTCGGCCGGCATCGGGCCGATCCGGCAGCAGTCCTTGTCGGGGGCCGCCCCAGAGAAGTCCGAGTCGCAAGGGGCAGGAAGGGGGACGGACCGAGCCCGAAGGAAGCAGCCCCTTGAATGGTCCGTTCGAGACAGCGCCAGCCATTGGCTCCCCCTCTGATGATCCAAGCGACACGGTGCCTTAACACTTGCCACAGAAAACTTGTTCCGTCGAGGATTTTTTCAAGACTCACACGAGCCCGAGCCCCGGTGGCGACTTGACTTGCGGCGGGTGGGCTTCTAGAATCCGTGCGAATCCAGCCGCTGAGCGGGCCAGAACCCCTCGTGGAGCGTGCAATGAAGAAGCTCAAGGTCATGACCATCGTGGGAACTCGGCCCGAGATCATCCGCCTGTCCGAGGTGATACGAAAGCTGCGGGCGAACCTGGACCACGTGCTGGTCCATACCGGTCAGAACTACGACTACGAGCTCAACCAGGTATTCTTCGACGACCTGGGATTGGCTCCCCCGGACCGTGTTCTGGACGTCAAGGGAATGGCGTTGGGGGAGCAGCTCGGGCGGATTCTCTCGGGCACCGAGCCGATCCTGGTTGAGGAGCGGCCGGACGCGGTGCTGATCCTTGGGGATACCAACAGCTCCATCGCCGGGATCATGGCCCGCCGCCACAAGATCCCGCTGTTCCACATGGAAGCCGGGAACCGGTGCTTCGATGACAACGTTCCAGAGGAAATCAACCGGCGGATCATCGACCACATCTCGGACGTGAACCTGGCCTATACCGAGAATTCGAGGCGCTACCTGCTGGCCGAGGGACTGCCCCGCGACCGCGTCTTCGTGACCGGGTCGCCGATGCGGGAGGTGCTCGCAGCCAACCGGGAGCGTATCCGGGCCAGCGCGGTGCTCGAGGAGCTCGGCTTGCAGCCGGGCGGGTTCTTCCTGGTCAGCATGCATCGCGAGGAGAACGTGGATCGGGAGGAGCACCTGAAAAAGCTGCTGGCGGCGCTCAACGGGCTCGCGTCGCAGCACCGTCTTCCGGTGGTGGTCACCACCCACCCCCGGACGCGAAAGAGGATGGATGCTCTGGGGCAGGCAACCGATCCGCTGGTGCGGTTCTGCAAGCCGTTCTCGTTCTCGGCGTACGTGCGGCTCCAGGTGGAGGCCCGATGCACGCTGTCGGACAGCGGCACCATCAGTGAGGAATCCGCAATCCTCGGGTTCCCGGCCGTGACGATCCGCGAGGCCATCGAGCGTCCCGAGGCCCTGGATGCCGGCTCGATCCTGATGACCGGAATCGACCGCGACC
>VGRX01000419.1 GCA_016875215.1 Deltaproteobacteria bacterium
GGTTGTCTTCGTCTTTCGGAAATGCATCTTGATGGGGCCGTGCTTGGTGGGTTGCGGTTGCCACAAGCGGCTGTGGCGACGGCGTGCGGGTTGGTGGAGTTGGCGGGGTTGGCTGGGTGAGCGTGCGGGATTTGTTGTTAGCGGTCATGGGAGCTGACCGGTGGACATCAGCCAGGCTGGGTTGTGGAGCGGAGGGAGTCACCCTCGATGGCGACGGTGATGCAGCGGTGGCGAATGCGGTCCAGAAGAGCCTTGGTGAGGTGCTCGCTGCCGAGTAAGCGGCGCCATTGGTCGTAGTCGAGATTGGTGGTGATGATGGTGGCCCGATGGGCCATGTAGCGGTCGTCGATGAGGCGGAAGAAGAGGTTGGTCTGTTCGGTGCGCAGGTTGAGATAGCCCAATTCGTCGACCAATAGCACATCATAGCGGACCAGTTTGGCGAGGAGACGACGGGAGGAACTGTCGGCGAGGGTTGCCAGGAGCCGCTCGAAGAGTTCCGGCGCCTTGATGAAGTATCCTCGGTATCCGTCCTGGAGCGCTCTCATGAGGATCCCGGTAGCCAGGCCGGTCTTGCCCACTCCGGTGTCGCCCGTGAAGACGAGGTTGGTCCCGCTGCGGAGGAAGTCGAGTTCTGCCAACTCCCTGATAGCCCTCTTGTCGATGGCCGGCTGACGATCCCAGGGGAAGGAATCCAGTGACCACAACTCGGGGATTGCGGCCCTCTTGATGCGGGCCTCGGTTGCCCGATCGCAGCGGTGGAAGTACTCGTCCCGGAGCAGATGCTCCAGGAAGTCGGAGTAGCCGGGCGACTCCTTCTCCGCCCGTTTCAACTCCCGGTCGATGATGGCAGGAATGCGCTTGAGTCCGAGTGAGCTGCACAGCTGTTCGAGGTTGTCCTTCATCTACTCCTCCGTCTCCGTCACGGGCTGATAGGGGAAGAGGCGGCCGGCGAGACTTCGCAGCACCATCTCCTCCAGTCTGGCAAGGTCGGTCATGGCATACTTGTCCGCCTCATGGACGGCGGCCAGGAAGAGGTCCAGCGGATACTCGCAGTACATCCTGTTGAGCCGGCAGACGGCGTTCGCTCCCCGACCGGGGGCCTTGGCGCGAATCTTGTCGAGGTACTGGGCAAGAAGCGGATGCGCAGCCCTCATCGTCAGTTCCTGGGGCAGCGCCTGTCGGCTGCGCTTGCCCTGACCGCTGCGCTGAGGCCGGTGGCGCTTGTCGGTCACTCGCCGGCCCTTGTCGTTGCTCACGCGCAGATGGGCTGCGACTTCGTGGGGGCCACTGTAGACCCGGAGCTGCCGGAGGCTCTCTCGGATCTCGACTGAGCGCCCGATGAGCTCGTAAGGGACCGAATAGATGTTGCCCCCGACATGGACGAAGCCTTCGACATCGACCGTCCGGAAACTCACCTGGTAGACCTCGGGGACCACCGGCGGGAGCGGCGACAGGGCCGACCGCTCGGCCGCAAAGAGTTCAAGCGGAGCGCTCTTGAGATGGCGATTCTCGGACCTGTTGACCCGGTCGCAGAAGAGTTGAGCTTGTCCATTGAGGTCGTCCAGGTCAGCGAAGGTCCGGCCGGCCAGGAAGTTGTTCTGGGCGTAATGAAAGCGCCGCTCCACCCGGGCCGAGCGGTTGGCGTCGCCGACCTCGTGGGCGACGAAGACGAAGCCGAAGCGACGACCGAAGTCGACCATCTCCGGTACCATCGTCGCACCGGGGCCGGTCCCGTGCAGAACCGCCAGGTTGGTGTTGTCGACCATGCAGCGTGCGGCCGCTCCCTGGAAGTACTGGATGGCCTGCGTCAGGAAGGTCTTGCACTCCAACCGGGTGAAGCGATGGTAGTACTGGAAGTACCACATCCGGCTGTAGCAGAGGACCAGCGAGGCGCACTGGCACTTGCGTTGGCCATCCTGGAAGAGCACCGGATGGGGCGAGGTGTCGAATTGCATCTCCTGGCCGGGCTCGAAATGGTAGCGTCCCGCCGGCAGCGTCGGCGGGCGCTTGAGGTTGTGCTTGCGCACGAAGTCGGTCAGAGTCGTGTAGGCGACCCCGACCCCGGCTGCGGTCAGCTCCTCGTGGACCCGTACCAGGTTGCCCCGGCAAACCCCCACCAATCGCTGAATCTCCACTCGCCGCTCATCCAGAACGGAGCTGCGCCCCGCAGACCGGGGCGTCTCGACCTGCTCCTTCAGCACCCGCCGGATCGCCGGCCGCGAGTGGCCTGTCAGTCGAGCGATGCGCCGCTCGGCCACCCCCTTCTCAGCCAACCTCAGAATCAACCTTCTCGTCTCCTGATCCAGGACCTTCATGAAGCGCCTCCTCCAGTTGTTTGTTCAGCAAGGCTATGGTTCCTTCCACCTGTCGCCAACGCAGGCGCAGCAACTCGCGAGTGCATTGAGTCAACTTCGTGGCGGGCAACTGCGAGAGCAGTCGCGACGAGCGCTGCAGCAGCGACCCAGCCATGATCAGAGAGCGAACCAGTTCACTGTCGGCGCCCTCATCCGTAAGCGGCGACCGATGGCTCCGTCTCGCCTCAAGCACCAGTTCCGGCCGAGTCACCACCGTCAAGCGCTCCTCATCGCCGCCACGCTTCCACGCCACATAGAGGTCGGCCAGTTCCCGGCTGGTAATCTTCATTCCGGCAAGGTGCGCAGCCAGTAGCTCTGCGTGCTCTTTGTTGGCGCGCGCCAACGGCGCCAGGTAGCGGGCGGCGGCATGGCAGGAGAGTTCCCCCTGTCGAATCCGTTCCTGGAGCCACCCGGGCAACTCCACCACCAACCCCAGGCGACGGCTGGCCCAGCTTCTTGTCCGCCCCAGCCGTCTGGCGATCTCTGCCTGCGAGAGGCGATGCTCGTCCAGCAGCCTGCGCAGCAGATAGCCATCCTCCAGCGCCGAGCGCTCCCGGGGCTGCTGCAGACAATGCAACTGCAGCAGAGCGTCGGCCTCGCTCACCGTCCAGAGCGTGCAATCCAACTGGTCCCAGCCAAGCCGCTGCGCCGCACGCACCCGCTTGAAACCATCAATGACGACCAGCCGCGAGCCGTCATCCCGACTCGACACCACGATCAGCGGCGTCTGCTGTCCCTTGGACTCCAGCGAAGCCAGCAGCCTTCCCTCGCCTTCCCGGCTCCGAACCCTCAACCCCTCGTACTTGCGGTCCAACTGGTGCAGATCGGCGAGCATCATCTCCTCCACATGCTCAATCCGGCGGCCTTCCCCCATGGCGCTCCCACAGAACCCTACGCCCGGGACCGGGGGTCGAGATGAAGTCCAGGCTCCCCCGACCCGCCAGGAGGCAACCGCAAACGCAGCACCGCCACTGCTTCAGCGTTGCCAACGCCCGCGTCAGAGCCGCAGACGATGGCGGCGGCCCCTCGCCGACATCTATTCCATCAGTTGCAGGGGGGGAACTCTGGCGCGTTACGGAATCGCGTTGACGGCGTCGCCACTCGGCCTGACGCCTCCTATTGGCCTCTCGAAACGACGCCGTCAGACGGTATTCCTTGTCCGACTTCTTTTTCTTCGCCGCCCGACCGGCCACAGCGCAGTCACGGCAGCAATACCTCTGCCCGCTATCGCAGGAACGGCAGATCCTGGTCGGCATCCGGCAGGACCGACAGCAAAACCTCCGATGGGTGCTCTCTTTCCTTGCCAGCGCCTCTCGGCCCGCATCACTTTCTGGACGAAAGCCTTCGAGACCGCCATCATGGCAGGGTCTGAAGGCCCCTCGTCCGGCCGGGGGCAGCCGGTCGGTCCTGCCAAGAACGCGATGCCGGCGCCCCCGGGCTGGGGCCCCTCCTGCAACCAATCATATCTGCTTTGCCAACCACGCCTGATTCCTGATCAGAATGTCCCGGCCTTCCCCGCACAAGGCACAACTGCTACCTGCTGACCGCTCGGGAAGGGAGCACATAACTACACCGCGGCAGATGCCAACCTCAATCTGCCGGGATCATGTTGCCAGCTTGACTGGTAACATCACTCCGGCGAAACCCGGTAAACTACAGACCAGCGTTGAAGCCCAGATGTCCCAGGCCTTCCATCCCGCT
>VGRX01000420.1 GCA_016875215.1 Deltaproteobacteria bacterium
GGGGCCCCTTCCCCGTAGATGGAGATCGGCTCGAAAACCAGGGCAGCATCCAGACCGCCTGCGTAGAAGAGGTCCCGCTCCGGGAACGGGGTGTTCCCCTTGAACACGGTCAGGTCGTCGCCCACGGTGAAGTCCACCTTGTCCACGTAGCCCGTGAGCCCCACGTGCGACCGCCCGAGGAAGAGGAGGCGGACGTTGGCGCCGCCGATGAGCTCGGAGTAGGACTCCGGGAACGATTTCCCATAGGTGTAGGTGTAGGTTCCCGGCGTGTCGCCATACGGTTCGAGGATGGCAAACGGCTCGTAGCACGTCGGATCCGCGGGATCCCCCCCTTCCAGGTTGTCCTTGTTGCACCCCATGCCGGTGGTTGCATGCTTGATGTAGTACTGGTTCACATCGTAGCGCCACCACGAGAAGAACGGCGTGGCCTCGAGGCCTATGTCCGGAGTCAGCCCGATGGGGACGGTGGCAGCCGCGCCGAACTGCCCCTTGTAGAACGAGAACCCGTACTCCCCTTCCTGGACCGTCAGGTCGGGGACGAACCCGGCCGGGTTGTTGCGGCCCGTGGAATCGAACACCAGGCGCTGGCCGAAGCCGATGCGGTAGCTGCCCGCCAGCATCTCGACCCCGCCCATCTCGGTCATGCCGTAGACCTTGGGCCACGAGGGCATGTAGGTCGGACCGGAGGTCTTGATGTAGTAGTACTTGTCCATCGGGAAGCTGCTTTCCGGTTTCGGGTTGCCTTCGGCATCGACCACGATCGGGGTCTGTTTGCCGTAGTGTCCCAGGTTCTCCACGTCCCCGAGCACGTTGCGGGTGATGACCGCGGCCCCGGCCTCGAAGGTCTCGGGATCCTCCACCTTGACCTGGAGGTATCCCTCCGGGTAGTCCTCGTCCGCCTTGGAGGTGGAGGTGGTCCCCGCCTCTTTGATCCGGTCGACCGCCTTGACGCGCACCTTTCCCTTGAACCCCTTCTTCGGCTTCCCGACCTTGATCTTCTTGGGCTTGACCACCTTGACGAACTTCCTCACCTGTACCCAGATGTCGTCGGTGATGCCCTCGATCTTCTTGAGCTCGGTGGGCCGCTTGAACGGGGTATCCTTCCGGTGCTCGATGATGCGATCGGCCATCTCGTAGGTCAGACCGGGCAGATCGTAGAGCTCGTCCCGGCTGGCCTTGTTGAGATCGAGCGGGTTGCGCAGCAGATCGAGGAGGGTGTCCCACTGCTCCTCGGTGATTTTTTCGCTGGCCAGCAGCTCGTTCAAGTCGTCCTCGTCCTGGACGATGATGGGTACCCGGTAGTCATAGGCCCGGACAGGCGAGGACGAGAACACCGCCAGGATGAGAACACCAAGTGCGCCAGCCCCACTGAAGATCCAGCGATTCGTGTAGTTCACGCTATCCCCCTCCGACGACAAGCATGATGGACACTTCGTCCCCAGGGCCCACGTGGTCCTCCGGGGCCAGGCGCTCGTCCCCGCGGACGACCGACAGGAACCAGACCTGTTCCGGTGCGAACCCCAGCGCGGCCAGCAACTCCCGCACGGTCCCGCCCGGAAACCCATGCTCCACCGCGGCCACGACCTCGGGCGACGGCACCTGCACGGGTCCGAAGAAGCTCACCTTCATCCAGTCCCCCTGAACACCGCAAGCCAGTCTGCCACGTTGCATGGTCTCAATCAAGGAAGAAGGATTTCCTACAGGGTTCCCTGCACCCCGACGAGCATCGTCGGCTTGGTCGACCCGGGCGGCGGTGGAGCCAGGAAGGAGGCGGGCATCGGGAGGGGCAGCTCGAGGTGCCCGAGCCGCAGAGTCGGCCCGGACGAATCGTCGGAACGCGTCCCGCCGGTACCGGAAGCGATGTCCGCTTCGCTCCCCTCCCACGGGCGCCACCACTGGGTCACGAGCGCACCGGCAGCCAGCCCGACCGTGGATCCCACCTGCATGCCCACGACCATGGTACGGCCGCTCTCGGTGAACACCGCGGTTCCCGACACTCCGAGCGCCATGCCGACGACGCCGGCCATCTCGATGAATCCGAGTCGCGCCGGTGACATCTTGACGGCCGGCGACATGAGCAGACCGGACAGCGCGAGCCCGATGTCGCCGCCGACCAGGCTGGCCAGCAGGATGTCGTCGTCCTCGGCCCCCAGCCCGTAGGCCCAGAACCCGCCCGTCCACGTTCCCCACACCGTGCCCCCTGCGATCATCAGATCCTGGATGCCGCTGAAATCGAGGAACTGGTTCCAGGCCAGGGGGAGGAAGTAGCCCATCGACATGCCGAGCAGGGCTCCGCCCGCCATCTGGTCGTCCGTCCCGTCTGCGTATGCGGTCTAGCCCAGGCCCTGCCAGAGGCCGAACCCCTGCGCCATCAGGTACTCCCAGGTATCGTTGCCCCGGAACTGCAGGCGGTCCGCCACGAGGGCGGTCGCTATCGTCGCACCCCAGCCGGCAATCGACGTGGCGGCCGCAACCGTCTCTGAGTCCTCCTCCAGCAGCAGAGCGGTCCCGGCCCCGAGGCCGCACCCGGCATAACCCGACAGCTCGGTGAACAGCACGTCCGAGAACCTCAAGTCCGCAACCCTGGCGAATGCCTCGCCGGTCACGAGCCCGAGTCCGAGCCCCAGCCACATCGCACCGTCGTAGCGATCGCCGTCCAGCCCGGCCGAGTGGCCGATCAACGCTGCCTGCCCCAGGCCCCACGTCGCTCCGGCGACCACCGCTGCATAGTCCCCGCCCGTGAAATCGGCCGGCGGAACCAGGAACCCCTTGGCCAGCAGAAGGGACCACCCCGAGATCATGGATGCGGTCCATACGCCTGTGTCGTCGAACTCCGGGATGAGCAGCCCCAGGCCGTGGCCGATGATCGTCCCTTCGACGCCTCCGGTGGCGGCCCTCCCGACCGTGCCGGGACTCACGTCGATGAGCTGGGACAGGGCCATGGACGCCATCGCGCCGGATGACATCCCAAGGAGCAGCGCCCCTCCGAGGCTCCGGTCCTCGTCACTCTCCGCAGCCTGGCGGATCGAGATCCCTTGCCACGTGCCCCAGGCCGCTCCCAGGCCGATCAGGGCCATGTCGCCCCCGCTGTACCGAGTGTGGTCTTCCACGGCCAGCATGGTGCCCAGACCGGCCCATCCTCCCCCCAGCATCATGGCCTGGGTCCACCGGTCTTCGAGGTCGGGGATCGACAGCCCCAGCCCCGCTCCGAAGAGCGTCCCGGTACCGAAGCCCAGGAGCGTCCGGCCGACGACGGCCGGCTCAGCCTCGCTGTGGGCTGCGATGGCCGAGCCGACCGCAAATCCGGCTGCCCCGCCGATGAGCATCCCCCCCCCGGCCCCCCGGTCGTCGCTTCCCTCTCCGTGGAGCGCGTCCGCCGCGAGGTAGCCGGTCCAGCCACCCAGCCCCGTGGCGACCGCGGTCTCGAACACGTCCTTCCTCGAGAAGCGAAGCTCGCCCGCCGAAAGCCCTGCGACCGCCAGTCCCGCCACGCCGCCCGCAGCCATCCAGGCTGCGTTGGCACGCTCGGAATCCTCGTCCGCCTGCAGCGAGATGCCCAGGCCCAGCGAATTGCCTGCGATGAAGGAGAGGTTCAGGTAGCCCATCATTCCCGGGTCGGCCTCGGTGTAGGCGCTCAGGAACGAAGCCGCGGTGAAGCCTGCAGCGGCCCCAAGGAACCCCCCGCCGAACGCCTTCTGCGCCCGATCTTCCCCCCCCTCGAACTCGAACTCCGGCAGGGCTGCGAGCGCCAGGCACCCTCCGGTCCAGCCGCTCATCCAGACCGTGCTGAGCGATTGCAGGACATCCTGCCTGGAGAACCGCAGCTCCGGGGCCAGTATCCCGGAAAGAAGCAACCCGGCGGTCCCCCCTCCAATGGCAAGCCCCGACACCAGGTTCGATTCCGGATTCTCCACGAGGTTCGCTGCACCGAGCCCACCGAACGTCCCGACCGCGCCGGCCAGGTTCATGTAGCCGATCTGCCCCATGTCACGGCCGATCGTGTCCCGCGTGAACCACGCGGCGACCAGCCCTCCGGTCTGGCCCACGAGCGCC
>VGRX01000421.1 GCA_016875215.1 Deltaproteobacteria bacterium
GGTGGCGAGCTTGGGGGGCCGTTTGTGGCGATGCTGCTGTTCCTGCTGGTGATGTGGTGGGCCCATCCGCATGCGGACGGGGGCGGCTACATCATCCAGCGCATGTCGTCGTGCCGGAACGAGCGTCACTCGGTGCTGGCCACCCTCTACTTCGCCGTGCTGAACATGGTGCGCGGGTGGCCGTGGATCGTGGTCGCTCTGGTCTCGCTGGTGCTCTTCCCGACGCTGACCGGGACCCCGCAGGGGGATACCGGGGCCTACCCCCTCGTGATGAACACGTACCTGGGGGTGGGGTTCAAGGGGTTGCTCGTGACCTCGTTCCTGGCGGCCTTCATGAGCACCATCGGCACGCACCTCAACTGGGGGGCCTCCTACCTCATGACCGACGTGTACCAGCGGTTTGTGCGCAAGGAAGCCCCGCCTGCGCACTACGTCCGGGTGACTCGGGTGCTGGTGGCGCTGCTGATGGTGGGAGGCGGTGTGACCGCCTCGTTCATCACCTCGATCTCCGCGGCATGGGAGTTTGCGTTCCTGATGGGCTCCGGTCTGGGGCTCGTGCTGATGCTGCGCTGGTTCTGGTGGCGGATCACCGCGGTCTCGGAGATCGCCGCGCTGGCCTCGTCCGCTGTGCTGGCGTTTGCCAATCTCATCCTCACGGCGGCCTGGCCCGATCGGGTCGTTTTCGGCTTCCCGCTGGCCGAGATGCCGCTGCACATCAAGGCATTCTGCGTCGTCCCGGTGACCATCGCTGCCTGGCTCGCTGCCACGTTCCTGTCGCGGCCGGTCCCGGTCGAGGTCCTGGAGCGCTTCTATCGCAGGGTGCGCCCGGGAGGCTTCTGGGGCGTCCTGCCGCGCGAGGTCACCCGGACGCCGGACCGGGTCCTGTCCTGGAAGTTCCTCCTCGACTGGGTTTCAGGGCTGGCCCTGGCGTTCGGGCTGACGTTTGCCATCGGGGCAGCCCTGTTCGGGGAATGGTTCGAGACGGCCGCCTGGTCCGCCCTTGCACTGGCCGGCGGGATCCGGGTCGGGTGGACGATCGCACACATGCCGTCCTCACCACCTGCGGACGCAACCCCGAGAGGGGAAGAGGGGGGAGTTGCCGCGCCGGCGCCGGTACCCGCCGGCCCTGCGGCCTCTCCGAACGGAGGGGAGAGCCGATGAATGGAATGTCGTCGCACGCTGACCTTGTCGTCGTCGGCGGCGGGCCGGGCGGCTACGTCGCAGCGATCCGGGCCGCGCAGCTCGGGCGCAAGGTCACGCTCGTCGAGAAGGACGCACTGGGTGGCATCTGCCTGAACTGGGGATGCATTCCGACCAAGGCGCTGCTGAGGAGCGCTGAGGTGCTGCAGCTTGCGGCGGGGGCGGACGAGTTCGGAATCGAGGTGGCCGGGGTCAAACCGGACTGGCAGCGGGTGGTGAAGCGCAGCCGGGAGGTGGCAGCCAGGCTGTCTCAGGGGGTGGGGTTCCTGCTCAAGAAGAACCGCGTGGACGTGGTATCGGGCACGGCTCGACTGGTCGGCCCCGGGGCGATCGAGGTGACTGCGGCCGACGGTTCCGCAAAACGGCTGGAATCGGCCGACATCATCCTGGCAACCGGAGCAAGAACTCGGGAGTTTCCCAATCTGCGACTGGACCGGCAACGGGTGATCAGTGCCCGCGAGGCCATGGTCCTGGAGCAACTTCCCGAGAGCATCGCCATCATCGGCGGCGGCTCCATCGGCGTGGAGTTCGCCCACCTCTTCCACGCGTTCGGAGTGCGGGTGCTGCTGTTCGAGATGCTTCCGTCCCTGCTTCCAGCGGGAGATGAAGAGATATCACGTGACCTTGAGAAATCATTCAAGAAGCGCGGCATGACCGTACTGACTTCCGCCACCATCGACGGCCTGGATGTCGGCCCAGGCTCGGTCGGTGTCCGCTACACCCGCAAGGGAAAGGCCGAGAGTGCGGAAGTGGCCTGCGTGCTCCTCGCCGTGGGGGTGCAACCCAACAGCGAGGGGCTCGGCCTCGAGGAGCTCGGGATCGCCACCGAGAGGGGGTTCATCGTGACCGACGAGGTCGGCCGGACGACGGCCCCCCGCATCTACGCCATCGGCGACGTCGCGGGCCAGCCGTGCCTTGCGCATGCTGCCTCCGCTGAAGGGGTGCTCGCGGTGGAGCACATTGCCGGCTTGCCGGTCCATCCCATCGACTACGACAACATGCCGGCGTGTACCTACTGCAGACCGCAGGTCGCGTCGGTAGGCCTGACCGAACGGCAGGCCGCGGAGCGTGGGATCGAGACGAAGGTGGGCCGGTTCCACTTCCGGGCCAACGGAAAGGCCCTGGCCATGGGGGAACCCGAGGGGCTGGTCAAGGCGATTGTCCGGGCCGCGGATGGCGTCCTGCTCGGGCTCCACGTGGTGGGCGGCGAAGCCACCGAGATGATCCAACCCTTCGCCCTTGGACGGACGCTCGGTGCGCGCTGGGAAGACCTGGTCCGCACCGTCCACCCCCACCCTACCCTCAGCGAAGCGGTCCCCGAGGCGGTGCTGGCCGCGTTCGGTCACGCGATACACGCCTGATGCAATCCCACATGGCCGAGTGTGCGGACAGCCCCACGGCCGAGGGGACGCGGCGCACACCACAAGCCTGAGACGGTTGTGCCGGCTGCGTGCGGACAGCCCCACGGCCGAGGGGGCGCGGCGCACAACACAAGCCTGAGACGGTTGTGCCGGCTGCGTGCGGACAGCCCCACGGCTGAGGGGGCGCAGCGCGGCCCGTCCCTACTCCGCCAAGGCTACGTAGGGCACGCGCTTGCGCTCCGGGTGGTGTTGGGGGGGAACTACGCATCCTGACTGCATTCCCGAACCTCGCCAGAAACTACCCTGATGGGGGTCACTTCGGGCCGGCTCAACGGCCCTTCGCACCGGTCAGGCATGGCTGCAGGAGTGCAAGAGCATTCCTCCACGATGTGCTCTGCATCGGCTCGATTCCCGACGCGTGCTGAGCCACCTGCTGGCGGGAACGACGCCTCTGGTAGGTCCGCCTGGTCTGCTTGTAAAAGGCCGCTGCGACCACCTGCTTCGGGTCCTTCACCGCATCCACGCTGCCGTGCTGCTTCAGTCCCAGCCATTCCGCTATCGCAGGATCCGCCAGGAACCAGGCTTCCAGTGATTCCACGGCCTCAACATACGCCGCTCCATGGCTTGCACAATCGCGACGAATCGTCCTGTGCGGCTCCGCCTTGCGGGCATCCTTGCCGTCACGGTCTACGAGCACGGCCACGCAACCCGCCCCTGCCCCGAAACGCGACCGAGCCAACTGGATAAGCCTGCCCCCCTTCCTCTTGATGTTGCCGATACCATTGGCGGGCAGCCAATCCAGAGCAATCGGAAGCCCGGACCTTCGAACAAGCTCGGCCAGAGCCTTCCCATCCGTATCGTCTTCTACGACGACGACGACTTTCCACTTCTGGGCTGTCGTTGCCACTATCAGACCCCTCCGAGCTGCCGCATTCTCCAGAGCTCTCCCAGGCGGAATTCCTTGCGCCACTTGGCCAAGTCTCTGTCTCGAAGGCGTGAGAGAGTCGTGCGGCCGTCAGTACGGTCCACTACCACCACTTCGTTCGTCTGGGCGGCATCAAGAAGGTCCGGCGAGTGAGTGGTAACCACGATCTGCCTTGCGCCCTCGGCCGGGCAACGCTGGCGAACGATGTCCAACAGAGGGCCGAAGATGTGCGGGTGCAACCCGTGCTCGATCTCCTCCACGCACAGCAGCCCGTGCTCAGGCATGAGGTGAAGTGCGGTCAGCAGTGCAAGCAGACGCAACGTGCCGTCCGAGGCGGACAGGGCCTCGACCGGGTCGTCGAAAGGCCGTTCCTTGAGCATCAGGATGACTCGTCCTTTCTCCACGCTGGTGTCGATCCCCTCGACCATGTCCAGAAGAACCCGGACATCCTCGATGATGGCATCGTACGTCGGTGTTCCCCGGAGCGTCCTCAACACATTGACCAGATTCGATGCGTCAGGCTCGAGGTGATCAGCCCGGGCGTCTCTTTT
>VGRX01000422.1 GCA_016875215.1 Deltaproteobacteria bacterium
CCCCAGGAGGCGCTCGCCGAGCAGCCGCTGCACCCACAGGAGGTAATAGGGCACGTCGCGGTCGACGGCCTCGTGCAGCCGGCTGTCAAGCTCGGGAGCGCTCGGATTCCGAAGCCTCACCAGGGCAGCCAGGTAGTTCAGGGAGGCCTCCCCACGCAGCGACGGCTCCATGATCCTGCTCTTCTGAGCCAGCAGCACCTCGAGCTGGTTCTTCAGGCCGAGGAGCCCCTCCTGGAATTCTCCGGCGAAGCGGGCGTCGGCGAAGCGGGCCATGACCATGAGATACTCGATGCGGATGCGACGCGGGGTGTCGTCCGTGCAGCTCCCCAGCGCCCTCTCCAGCATGACCCGGGCCTTCTGGAGGCGAGTCACGTCTCGATTCCGGACGGCCGTGACCAGCAGCTCCACCGCTGCCGTTTCCGCGATGCCGCACGAGCCGGCGTTCGCGGGGTGCGAGAGGAAGCGGTCGAGGACGAGGTCCGTGTTCTCATCGGCGCCCACCGGCGAGAGCAATGTGAGGAGGGCAGCCATGGTCTCGGCCCCGGCGGACAGGACCTCGGGGGTCGAAGACGTACGGTGGATCCAGTCCGTCAGCTCTTCGGCCGGCATGGCTCCGGAATAGACCCGGGCCGAGCGCAGCAGCCCTTCGGCCGCGGTCCGGAGGAGCACGCAACTCCCGACATCCTCGCATGCAGCGGCAAGCAAGCCGGAGAGAACACCGGATTCGGCCGGGGTTCCTTCCGGAGCAGCAGCCGACGTCAGCGTCCTGTACAGCTTCAGGCGCTGCCACCACGGGGCGGCCGTTAAGAGGCTGCCCGAAGCAACTTCGATCAGCTTCCTTACCCGTTCCTCCGGCACCAGGCGGTCGAGGTTCTCCCAGTCCTGGCGCCAGGCGAGGAGCGTCGCGGCCTCTCGGGTACACGGAGTCGGCTTCCGGGACAGGAGTCCCTCGACGGCCTCGAGGCCGGCCGCCTCGTTTCCCTCGAGGAAGTGCCGCACGGCCACGGCCCGGCAGGCAGCGCAGTCACGGTGCTTGTCGCACTTGCGGTCCAGCCGGAGCTGACGTCGCGCATTCCGGGCAGCGGCACCGAGTGCGACTCCATACTGGCGCTGGAACCAGCTTCCCTCCACGTCAGGCAGCAGCAGGTTGATCCGGTCCAGCTCCCCTCCACGCAGGGCCAGGTCCGCGAGGATCGCGGCGGAATCGGCCGGTTGGCATCGGGTCGGAACCAGCCGGAGTTCGGCCGGAGTCAGTGGCCCCGTCGCTGCCCGGATGGCTGCAGCGGCGCACCAGGCCGGCTCAGTCGCTGCCACGGCAGCCGCAAGGTGGAGGCATTGCTGCAGCCATGGCTCACCGCCTGTCCCGTCTTGTGCACCGCTCCCTCCCTCTGCGAGCCGCAGTGCCGCCACCCGCTGCTGCCGGGCAAGGGCCAGGCAACCGCGAAGCAGCACGTCTCGATGCCCGCTCATCCGCTCCGATTCCGGAATCGAATCGAGCATGGTCAGCGCCGTGGACAGGACGACCTGCGGGAAGTCGCGGATGCCCGGGCCCGGGAAGCCGTCCTCGGCCAGCTCGACATAGGCCTGGGCGAGCGCGGTGCGCTCCTTGGCGTCGAGCTGCGGGATGTCCAGCCCGGGATGTCCGGCATCCTCCTGCCGAGGTGGGTCTGCCGGAGGGGCGGCCGGAACGGCTGTTCCCGGCAGGATGGCCACGGCCAGTGCGAGGGCCCCGACGAGCCCCGCAGATGGCCTGTGTGCGTGACCCGGCCGCTTCGTCATGGCCGCTCTTCCGCAGCAGGAGGCTATTCGCAACAGGCTCCTAGACATCGTCGTGTTGAGCGGACGATCCGGGGTGTGACTCAGGAGTCCCATGCTTCGGCTCCTTTCCGGACGAGCTCCTGGAGGTAGGGGTCGACCGGCAGCTCGTAGGTTGCATTCCGCCCGAGGTCCGGGTGGTGGAAGGTCAGGCGGAAGGACTGGAGCGCCAGTCGCGGTGCATGTATGGGCGGGCGGTAGCCGTCGGGCCGATGCTCCCTCTCCCCCAGCAGCGGGTGTCCGGCCGCCGCGAGCTGGATGCGGATCTGGTGGAACCTGCCCGTGCGTGGACGGCAGCGCACCAGGGTCACCGGACCGGACTGCTGTACCGGTTCCACCTCGGTCACCGCGTATCGGCTCGTGGCAGGGCCGCCGAACCGCGAGCGGGTGACATCGATGTCCTCCGCCAGCGTCATCGGGTCCGGCCTGCCTGCCACCACAGCGTAGTACTCCCGCTCGACTTCATGCAGCTCGAACTGGCGGCGCAACGAGGACAGGTCCGCGCCCGCAAGGCCGAACAGCATGAGCCCGGAGGTCTCCCGGTCGAGGCGATGCAGCGGAACCGGCCGCGGAGAGCCGGGGCAGGACGCAAGCTGCTCAGCGAGGAGGTCGAGCACGGTCGGCTCACCGGTCTTCGTCGGCGGCACGGAGACGAGAAGGGGCGGCTTGTCCACCACCACCAGCGAACGGGAGACCTCGAGCACACGGGACGGGTCGAGCCCGGGCTGTCGGGCCGGACGGCGGCGGTCGGTATCCACCGAGACCACGGCCCCGGCGTCGAGCTTTCGTTTCCAGTCGAGGCAGGGCGATGTCCCCACGAACACCTTGCCCGTCTCGAAGAGCACCCGGGCCTGGCGCTGGGACAGCTCCGCAATGCGGCGGACGGCCTGGATGGCCGGCTCCCCCTGGGCTGCGGCGGTCTCCCCCTTGATTCGCCCTATCTGAACCATGCGTTCGAGTCCCCGTCGAGCTTCCGCATGACCTTGAGGACCGCCCTGAGGTTCGAATCGAAGAGGGAAAAGGGCACCTTCCTCCTCGGGTGTTCGTCCCCCTGGTCCAGTGCCAGGAAAGCGGTCAGCTCCTCCCGGGTGCGGATTCCCCAGGTGGAGAGGCAGAAGGGGATCGGGCGCTTGGCATCCACGTAGTCCGCGATGGCGCGGAGCCGGTAGTAGGTCCGGCGGTTGAAGCGCGTGGGCTTCAGCCGCTTGGTGAAGTCGACGAACCCATTGGAGTAGGTCCCCTTGAACGTGGCGCCGTTGTCCAGGGAGTAGAGGCGTGACGGACCGAAATCGAACTCGCACGGCTTGACTTCCCGGGCGGTTCCGAGCGACTTGAAGTGGACGTTCGCCCCCGGGAAGCGGTCCTCGTTGGCATTCAGCACGTCCATGACGAGCAGGTCGCTGAGATCCCGGGCCAGTCCGGTCAGCTCCAGGGCCCCCGTGTAGGTGGCGGACTTGCAGTTGTCCGGCTTGTAGAGGCGGGTCTTGGTCGTGGCCTTGAGCGTCTTTTCCGGCTCCGGAAACGCTCCATCGCGGGTCAGGTGACGGAACAGTGCGGACTTCTTGAGTCGCTCCGACTTGCCGATGGCCTGGAAGAACTGGAAATCGAGCACCCACTCCTTGACCGCCCCCTCGAGCTGTCCCTTCCTGCACTTCTGCAGCACGGTCTTGCGGTTCCCTTCCTTGGCCCCCTTGTATGCGGTCTCGCCGAGCGCGTCCTCGAGCTTCCTGCAGCCGGCAGCATCCAGCGTGTACAGGATCGTCACCGGGTACATCTCCTCGATACCCAGCAGCTTGGCCATCTGGTAGGTGAACACCTCCCCCCGGTGGTAGGTGTTTCCGTTGGTCGGCTTGAATATGGCGATGTTCCGCCCCGCAGCATCCTTGATCTTGACCCACACGGTGGTGCCTTCGAAGCTCTTCGCCGCCTTGAACGAGAGGGTCTTGTCGTGACCGATGTCGAGGGACCGCAGGAGCGCCTCGCGCACCAGCGGAGAGTGCGAGGAGCGAGCGGTTGCCTCTGCGGCCCCGGCGTCCTTGGAGGTGGCCAGCGCCTGGTGGGCGGTTGCCGCTTCATTCCATTTTCCCGCGTACGCGAGCGTGAGCGCTGCCAGCTCGAGAGTCAGAGGGCTCTTCGAGCGATCGAGGGCACGGGAGGCGGTCTCGCCGGCCCGGGCAAAGAAGCGGCCGCCGAACAGGGCCCGGGCGTCCCGCACCAGG
>VGRX01000423.1 GCA_016875215.1 Deltaproteobacteria bacterium
CCCCGCCCCGGGAACCCGGTGTCCGCAAACAGGTCGAACCCTGCCTGGCCCGCCCCCGCCTGGTCGACCTGCACGGTCATCTTCAGCGAGCAGTTCCCGCCCAGGTCCGAACAGGTGTAGAGCCGCGCCTCGTTCTTGGGCGGTACCGCCCTCGTTCCTACGTACACACGCCCCTGCTCGAACGGATCCGCCAGCACCGAGCTGATGTAGGCCTCGGCCGGTCCCGTGGCCTTGAACCCGGAACCCGCCGGGTTGGCTCCGTCCTCGGAGCGGAACAACCCCAGCCCCTGGCGCGCCAGGAAGAGCTGCCCCGGAGACGCGCCAGACAGTCCCAGCCGCTGCGGGCCCCCGAGGACAAGGCCGGTCTTCTCATCCGCCAGCGTGAAGAGCTGCCCCCCGTTCTTGGTCGACAGCACCGCACCACCGGCACCGAAGAACCAGGCGGCTGCCGCGTTCGTCGGCGAGCAGGCTGCCGCCGCGTATTCCTTCCCTGCGGCCTCCGGCGGCCCCGCAAGCCGGGCGAACGTCGCCCCCCCGTCCACGGAGCGGACCACCGCCCGGCTCAGCCGGTCCTGCCCGTAGATCGTCTTCCCGTCACCGCAGCGAGCCATCACCGCGAGCTGCACGCCGTCCAGCCCCTTGTTCAGGAGCCCCCACTTGGCTCCCAGATCCGACGCCATCGCCAGCCCCTCGTACGCCGGCACGAAGAACGTGAAGTCGTTGACCGGGTGCACGGCAACGCTGTGCACCGAGTGCAGCAGGATCGTCCCCGGCGGCGTCGGGTCCGGAATCTGGCCCCACGGTCCGGTCCCGAAACTGCCTCCCCGGCTCAGGTGCGAGTCCACTCCGAGGATCAGCCGGCCGATCGAATCGAGCGCCAGCGGCACGTACGCCGCCCCACCGCCCGAGAAGTTCGGATTCAATGCCATGAAGCTGCTGCCGCCGTCCTCGGAGCGGAACAGCGCAAACGTCCCCCCCTCGAACGGCTTGCTCTGGATGTTCGAGTACCCCACGAACAGTCGGTCGGGCGACTGCGGCGTCATCAGCAGACCGCGATGCGACACGTAGGCCTGGTTCGGCCGGTCCGGCGGATCCACCTGGGACCAGGAGCTCCCCCCGTCCTGCGTCCGATACAAGTACCCCCGGCCCGCGGCATCCTCCCCACGGGTTCCGATGAACACGAGCTGCGTGTCCTTGCACGAGAACCCGGTCACCTGCGCACCATTCGGCAGGTGGCTTCCGGGAAGGAACGCCCACGTCGCCCCCTTGTCCTGGGAAGCGTAGAGCGCCCCCTGGCATGCAGCCACGTAGGTCGGCATCTCCGCGGTCGACGCCGAGGCCTGCGCCAGTGCCATGCACCCCGTGAGCTTCTTCTCGTAGCTCAGCCCCGAATCCGTCGACACGAACAGCGCATTGCCGAAGATGGCCAGGATCGACCGCGGCGTCCCCCCACTGACGAACAGCCAGTCGCCGGGCACCCCGCCGTCTGCCAGGAGATCGCTCGACTGGAACGACTGCCCCATGTCCTGGCTCGAGTAGACCACGCCGCCGGCGCCCACAGCGTACAACGCCGGCGGAGTCCCGCCGATCACCCGAACCGACGTCAAGTACGCCAGATCCGACTTGCCCCCCTTCTCCCACGTCGGCGGCTCGGTCGAGCCCGACTGGCACTCCCCGCCCACGCAGACATCACCGTTCGTGCACGGATCCCCGTCGTCACATTCGCTCCCGTTTTCAGCCACCTGCATCGAACACTTGCCCGTGTTCGGGTTGCAGGTCGACTGGGCGCACGCGGTGTTCCCCTCCTCGGGGCACGTCACCACCGAGCTCTCGTCGAACGCACACTCACACGACTGGCAACGGTAGATGCCATTGCACCGGTCCCCGTCGTCCTTCTTCACGCAGTCGGAGTCCGCTGCACACTCCGTAGCACCCGCCACGGCCAGGCAGAACCCCTGCTCGCACTTGCCCTGGTCCGTGCACGGATTCTCCGGAGGCTCGCAGGACGGGCCCGACACGGGAGACCAGCCCCCCCGATCCACATCCGGAACACAGGCCCAACACGGATCCGAAGGTGCCGACTCCCCTCCGGCCACGCACTCCCCCTCGATCCGGCACCAGCCATCCGCCAGATCCCAGAAACACCCCCCCTCCGGATTGCAGCGTCCGTTCGCCGAACACCCGTCCGGAGGCTCGTCGCACTGGGTCGTCTCCCCCTCGTACACGCACTCCCCGGCAACACACACCCCCGCCCCGGGGTGGCACGGATCCCCGTCGGAGCACGGTTCCCCTTCCATCCCTTCGCACGATGTCGGCAGCACCGTCTCCGTCGTCTCCCCCGCAACGCCGTCCACCTGGTCAGCCAGGTCCTTCTCCTGCGTCCTCGGGTCGGAGCTGCAGCACCACAGCAACGCGCAGGCCATACCGAACGGAATCAAGGTTCTCAATTGGCACCCCCGTCACACGAACCGCTGCCTATTTTAACCAGAATGGGGCGAACTACAACGATCTGTTCATCCGGGGACGAAGGACTACTGCCGACGGCGTTTCTTCTCCTGGAACTCCTTGAGGGCCTGGGCCAGCGAGCCGCCCAGCTGCGGAGCCCCGCCCGAATCCTCCGAGCGGAGCGCCGGAGGCCGCTGTGTCAGCGAGGAGGACGCCACGTTCTGCAATGCAAAACGCGACAGCCCCGCAGTCCGCCGAGCCGTCCGCATCCGCCTCAGGAAGTCCGCCATGTGCGACTCGACCTCGGTCAACGGCGGCCCCTGCCGCTTGCAACCGCCCAGGCATCGCCTCGGCCTCGGCCAACTGAACATGCGCGAGAACAACCGGAGCTCACGGGGGAAGATGAACACCCTTCCGCACACCGTGCAGGTGATCGACTCGTCCTGCAGTCCCGTCTTGAACGCCCGGCATCGCGGGCACAGCGACGGACCGTCCTTCCCATTCGCAGCCAGCCACTCCGTCTCTTCCGGTTCCACGGAGAAGCCGACGCCGCAATTCGCACAATTCGATGGCATGTAGTCCTCGACCGCTTGCGTCTACTCGCTCTCAGGTTTTTGCATCGCTTCGACCAACTGATCACCGCAGCGAAAGGCAGGAACCAACCGAACTCACTATAGCGTCTGCCGGCCGGCAATGCAAGCCCCAAACCGACCGGCAACGAACTGCACCTGGCAAACGGTCCCCGAATCCCCCACCATCACCGTCCGGACAGCCCTCCGGGAACGAAATGCACCGACTCCGCACCGGCCACCCGGCACAGCGCCTGGACCGCCTCGTCCTTCAGCGATACCCCCGTGCCCGCCCGCGGCTCCACCTGTATGCTCCCCTTGCCCGGTACCACCAGCTCCAGGCATATCGGCACCGCCCCCGGATGCTCCTGCACCGCGCTCCACAGCTCGTGCAGTCGCTCCCGACTCGTCGTGTGCCCGTCCATCCGCACCTTCACCCAGCGGATCAGCTTCTCCGCAGCGCTCGAAAACGCATGCACCGATTCCGCCCTCACCAGGACGTTCACGGCATCTCCCTGCTCCTCCACGAGCAGCGTCCCCTTCACCAGCACCGGGTCTTGCCCGGCCAGCAGCTCCTGCGAGGCCTCGTACACCCGGGAGAAGGCCATCACCGATACCATCCCCGACGGGTCCTCCAGCACGAACCGCGCCATCCGCCCGTCCCCCCGCTTCTCCTTCTTCTCCACGAGCCCCGACACGACCCCCACCAAGCTCACCGACTTGCCGTGACCCAGCTCCGCCAACGACGAGAGCGGACACGTCGCCACCGTCGACGGAAGCTCCCCGTACCGGTCCAGCGGATGCCCCGACAGGTAGAACCCGAGCGCATCCTTCTCGTTGAACAGCGTCTGCTTGTCGAGAACCGGCCTTCCGCCCCCTCCCGGCCCCGGACTTCCTACCCCCGGCCCCTTCTTCTTCCTCGCACCAAGCCCGCCAGGGCCGAACAACGACTTCTGCCCTACCGTCCGATCCCGCACTTCGATCTGCGCCAGCGACAACGTACGATCCA
>VGRX01000424.1 GCA_016875215.1 Deltaproteobacteria bacterium
ACCACGTCCAGGACGTCGTCCCCGGTCGAAAGCACGACCTTTCCCTGCTTCGGAAGGGCCAGTGCCTCCCCCCAGGCCACGTCCACGGCAATCCCTCCGTTGAGCGCGATGGCCTTCGTTCCTCCCAGGACAGCGAAGCCGTGTGCCGGGACCATGGGACCGTCGACCGGCTCCACCTGGTATTGGGCCTCGTAGTCAACTCCCCCCTCGACCGTGAGGAGGAGGCCGGCCAGCGACGCAGGCGTGTCGGTCGGATTGTAGACCTCGATCCACTGCCCCATCGTCGAATCCACGGTCGGCGCCGGCGCAGGACAGAGCTCGGTCACGATGAGCTCGACCGGAGGCGGAGCGGGCGGCGCATTGCCGGCGGACACCGGTCCAGTGCTCAGCAGCACGGCGGCTGCCGCTGCCAACAGGCCCGTCGTCTGCATCCTCCGTACCATCTGCGTCTTGACCTCCACAAAGTCGATGTCGCGGGGCCGACACATGAGGCCCCGAGCCGCCACAAGTGTATCCACCCCCCCCTCTGTTTGCAAATTACCGGGACGGCACTGCGCAACGAGTCGCCGATGCTCCGGGCCGGGATGGAGCCGTGCCGACAGCAGGTGCAGGTGCACCGGGAGCCTCAGGCCCACCGCTCACTGCTCGTCTCACCGTGTGAGCAGGGTTCCGGTCTTCCCGTGGACAGCGTCGAGCAGCTTCTCGGGAGAGGTGATGATCACGGCCTCGCCGCCGGACTCGAGGAAATTGATCGCCGCCTCGATCTTGGGCTTCATGGAGCCGGGCTTGAAGTGCCCATCGGCCATGTACTGCTTCGCCTCGGCCATGGTCATCTTGTCGATGTCCTTCTGGTCGGGCTTGCCGAAGTTGAGCGATACCTTCTCGACCGCGGTCGAGATGATGAAGTGGCTGGCCTCGAGGTTGAGGGCGAGCAGGGCCGAAGCGCGGTCTTTGTCGATGACCGCTGCGGTGCCGATGAGCTTGCCCTTGTCCTCGATTACGGGAATGCCGCCGCCGCCCACTGCGACCACGGCCGCGCCGGCGTGGACCAGCAGCTTGATGGCGTCGAGCTCGACGATGCGCAGGGGATTGGGAGAGGCAACCACGCGGCGCCAACCGCGGCCGGCGTCCTCGGACACGGACCACCCCTTCTCGGCCTCGTACTTCTTCGCCTCTTCCTCGTTGTAGAACGGCCCGATCGGCTTGTTCGGCTTCTTGAAGGACGGGTCGTCCTTGTCCACCACGACCTGGGTCACGACCGTGGTGCAGACCTTGCTGATGCCGCGCCTGTGGAACTCGTTCTGGAGGTTCTGCTGGATGTGGTAGCCGATGGCCCCCTGCGTATCCGCCCCGCACGAGTCCAACGGGACTTCGTGGAGCTTGGTCTTGGACAGGTCGGAGCGCAGCAGGATGAAGCCGACCTGCGGCCCGTTGCCGTGCGTGACGATGACGTTCCAGCCTTCCTGGATGAGGTCCGCGATGTAGACGCAGGTCTCGTGGGTGGCGACGTACTGGTCTTCCACCGTCTGGTGCTTGGAATCCTTGATCAGGGAGTTCCCCCCGATCGCGATGACTGCGAGCTTCTTTGCCATGTGGATATGCCTCCCTACTTCATCGTGGCGGCCATGTAGGCCTTCTGGACGTGCAGCCGATTCTCGGCCACGTCGTAGATGATCGAGCGCTTGCCCGAGGCCACGTCGTCCGAGACTTCCTGGCCGCGGTCGATGGGCATGGGGTGCGTGAACAGGGCGTTGTTGCCGCGCTTCATGTAGTCTTCGCAGCAGATCCACTTGGGGAACTGCATGGCCTTCTCGATCTCGGCCTTCTTCTGAATCTCGCCGTTGACGTAGGCCTGCGGGCTCATCCAGTTGCGCGCATACACGACCTGTGCGCCTTCGTAGCCGGCCACCGGGTCGTGCGTGATCGCGAACTCGCTGCCGTTCTGCTTGCAGTTGTCCTTGACCCAGCCGATGACCTCGGGATCCAGGTCATACCCCTCGGGGTGGGCGATGGTCAGATCCATGCCGTACCGGGAGGCCATCAGCGCGAACTCCTGCACCGAGCACCAGGAGCGGCACAGCGCCCCGTGTCCCCAGGCGAGCAGGGCCTTCTTGCCCTTGAGGTTCATCCCGAGGTGCTTCTGCATGCCCATGGTGTCGGCAAGGCCCTGGAACGGGTGGAACCGGTCGTCGGCCATCGAGGAGATCGGGATGTCGGAGTGGAGGGCGTATTCCTTGAGCAGGCTCCAGCCGGCGCCGTACTCGGGTACCTTGTCCTCGAGGATGCGGATGCCCATGCCGGCAGCGTAGCGGCTCATGACCTTGGCAGCGTCCTCGACGGTCTCTCCGGCGGTCTTGGCCGTCTTGAGGCGCATGGTGCCCGGCTCCAGGAACTGGGCATGGCCGCCGAGCTCGGTGGCCGCACATTCGAACGACTGCCGCGTGCGCACGGACGGGTTGTAGAAGAACATGAAGTAGGTCCGGTTCTTGAGCACGTCGAAGTACTTGCCGGTCCAGCGCTCCTTCTGCATGTCGCGGGCCAGGTCGAGGATGAGGTCGAGCTCTTCCTTCTTCCAGTCCTGGGTGCACAGCAGGTCACGTCCCATCAACGTCGCTCTTGCCTTCTCGAGAAGCTCCATCCGTTTCCTCCAATGTGATTCAAGGGTTCAAGATCCCGAAACGCCTGGATTCAGCCCCGGATTGCGTCCGGGGGTACAGAGTCGAAACGTGTACTACGGCGCAACCGAAAGTCAAGAATTATCGGCAGATTGCGTTCGTGACCGAGGCTCGCGTCGCATTGGACAAGGGAGACGTGACTCATGTCCACTTCGTCGAAGGGCTTGCCGCAATGGCCGAGAGCCAGGGTGGACACCACCACGAGCAGCGAACCCGCCGTTCCGCAGCGGTCGCCCCCTCTGAACGCTCCTCCCTCCGTGCCTGGCGATTTGTCTTGAATGCAGCGGCTCGGCGGACGTATAAGGGCGCCACATCGAAGGTGCCCGAAGCGGGCTCCGGATTGCCAAACAGAAAGGAGGCAGTGACATGAAGAAGGTCCGTTTCACAATCATTGCGGCATTGTTCCTGGCTCTCGCAGGTTGCGACGGCGGCGGCGGCGATGACAACAACGGCGGTGGCGGCGGAGGCGGTGGTGACATGTGCGGCGGGAAGTGTGTTGACGGCCAGTACTGCTGGAACGGAATCTGCGTCAACGGCTGCTTGAGCAATGGCGACTGCGCCGCGGACCAGTACTGCGTGGATGACGAGTTCTTCGACCAGGGCCACTGCTCCCTCAAGGAAGCCACGGGGTGCGCTTCGAATTCCGACTGCACCTCGCCCCAGGTGTGCAAGTTGGGTGCGTGCGTGACCGAGGCCGCTGAACCCCCGCCCGCCGGCTGCGAGTGGAAATCCGACATGACCGACGGCTGCGAGGCCAACGAAGTCTGCATCCAGGAAGAAGAAGATGCCGAAGGCAAACCGCTTCCCGGCGACTGCTACGCCATGCCCGCTTGCGGTGAAGATGGCTCCTGCCCCAAGGATGTCACCGGCGGCGTATGCAACGAGAAGGCGGCCGGCGGCAAGATCATCGCGTCCAAGGGCCGTATCTGCCTCATGGGGCTCTGCTACGGCGACACCGACTGCCCCGAGAAGATGGAGTGCATGAAGAGCTTCGGCGACCTCGGTGCCTGCATGCCCGAAGGGATGAACCCCGGCGGCTGCCAGACCGACGACGACTGCCCCGAAGGCGAGAAGTGCCAAGGTGCCATGGCCGGCATGCCCGGCACCTGCATGCCCGATATGTTCTAATCACGCCGCTGGCGCACCGCACCCACGGGTCGGCCAAGACATGACGGCCGGTGGGCTTCGCCCCGATCCGCCGGGTAGGAGGGAGCCTCTCGTCCTATTGGGGCGGCGGCGTCCTATTCGTCCTATTCGTCCTATTCGTCCTATGTGTCCTATTGCCGTTCTGCCCCGCCGCCCCGCCCCCCCGCCGCCCCGCCCCCCCGCCGCCCCGCCGCCCC
>VGRX01000425.1 GCA_016875215.1 Deltaproteobacteria bacterium
CCGTCGTCGTCTCGCCCGCCTTGACTGAATCGGGCCAGAGGATCGTTCCCCCCCCGATGGTCTTGCCGTAGTCGGCCATGGTCGTGAACCCGCGCACCACGTACCGGTTGCCCGGCAGCACCGCCAGCGGTGTCGACAGGCGCACTGCGGCCAACGCCCGTCCGCCTCCGGTCAGCCGCTGGCAGTCCAGCAGGCGTACCGATGCTTCGGTCATTGCGGATCCGGTGTGGAACAGCACCTTGAACTGTTCCTTCAGCTCGCCCAGGAGCGAGGGGAGCGCACTCAGCGAGACGGTCAGGCGGCTCACCGGGACGATCGTGCCCGGGGCCACGAGCACGTTCCCCCGGTCGACATCGAGCTTCTCGACGTCGGGCAGGTTGGCCGCGGTCCGGGTACCGGCACGGGATTCCTCGGCCGTCTGGCCGTGGATCTCGAGCCGGCGCACCTTGGTCTGGAGCCCGGCGGGAAGGACCTCGACCGAGTCCCCCACCCGGATTCCTCCGCTCTGCACCGTGCCGGTCACGACGGTCCCGAACCCTTTGACCGTGAACACCCGGTCCACGGGCATCATGAACGGACGCCGGACAGATGCCTTCTCCAACTGCCGGGATTGCGCCATGATCTCCCGGTAGAGGTGCTCCCGGAAGGACCCGAGAGCACCTCCCGCAAAGGTCGAGCTGAAGGGCAGCACCGGCGCATCCGCCAGGAACGTCCCGGCCAGGTAGTCACGGATGTCGTCCCGAACCAGCTCGAGCCACTCCGCGTCGACCAGGTCCACCTTGGACAGGACCACGATGCCCCGGCGCATCCCGAGCAGCTCGCAGATGGCCACGTGCTCCCGGGTCTGGGGCATGACCCCCTCGTCCGCAGCGACGACCAGGAGCACCAGATCGACCCCCGTTGCCCCCGCAATCATGTGGTGCACGAACCTCTCGTGCCCGGGCACGTCGATGAGCCCGACCCGGCTGCCGTCCTCCAGGTCGAGGTACGCGAACCCCAGCTCGATGGAGATCCCCCGCTGCTGCTCTTCCTTCAGACGGTCCGTCTCGATCCCGGTGAGCGTCCGGATGAGGGTGGTCTTCCCGTGGTCGATGTGCCCTGCCGTGCCGACTACGATCATGGCGGCGCGCGCTCCCGGTTGCCGGAGTGAGGCCCGGCGACGAGCCCTGCGGTCCGGCCTCGTTTCCTTGACCACCTCCGGGTCGGGTGTTACCATACATGCCACCGGCGAACGGGTCAAGCCGTGCTCCGACGGCCCAGGCCGGAACTGCCGGCAGCAGTGATCGCAGGTCGCAACGGAGGTTGCGTATGAAAGTGGTGTGTCCAGGTTGTCAGGGCGAGTTCGCCGTGGATGACAACCGCATCCCGCCGCAGGGGCTCCAGGTCCGCTGCCCCAAGTGTTTCAAAGCCATCGAGGTCGGCGGTCAGAACGCTCCGGCATCCGATCTCGAGGCGCAGCTCGGCGTGGACCTGTCCGGGCCCGGCAACGAGCCTTCATCCGAGCAACCCGCCGACGGTTGGGGCGACATGGACCCGTTGTCCACATCCGACCTGTCCATGATCGGAACCTACAGCAAGGTGGGCGAACGGAACGGGGCATCGGCCGATTCAGTGTGGGCCGAGACCCCCCCCGGCAGCGCTGCCGGCCCGCAGACATCGAGGCCCGGCGCACAGGCGGAGCAACGCCCCGCCGCCACACGCTCGCCGAGAAGCCCCGAGCCGCCGCCGACGGAGGCTTGGAAGAGGACCAGCCCCGATTCGCACGCGGACGAGGCAACGCTGGACGACGATTCCTTCAAGCCGGAAGGGACGTTGCCGGACGTCGCTCCCCCGGGTGTCGAGTTCCTCGAGGAATCGACGCCCGGTCAGCCCGGGCGGGCTTCAGCCAGGTTCGCTCCGCAGGCTCCCTCGTCCGTCGACGACCCGTTTGCCGACCTGGGCGCGTTCGACATGGGGGGGGCTTCCCAGCCGATATCGTCTCCGGGCAAACCGGCCGGTGCCGGCGAGCCCCTCTCCTTCGAGGTGGACGAGCCTACCACCCCGCCCGCACCTTCCGGGGATGCCCCGGACTCGATCTTCGCGCTCGAAGAGAAGTCCGGACTCTTCAAGTCACCGGGCGGGGACGGGCTGACCTCACCGGAGCAGGAGCCGCCGTGGGAGTTCGGCGACGCAGCGGGAGGCGCAAAGCCCGTCCACGAGGATCCACCCGTCACCTTCCAGACCGACTCGATCTCCCGGAGCAAGGGAACGGGAGCTCCCCAGGATACGCTCGGGCTTTCCGCCGGCAAGGCCGTCAACCTCGAGCCGCAGACCGGCGGCGGTCCGACCCTGGACGACATCGACTTCGCCAGCCTTCTCGAAGACGTTCCGGGCGACTCCAAGGAGAAGAAGGGGACCGAGGTCTTCTTCGTGGATTCGCCGTCGATGGCCGGTGCACAGTTCGAGGCCCCCAAGTCCGCAGGGGATTCCTTCAGCATGGAGGAGATCACCTTCGACGACCTGGATTCCCTTGCCGCTCCGGCTGGAGCGGACTCAGGGAAGTCGAAGCCTGCGGCCGCCGCACCTGCGGCTGCCGGAGACGACATGTTCGAGCTGGACATGGGGGCTGCAGGGGTGGATGTAGCGCTTCCCAAGCTCGAAACCGAGTCCCTTCCCCGCCCCGATCTCCGGCCTGATGGAGCAACGGGTACTCGCTCCAGGTCCGTCCGGAGGAAGGCATCTCCCCTCGTCGCCGTAGTCATCATCGGCGTGCTCGCTGTCGGCGGGTACGGAGCCTACGAGCTCGGCTTCCTCGACAGCCTGTTCGGCAACGGCAAGGTCGAGCCGCAGCAGATCGTCACCCAGAAGCAGGACGAGAAGAGGTCGTGGGGACTGCGCCTTCTGGCCTCCACCGGCGAGCTGGACGAGCGCATCCAGGCCTTGCTCAAGGAAGCGGAGATCCGCCCAGAGAGCAAGGTCGAGGTCGATGAGGAGCTCTTCTGGACCCTCGCCTGGTACAAGTTCCTCTTCCCGAAGCAGTTCGCAATCGCCTCCATCCCCGGGAACGACAAGGAGACGCTCCAGGCCCGGCTGGACGGGCTGCGCAAGGCCCACGCAGACGCAGTGTTCAAGGTCCGGTTGGAGAGCATGGAGCTCGCCTCCGAGGGCAAGTACCCCGAGGCAGCCACAGCCTTCAGATCCTACCTGGATACCAAGTCGCGCAAGATGGCTGAACTTCTCGAGAAGAACCAGATCACCCCGCGTGTCGTCCGCGAAGACAACGTGCTTGGCGCCTGGCTCGCAGTCGAGACGGGCAGGCTCGACGAGGCCGACTCGATCCTCAAGGACCTCATCGCGGAGAAAGCCGGAGAGCTCTACCCCGGCCTGCTCGATGCCAAGGTCGCGATGCAGCGGGCTGCCCGCCTCGTGGCAGAAGGAAAGAAGGAGGAGGCCAAGGCCCAGCGCAACCGGGCCCTCGATCGACTCAAGGACATCGTCGAGCAGTACCCGCAGCATCTGCCCGCTCGGCTCCACTACGCAGAGAACCTGGCAGCGGACGACAAGATGGATGCAGCCGTCCAGATCGCGCTGGAGACGCTCGACGTTGCCAGGAAGGAGAAGAACTTCCCCACCCAGATCCGTGCCTATCGCGTGCTCACGGCCCTCTACCAGAAACAGGGCCTGACCGACAAGCTCATGGCCATGCTCGAGGAGATGAAAAACTCGATCATCGGCAAGAACACCGGCGTCGAGGAGCCGGAAGACCTGCTCATGGTGCTCTGCCGGATTTACATCGACAAGGGGAAGCTCGAGCAGGCACTGGGTGCGCTCGAGCTGTGCGGGGACCGTTGCTCCTCCGCAGAGTTCTACCTCCTCCACTCCACGGTGTACGAACGCAACAAGCTCTACAACACCGCCATCGACAAGGCGAAGAAGGGGCTCGAGAAGTACCCCGGAGACGTCGAGATCCTCCTCCTGCTGGCCCGCCTCTCCAAGGCCACGGACCAGACCAACAGCGCGGTGGCCTACCTCCAGCAG
>VGRX01000426.1 GCA_016875215.1 Deltaproteobacteria bacterium
GACCGCCGGGCAACCAGCGGCTCGGGCAACCACGGCGGCTCCGACTCGTCCGCAACACTCTGGCCGAACTCCACGACCACTCCCCCCGAGAGGATGAAGTCGCGAATCCGGTGGGCATTCCTGCGGATGAAGCGGCGGCCGGCCCGGTCTCCGGTCGCAAACGAGCCGATGAGGAGCACACGACTGCCGGACGGCACGAACGAGCCGCTCGGCTTCACCCGCTCCCCAGCCACCCCCAACCGCTCCAGGCAGTCCTTGAAAGGCTTCCGGGACGAATAGGGATCCTGGATGTCCAGGTACGCGATCTCCCGTCGCTGCGCCAGAGCGGCACCGACGGGCACGAGGAACACGGCAAGGCACAGGGGGACGACAACCAAACGGGCTGCCCCACTCGACCCCCGCAAGCCCAAAGCCCACCCCTCGAGTCGCAACGCTGACAGGACTCTCCTCACGGCCCCTGGAGCATCTCGACGATCACCGGGCCGCCGCGGCCCATCTCCTTGCCTCGACGCAACAGCCTGTCGGCATGCTCGAGCAGATCGGAAGCACTGCCGCTGGGGCCGGGGACCCCCACCGAGGCGCCGCACGAGAGCTCGATGCGAAGCTCCATGTCTCCGAGAGCCAGCGGCCGGGATCGCACCGCGTTGACGAGCCTCTCCAGCAAGATCCGGACGCCCGACAGCTCACGGACCAGCGACACGACCACGAACTCGTCCCCTCCCCAACGGACCAGCGTGTCGATCTTGCGGCACCCGCTCTTGAGAAGCGAGGCAACGTGCACCAGCGCCTTGTCCCCCACATGGTGACCAAACTCGTCGTTGATCCGCTTGAACCGGTCCAGATCGATGAACGCACAGCTCAGCAGGTAGCCGTACCGCAACGACCGTTCCGCATCCAAAGCGATGACCGAATCCAGGTAGCGGCGGTTGTGCAAGCCGGTCAGGTCGTCCGTGACGGCCATCTGGCGCAGCCGATGCTCGTTGGCCGCACGGCTCGTCACGTCCCGCAAGGTGATGAGCACCAATCGCTTCCCCTCCTCCGTCCGGGCGAGCAGGCGCGATCGGAGCCAGACCTGGCGTTCCACCCCTGTACTGTCGACCAACTGGTGCTCCGCATCGAGCCCGCCCGAGCGCACCACGTCCAGGAAGGAGCTGGATTCCAGCCATTCGGCGACCGTAGGAAGGAAGCTGCCCAGACAGGCGTCCGACGATGCGCTGCGCATGCACAGAAGGTGGGTCGCCTCCCGATTGCAGGTCAGGATGCGCCCGGCTTCGTCGCAACTGAGGGCCGCGTCCGGAAAGACGTCCAACGTCTGATTCAACGCCGAGCAGTCGATGTTCACCAACTCTGTCATGACTTCGCACTCCGGAAAGAGGACAGCACACCCTCCACTATCCCGATACCTAGCCCATCTGTGACACTGAGTCAAGCACCATACCGGCAGCTACCCAGGCAGCGAGCGGCTCATCAGCACCTGCACGGGGCCTTGCCTGCACGACCTCGTGGCCCGTTGCGGCCGCTGGGCTCGTCCGCGCCTGATCTTTGACAGCGTCGGCCCGCAGCGTACGATCCGGGGCATGATGGTCGACGGAATCACTCACCTGCTGCTTCTCCTGTCGCTGGCCGGTTCCTCCAGCCAGCCCTCCCCGCCGGCCGGGGACCTGCGAACCCGGGATCTTTCGGCATTCCTCATTCGTCCTTCCGCAGAGGTCACGGAGCGGCTCCGCCATTGGAACGTGGCCGAGCTGCTGCACCTCCTGCCGGTCTCGGCCCCGTACCGGCAGTCGCCTGCCAACCTGGCGGGTCAGGTCGATCTGCCGTCAGGGGGGTACTATCTCTACGAGCTGCCCGAGGGGTACGGCCCGCAGCGCGAATGGCCGACGGTCTTCTCCCTGCACGGCAACCCGCCCCGCCACTGCGAGCGCGTTCACCACAAGTACTGGCGGGGCGACGCTGCGCGCCGCGGCTTCATCCTGATCTCACCGAACCTGGACGGCGGCCGTTGGCATCGGGACTTCGGCGAAGAGGCCTTCTTCGAGGCCTTCCGCGATGCCGTGGTGCGGTTCCGGGTGGATCGCAAGCGGGTCTACCTGAACGGGTACTCGGCAGGGGCGTCGGGCACATGGAACATCGGCTCGCGTCACCCCGACATCTTCGCCGGGATCGTGGTCCGGTGCGGCATCCGTCGTGTCAGCGACGCTGAGCTGGGCAACCTCAAAGGCCGCGGCGTCTACGTGATCCACGCAGCAGAGGATGCCAAGTGCGGCGTTCGCCAGGCCCGACTGGCCGTCGACGTTCTCAAGCGGCTTGGCGTGACGCACCGCTATGTCGAGTACCCCGGAGAGCACGACTTCTACCCGCAGAGCAACGACGACGTCCTCGACTTCCTCTCCACCCTGAGCCTGCCTCGTGAAGAGCGGGTACGGGTCACTGCGCCGTTCGACGAGGAACGTCGGATCCTCGGCTTCGTCTCCCTGGTTGGAGACGGTCACACCCTCTCCGCCGGCTGCAAAGCCGAGGGATGCTTTGTGGACATAACCCACGTGGAGCGCATCCGCCACCTGGACGTGTGGCTGCGTGCCTCACAGCTGAGCGGTGACGACGATGCCGTGGAGCTTGCGGTCAACGGCGAGCCGTTCAAGCTGACCCCCACGCCGTCGGTAGACGCATTCCTCCGTTCCTGGCAGCTCCACCCTTCCCTGGCCCCTGCCTACGTCTCCGATCCCTTCCTGGCCTCCTGCCGCGTGATCAGCGGCGGCCGCATCCTCCACAAGCCCGATTGCGTGGGTCCGAAAGGACCGTGATTCCGCTGGCGTCGTGCTGAGCGAAGTCGAATCGTCGTGCTGAGCGACGATCAAACAAGGCCGATTTGGCCGGCAAATGTCCAGAGGAGCCTGTTGCTCCTAACCGCATATGTAGAGGTGGTCGCAGATTGCGTCGGTGCAGGAATCGATGGTGCAGTCGTTTCCGTCGTCGCACATGGCGTCGCTGGTGCAGCCGATGCACTTCTCGATCTGGATCGCTACGCAACCCTTGACCGGATCGCAGACATCCTGCGTGCACGGGTTGCCGTCGTTGCAGTCGGTTTTCCACCGGTGGATGCAGAGGTGGAACAGGCCGGCCCCCTGCGGGCAGGAGTCGTCGGTGCAGACGTTCCCGTCGTCGCAGAAGTTTGGTCCCTGCTGGGCGCAATCGAGGCACTTGCAGTCCGGGCACGGCGTGAACAGGCACTTGCCCGTGCGGTTGTCGCACTCCTTGTAGGTGCATTCATCGCCGTCATCGCACTCGATGTTGGTGTGCTCGCACTTGCCGGTGACCTGGTTGCACTTGTCGATGCTGCACAGGTCGCCGTCGTCGCACTCCGAGTCCTTGGCGCACGGCAGCTCGCACGGGACGGACGGAATCGTGAGGCAACCGAACATCGGGAGGCAATCCATCGTGGTGCACTGCAGCGAGTCCGCACACTCCATCGCTCCGTAGTTGCACTTCATGGTCATGGTCTTGGCGTCCAGGTCGCACGTCGGGACCGCACACCAGTTGACCGGAGTGGCGTAGTAGAGGCAGTCGATGTCCCTCTCGCACTGGTCGAAGCAATTGGCGAGGTCCTCGTGCTTGCAGTTGCCCGTGAAGTAGTCGCAGGAGTCCGCTGTGCAGGGATCGTGGTCGTTGCAAAGGTAGTACGGGAAGTTGCACTTGCTCTTCGCAACGTCGCACCAGCGGCCGGTGCACGGGTTGGTATCCACGCAGTCCTCGACCACGTCGCAGCAGTTCGCTATCGGGCTGTTGACGCACTCGCCCGTGAAGATGTTGCACTCGTCCTCGGTGCACGGGTCCTTGTCGTCGCACTGGACCATATTCATGTCGCAGTACCCGGTGGCGTTGCACTTGGCGCTGGTGATGCAGAGGTTCTCGGCCATCTTGGCAGTGCAGTCCGCGTCGGTGGAGCAGCTTGCGCAGATCGACCGGTAGGTGCAGTACTTGGGCGGGTGCTGGAAGCCGTTGCCGATAT
>VGRX01000427.1 GCA_016875215.1 Deltaproteobacteria bacterium
TGGCGCGTGCCAGGATGGTGCGACCTGCCCCGACGGGTTCGTCTGCAAAGACTCGATCACCGTGGACGGGATCGGCGTGAAGCAGTGCGTTTCCGGCGCCGGGACGTGCGACTGCTCGGCGAAATCGGTCGGTGTCTCCGCCTGGACCCCCTGTGCGTCGACCAACGACTGGGGCACGTGCACCGGCAAGCGCGTGTGCTCGGCGGACGGGCTGAGCGCCTGCGATGCACCGACCCCGGCACCGGAATCCTGCAACGGGCTTGACGACGACTGCGACGGTGACGCGGACGAGGCAACCTGCGACGACGGCAATGCCTGCACGCAGGATGCCTGCCTCGGTGCGGACGGATGCCAGAACGACCCGCTCTCGGGGACCGAGTGCGTGGACGGGGACATCTGCACGGTCGGTGACCACTGCCAGGAGGGGGTCTGCTCCGGCAAGCCTATCGTCTGCGACGACGATGACCCGTGCACCGACGACGCGTGCAGCGGACTTGGAGACTGCGTTCACACGAACAACCAGGCCGACTGCGACGACGGCGATCCGTGCACGGTTGCGGATCAGTGCAAGAACGGTTCGTGTGCGGGCACGCCGATCAACTGCAGCTGCCAGTCGGACGAGGAATGCACGGCGCTGGGGGACGACAACCTGTGCAACGGTACGTTGTACTGCGACACGACGGCGCTTCCCTACCTCTGCAAGATCCTGCCCGAGTCGGTCATCGACTGTCCTGCACCTCCGGCCGGTCCGGATGCCATCTGCCTGAAGGCCTCGTGCGACCCGGCGACGGGCGGATGCAGCCTGGTTCCGGTTCACGAGGGGATGGCCTGCAGCGACGGCAACGCGTGCACGCTGGGCGATGTCTGCGCCGCAGGGATCTGTGTGCCGGGAGTGCCGCTGTCCTGCAAGGACGACAACCTGTGCACCGATGATTCGTGCGGGCCGGACACGGGGTGCCTGTTCACTCCCAACACCGCCCCGTGTGATGACGCAGACATCTGCACCGTGGGGGACGTGTGCTCAGGCGGCGCCTGCCAGCCCGGTGCGCAGCCTCTGGACTGCGATGACGGGAACCTGTGCAACGGACAGGAAGCCTGCAAGATCGGCTTCGGATGTCAACCGGGAACACCGCTTTCGTGTGACGACGGCAATCCGTGCAACGGCATGGAGTCGTGCGACCCCACAGCGGGGTGCCTGCCCGGTTTCGCTCTTCCCTGCTCGGACAACAACCTGTGCACCGATGATTCCTGCGACCCGCTCCTGGGCTGCGTGCACACGTACAACCAGGTCCCGTGCGAGGACGGCAACGCGTGCACCCTGGACGACCAGTGCCTGGGAGGCAAGTGCATCCCGGGGGACCCTCTCTCCTGCAACGACGGCAACCTGTGCACCGACGACTCGTGCAGCCCGATGCAGGGATGCGTCCACAAGTTCAACAAGAACCCGTGCGACGACGGGAACCTGTGCACGGCGGGCGACCTGTGCCTGGACGGTGCCTGCGTAGGGGGAAAGGCGGCCAAGTGCGACGACGGAAACCTGTGCACGGCGGACTCGTGCAACCCGGCTCAGGGGTGCGTGTTCGCCCCCAACGCCGATGCGTGCGACGACAGCAATGCCTGTACCCTGGGAGACCAGTGCAAGAACGGCTGGTGCGCAGCGGGCGCTCCGCTCAAGTGCGGAGACGACAACCCGTGCACCGACGACTCCTGCGACCCGCTCTCGGGCTGCCAGCACCTGCCCAACCAGGCCCCGTGCGATGACGGAAACCCGTGCACGGTGGGGGACAAGTGCGGCTCCGGCACGTGTCAGCCCGGCGCCTCGAAGCTGAGCTGCCTGGACAACAACCCGTGCACGACCGACTCGTGCGACGCCGGGAAGGGGTGCCAGAACGTGCCCAACCAGGATCCGTGCGACGACGCCAACGCGTGCACCACGGGTGACCAATGCGCTGCCGGGGCCTGCATGCCCGGCGAAACGCCCCTCCCCTGCGATGATGCAAACCCGTGCACCGACGATGGATGCATCCCTGCGCTGGGCTGCACGCACAAGGTCAACACACTCCCGTGTGACGACGGAAGCGCATGCACCGTGGGGGACAAGTGTGCGGCCGGCCTCTGCGTGCCCGGCAATGCCCCCCTCCCGTGCGATGATGCGAACCCGTGCACCGACGACGGCTGTCTTCCCGCACAGGGATGCACTCATGTCGACAACACGCTGCCCTGCAACGACGGTAACGCCTGCACTCAGGACGACGCCTGCGCTTCCGGAACCTGCAAGTCCGGTGATCCGATCAACTGTGACGACGGCAATCCGTGCACGACCGACGGCTGCCAGCCCATCACCGGGTGCACCCATACCCCGCTTCCCGAGCAGACCCCGTGCGAGCCGGATGGCTCGTGCAAGGGGGGCGTCTGCGTGCCCAATCCGCCGCTCGACTGCAACGCCTTGCACAAGAAGCTGCCGGCGCTGCCTTCAGGGACCTACACCATCGACCCGGACGGCAACGGCGGCAATGCTCCGATCGAGGTGTACTGCGACATGACCACCGACGGCGGCGGCTGGACGATGCTGGGCAAGTTCACGAGCAACCTCGAGATGCACATCTTCCACCCGCACAAGCACCAGGTCCAGGCCACGGTGGACGGTGCGAACGTGGCCGATGCCCCCGCCCTGTGGAAGTCCGATGTCTGGGGCCACCTTGCGTTCGACTTGTTCCCGGTGGCCGGCCGCGAGCTGCGCATGCGCTGCCGGAGCGGTCCCGCTGCCAACTGGTTCACAATCACCCACAACAACCTGTTCTCCAACTGGAGCGAAGGGGAGAAGGGGAGCTACGGCGCCGGCTCGGGGTGGGGTGTGCTTCGCTGGACCACGGGCCGCTCGAGCCACTGGGTCTGCGGCGTCTACGTCGGCTCCGAGTACCCCGGCATCGCCTACTGTGCGGGCCCCGGTGCGGGCGGCAGCTTTGCCAATCATCGTGTTTCCATCTCGTTCGACCCGAGCATGGGCTACGGCGGCGGCACGGCCATCGGCTGCGACGGCGCAGGCATCGACGTGGGCAAGAGCGGACAATACCAGGCCGAGGTGTGGCTGCGGTAGAAAGCTCTCGTCTCCGGACCATGCTCACGGAAGCTCAAGACCCCTGATATCAGCAGTCACACCGAGCAGTCCGGTCGTCTTTCACGCCAGAGCTCGGGGCTTTGAGCCTGCTCCGGGACATCCGCTTCCCTTGTTCCCCACGCCGGCTTGTGACACAATGCAGGCACTGGAGGTACACGAGATGCAAAGCACTTCTTCGAGCATGTGGATCGCGTTGGGACTGGCGGGGCTCGTTCTGGCGTGCTCCCCCAAGAGCAATGACGGCCGGTCCGATGACCCGGATTCGCTGTCGTTCATTGGCGGCGATTCCGTGGAGGCTATGGACACCGGGGCCGGAGTTGCCGACGGGGACGGGCCGGACGAGACCGGGGCCGAGACCAGGCCTCATCGGCCGGACGACACGCGGGGGGAAGCAGCGGACCAGGTTCCGGACGCTACGACCGAGCCGACGGACGTCAAGGACGTCGCGCACGCCGACGGAGCGGGAAGCGACACATCCGCGGTCGACGGGGACGCCACCGGACCGGACGACTCCGGCTTGCCGCAGGATGCAGTCACACCTCCTCCCGAGGACGCGGTGGAGCCGACGCCGGACCTGCCGGGTTCATCCTGCGAGTACTGCGGTCCCGACCAGGTGTGCACCAACGGAACCTGCGTCCCCGCGTGGGGCGGAAGCTGTGCCTGCGTCCCCGGACCCGAGGATTGCCCCGACCCGCCGGGAGGAGGCCAGATCCCCGGGGCAGTCACTCCGGATGCGTTCCCCGCCTTCGTGACGGCCAAGGGCCAGTCGGAGCACTGGGGCGCATGCACCGGCGGAGACGAGCTTGCCTGCCACCTGTTCGTACGGCAGGTGACCCGCAGCCTCTACGAGCAGGATCCGAACTGGGGACTGCTGACCAAGGTCCCCCC
>VGRX01000428.1 GCA_016875215.1 Deltaproteobacteria bacterium
CCCCATCGAAAAACCGCATGACCTTCCCGATCAGTGGTACGGCGAACGGTGTTGGGGCTAGACCAGTAGCCCCAGTTGTCCTGGATTGTCACGTCGGCGCCGGCAATGGAGATCCCATCTGCGGCGCGCACGACAACCACAGTCAACTGAGGACGCCACTCGGGTGGACCGGCGTACACAACGGACGCCGAGTGGAATACAGCCAACATCAACAACACCATATGGCCGCTCGATCTAAATACCATTGAATGACCTCCATGTTTCTTTCTGCGCGACAAAAATAAGTCAGGCATATTGAAGGCGATCAGCTTTGCTCCCGGCCCGGTGGCAAGCGCCTCCCGCTAGAATGAAATCGGGCACTTCTGCGCCGAGTTTCCTATTGAAGCGACCAACCCCCAGTCACCGCCCCGGATAAGGTTCCACCGGCCCCTCGGACGGGCCGCGCGGACTACTACGGACCACACGGCCTAATATCCCGCCCCGCCGGAGCACATAGGGCTTCCCATCAGGGTTCGGCCGCCCACAGTCAACGAGAAGCACGTTCCTCCACGTACTGATATCCCGGGCGGCAGCGCGGTGCTCGGGTCTCCCGAAATCAGAGCACCCACTGAGCCCAGTGTGCCGGGGATGGTAAATACTCCCGCCGCCTCAGCAGCCAACTGACCGACCTCGACAGCCTCGGCAATCATCCGACGAGCCTTCGCCAATTGCTCCACCAATCTCGGCGAGAGCCGTGCCGTTGCCAAAATCCCCGAAACGTCCGACCTCACATCCACCGAAAGCTGCGCCGGGCTGATGGTGATCGTCTCAGGTGCTTGGAATGTGATGGAATAGTTCCCGGAAAGGAGATTGCCAAAGAAGAAAGAGCCGTTCTCTCCGGTAGCTGCATAAGTCGTGCTCGGTCCCTGAATGTGAACGATGATACCGGGCACCGGTTGCCCCGCGCCCCCTATCACCTGTCCAGAAACACTGAAGCTCTGCACTGCGAACTTCGGCTCCTGCCTGAATTGGGCAGACACATCGTTAGCAGACAAGAGAAGGATTGTCGTCATTAGTATAGCCTTAAACATAACACCCTCAACGGTTGGCCACTCAACTTCCACAGTGACGCAGTCAGGACTTCACCAGGCATGACTTGTCCTGCCGCTTGCATCATGCCTCTCACTCCATCTGGATATTAATGCCATCTCGCCAATCTTACGCGGCACCGCAGCTATCTTCCTACTCCTCCCCATTTATCGGATCCATGCACAACACCTGGTCCATGTTCTCCATTACCGGCTCGCATGATGGCCAGTTGGCATGGACCAGCGCATGTGGTGGCCATTTGCCCTTTTCCACACAAAACTCCTTCACCCCTCCAATGCCCTTGCACCTAATGAGGTGACCCAGTTGTTTCTCTTCCCGCCGAACTTGGCCTGGAGGCGACACACCGTCAGGCGTCTTCGCCGCCGCCGGTGCTGGTGCCGGGCGATTCGCTTGCGGTACCGCGCTTGCAGGGACGGGGTTGGCCAAGTCACCGCAGTATGTAGTCCTGTTCTTCAGCCACCAGTTCTGTATCAGCCGAATATAACAACTAGAGCATCTTCCATCAAGTACGCCTGCACGTGAGGAACCTGGACAGACCGAACTACATCCGTCCTTAAGGATGGGAAAAATGAACTGAGAGCAGTCTTTGTAACATTCGTCTGACCGGGGATTCTTGTTTGATCCGCAGTGCCCGCAGGCGATATGGCAGCCCTGCTGGGCATCTTGAAACACTACGCCCCATGCCTCCGGGGCTTGCGCTCGAGCGAAACGGGCGTCGAGCACGCTGACCACTACAAGAACAAAGGCGGACAAGAGCATCAGAACCTTCTGCAAGCCTCTCACGACGAACACTCCATGTTGGTAATATTAGTAAGATTCGGTTGACTCGAAGGCGATGCTATCACACCTCCGCAACCTTCCTCGCAACTCGCCGCTTCGAAACGTCTTCGCTTAAAGATCCCCCCTCCCCGTGGGCGTGTCAACAATTTTTGGGGCCCAGTTGAAACGGCACCGAACTCCGCTCCCCAGGCCGCTCTGCTGCCCGTTGCATGTCGTTGCGTAGCATTTGTCCCCCGAGCCATGGGTGAATTATCCTGGGCATGGGGTCCGAGATCAAGGTTTTTTTTCAGGGGGCAGGAAGGGAACGGACGGGACTGCCGGAAAGTACCCAGTGGGGTTGCGGGAGCTGGTCGAGCGTTTCCGCTTCTGCTCTTCTCCCGCCTCGATTCACGCCCTCGTCACCCAGATCTCAATTCGCACGGCCGGGGATCATGCCGGCCACCGGCGTGAATGCAGCGAGAAAGGGGTAGCCCCTTGCGATTTCGGGACGCCGTGATGGACGGGGACTCCGGCGCCTGGAGGCAAAAGAGAAACGCCCCCACCCCTGGGTGGCGTCCTCTTCCCCCCTTACCCCCGCATGATGGTCATCAACCTCCAGTCCACCACCACCTCATCGATCTTCCTCCCGTTCACGTACGCCCCCACCATGGCCCCGATGTACGCAGCCAATCCGGCGGCGCAGTAGATCGTGGCCTTGGCGGTGCAGGGGGCGTGGAGGGCCTCGGTGGACGGGTACAGCTCCTCCTCGTACTTCCGGCAGGAACTGGGGTTCGAGGGGGTAACGACGAGGATCTTGCCGACCTCGGCGCCCATGCGGGCATCGAGGTAGAGATCGGGCTTGTACTTCTTCACCTCCGTCCAGATCTTCAGGCGGGTGTCCATGGAATCCACGCAGGAGATGACCAGCCCTCGCAGCGGATCCTTGTCGTAGTCCCGGCCGTGCGCTTTGAGCTCCACCCCGGTGAAGTCCACCAGGATGTCCCAGAGGGCATCGGTCTTGTTCATGCCCACGTGATCGGGCCGGTACCACTGGTTCGGGAGATTGTGCTCCTCCACCTTGTCGCCGTCATAGACCGTGATGTCGGTGATGCCCATCTTGGCCAGGGTCAGGCAGGTGAAGGAGCCGACCGCACCGCAGCCGATGACCGTGACCTTCAGGGCGGACAGCTTGTCTGCGGGAAGGATGTCCTGCTGCCGGATGAACCTATCCATTTCGTCCTCCACGCTCGACCCGGTCCATGTACTCCTCCCAGGCGAGCTCGCCGGCCAAGTACTGCTCGTCGAGTTCGTCGATGTCCGGCACGGGGCCCAGGTCGGAGGTGGGCTCGGTCAGGAACACCTCCCTGCGGGGCGCCATGGGATGGCTTCCCGGGGCCCAGAACGGGATCGGCGAGTCGTTGACCCGTTCGAGGAGCTCCTTGCGGCAGGATTCCAGCAGCCCCAGGTCCCGGGTACGGACGCCGACGGGGATGTCGTCCAGCGTCACCCGGACGGGCCTGAAGATGTCCAGCCTTGCCAGCATCGAGCCCCGCTTGTTCGTCACCAGGGACAGCACGTAGTCCCCGTTTGCGAGGTTCTCGATGCACTGTTCGTCGGTCTTCGACCAGAAGGTGTTCATATCCGCGTGGCTGTGCCACCAGAACCGCAGCCCCCCAGGGTCCTTGCCGGAGTTATCCAGCTCCAACATCAACGTCGCCACGGCTTCCTGGTCAAGCTCGGTACCGGCCGGCGTGCAGGCCTGCTTGGGCAGGTACAGGTCGGTCACCAGGAACCCCCCGTCGAACTCTTCCACCGTGCCCAGCCCCGATACCTCCCCGGCGGCCAGGCGGGTGTAATGACGGATCCGCTCCTCCACCTCGGGCAGCAGGTAGAGCCGGATCTGCTCAGCGCTCAGCTTCATCTTCCTCCTCCTCAGTGAAATGGGGACAGTTCGAATTCTCGCAGCCGGAGCACTCCTCGCCGCTGTGTCCCTCACGGCAGGAATCGTGATCGCCGGCGTAGATGCAGTCGATGGTGCAGACGACGCACTCCGGGGCGCAGTGGTCGTCCCGGCAGGCCTGTTCTGCATCCTCGTGGCGGTTGCAGGCGGCGCAGGCGATGCAGTCCTGGATGCTCGTGTACTCATAGCAA
>VGRX01000429.1 GCA_016875215.1 Deltaproteobacteria bacterium
GGGGGAAGAAGTTGTCGGCCCCCACCGCGTCGCGAATCTCGACGTTGGCCCCGTCGAGCGTGCCGACCGTGAGCGCTCCGTTGAGCGAGAACTTCATGTTCCCGGTCCCGGAGGCTTCCTTCCCCGCCGTAGAGATCTGCTCGGACAGGTCGGCGGCCGGGTAGATGACCTGCCCGTTCCCCACGTTGAAGTCGGGGAAGAAGACGACCTTCAACCGCCCCTTGACCTGCGGGTCGTGGTTGATCACGTGTCCGACCGAGTGGATCAGCTTGATGATGAGCTTGGCCATGAAGTAGCCAGGGGCCGCCTTGCCCGCGAAGATGAAGGTCCTCGGCGGGCCGATGTCCTCCCCGCGCCGCAACCTCAGGTACAGGTCGAGAATGTGCAGCACGTTCAAGTGCTGGCGCTTGTACTCGTGGATCCGCTTGGCCTGGATGTCGAACAGGGAATCCGGGTTGACGACAATGTCGGTCACCTGCCGGACCCGGGCGGCCAGCGCTGCCTTGTTGGCCCGCTTGACCCTGCGCCATGCGTCCAGGAATGCCGCGTTGTCCGCCAGGTGTTCGATGCCCCGGAGCTGCTCCAGGTCACGGACCCATCCATCACCGATCTGCTGCGAGATCAGAGCGGCAAGTCCCGGGTTGCACAGCTTCAGGAATCGGCGCTGGGTCACCCCGTTGGTCTTGTTGCTGAAGCGCTCGGGCCACAGGTCGTGGAAGTCGGACAGCACGCTGCTCTTGAGCAGGTCGGTGTGCAGCGCGGCCACGCCGTTGACCGAGTGGGAGCCCACGCACGCGAGATGGGCCATGCGCACGTAGCGCTCCCCGCCCTCGTCGATGAGCGACATGCGGCCCACTCGTGCGTCGTCACCGGGGAAGCGCTGCCGGACCTCGTCCAGGAAGCGGCGGTTCAGCTCGTAGATGATCTCGAGGTGCCTCGGCAGCAGCCGGGCGAAGAGCGGGACCGGCCACTTCTCCAGCGCTTCGGGCAGGAGCGTGTGGTTGGTATAGCCAAACGTGTTTCGGACCACGTCGAAGGCCGGGTCCCAGTCCATACCGTATTCGTCGACCAGGAGGCGCATCAGCTCCGAGACTGCGATGGCCGGGTGCGTGTCGTTGAGCTGGACCGCGTATTTCTCGTGGAAGCCGCCGACGCTCCGTCCGCGCTGCTGCATTATCCTGATCATGTCCCGCAACGCGCACGAAACGAAGAAGTACTGCTGCATGAGCCGAAGCTCCTTTCCTGCTGCCGGCTCGTCGTTGGGGTAGAGCACCTTGGTGAGGTTCTCGGAGACCACCTTCTCGTGGACCGCACCGTAGTAATCGCCGGTGTTGAAGGCCTGGAAGTCGAACGATTCCGTCGCCTCGGCCTTGAAGAGGCGGAGGAAGGTGGCCGTGGACGTCCCGTAGCCCATGACCGGCGTGTCGTATGCGATGCCCCGCACCGCATGGCCCGGGAGCCAGTTGACCCGGTATTGCCCCTCGGAATCCCGGTACCCCTCGGTCCGGCCGCCGAACTTCACTTCGAAGAAGATGTCGGGGCGGGGGATCTCCCAGGGGTTCCCATGGCGGAGCCACTTGTCCGTGCATTCGACCTGCCAGCCGTCTCGAATGGCCTGGTCGAAGATCCCGAACTCGTAGCGGATGCCGTAGCCGATGGCCGGCACGTCCAGGGTTGCCAGGGAATCCATGAAGCAGGCAGCCAGGCGCCCCAGACCTCCGTTGCCCAGGGGCGGCTCCTCCTCCTGTCGGATGAGCGCATCGAGGTCCTGGCCAAGCTCGGCCAGTGCCTGGGCGAACACGTCGCGGATTTGCATGTTGACCAGGTTGTTCTCGAGGTGCGGACCGGGGAGGAACTCGGCCGACAGGTAGGCGACCGTGCGGCTGGCCTTGTGGAAGTAGTCGTGTGCGGTCTCGGTCCAGCGGCCGACGAGGCGGTCCCGCACCGTGTGGGCCACGGCCATGTACCAGTCGTTGGGGGTGGCGACCTCGGGGAACTTGCCGAGGACGCACTCCAGGTTGTCCAGGATTGCCATCTTGACATGGGCGAGGTCGGTTCCGCCTCGAACGGTGTTTTCCATCTTCGTCATGTCCTGCACCCCGATGGTCAAGGTCGATGAGTTGGATTCTACGCCGAAACGGAACTCCGAGGGAAGGGCGGAGAAGAAGTGACGAGAAAGGGCGAATCCGTTCACCATCCCGGAGAACAGCCGACATGGTCTCGTTCCACGCAGATTCGGAACAGGCCGCTACCGGTCCGTCACGCCCTCTCCCACGGCCTCTGCAACAGCGCCGTCCAGGCAGGAAGGAAGCGCACGGGCGTAGACTGCACGGTGGTTTCGAGCACGGGGCCGGAGTGCAGGACGTAGGCAGCGGGGGGCGCATAGCGTTCGATGAAGCTGCGAAGGCCCCTGGGCACCAGCGGGCGGGGAAGCGCACCGGCCTTCACCTCGATCGGAATCCGGTTGCCGGCGAACTCCAGCACCAGGTCCACCTCCGCACCGGATGTGCTGCGCCAGTACCGAGGCTCGACCGGCCCCCCTTTCAGGATCTCGGAGAGGACGAGGTTCTCGGTCAGCGCTCCCCGGTCGGCCCGCTGTGCGAACGCACCGAAGCCGCGGCCGCAGGCGTTCAGCAGCCCGTTGTCGACGAACACGCACTTCGGGCTCTTGCCGATCTCGTTCCGGCCGCGGCCGGACAGGGGGCGGAGCTGCCGCAGCACGTACGTCTTCTCGAGCGCATCCACGTAGCTGCGCACCGACCTGACGTCGGCTCCCACCAGGGTGGCCACCTCGGACCACGTGACCGGGGCCCCCACCTGGCCGGCCAACGCCAGAACCACATCGTTGAAGCGGGCCACGTTGCGGACCCCCAGGAAGTCCACCACGTCTCGCTTCACGTACGTGTCGTAGATTCCCGCAACGACGGCGACTCGCTCCGCAGGGTCGGACTCGTTCCAGGCGGCGGGGTAGCCACCGAACACCGCCATCTCCTCGAACAGCCTTCGGGCCAGGCCGGCGGTGGCGGCATCGGGTGGAGCATCGGGGACTCCGGCGGCCCCGCCATGCCGGACCAGCTCCCCCAGGGAAAGGGGGGCCAGGTCGACCACCCGGCGGCGGCCGGTCAGATGCTCTCGGGTCCTGGCCCGAATCTCCGTGGAAGCCGATCCCGAGACGACGAGCTTGACGCCGGTCTCCAGATCCTGGAGCTCCTTGACGTACAGCCCCGGATCCTGCAAGCGCTGGACCTCGTCGATGACTGCAACGTCTCCCCTGGTGTAGCCGCGTGTCAGCAGAAACCTGGCGAGCTCCGCGGGGGAGGCGAACACACTCCGCAGATCCAGGCTGTCCATGTTCAGGTAGAGGACCCGCTTCTTTCCCGTCTCTTCGACCTGGGAGACCAGCCAGCGGAGCAGGCAGGTCTTTCCGCACTGCCTGGGACCCAGCAGGAGGGTGACCTCCTTGCGTCGCAACTGTGCGGACAGGGCCTGCTCCGCATTGCGCCGGACGTACTCGAAGTCGAACGGCTTGCGGACTGCCCGTCCCTGGATGTCGATCACGGTCAAGGCGTCCAATGCTCTCCCTCCCCCGGCAAACTAACATGGCAATGCTATTTTACCGGGGTAAAAATGACAGTCAAGGGTCAATCTTCCAACCCCTACGGCCTGCGAGAGGACAGGCCGCAGAGGAACCGGTCTCCCTCCCGGCCGTTGCGTCCCTTGTAGTGGCAGCTGCCGAATCCGACGACGGAATCGCCCCCCATGCGGGGTGCTTCGCCCGTTGCCTTGGAAAGCCGTTCGATGAGTTGGCGGCAGTCCGCTCGGCGGGATTCGTCCGGAATGGCCTGGACGTAGACGTCCACGCCGGCATGACTCGGCTTCGTCTTGAGCTCCGACATGCCGGGTTCCTCGTTGGTTGGCGGACAGGTCCGCCCGCTCGTCCCGGTCTACAGCGTTATCACGATGAGGCCTGCGTTTCCGGGC
>VGRX01000430.1 GCA_016875215.1 Deltaproteobacteria bacterium
TCCCCAGGGCCGATTGCGTCGGAGTTGTCCGAATCCGCCTCCCCCCCCCCGGCATCGAGGCCGGCATCGGTAGCGGTATCGCCAGTCGCTCCGGCGTCCCCGATGTCCGCAGGGCCAGCAGAATCCGACTGCGGGATCTCGCCAGGTTCCGGCTGGTCCGCAGTGCCTTCTCCCCCCAGCGAGTCCTCGACCGGGTCAACCCCGCCATCCACCTCGGCCGGCGCGACCTCCGGGCGAGCCAGCCCGTCCTCCGGGGCGTCCGGAGAAGTCCCGTCCTTCTCCCGGACGTCGTCGGCGGCCTGCACGTCCGTTGCCTCCCCCTCTCCACCGCCGCATGCAGCAAGGCCCAACCCGATCACCCACACGACGAGGATTCGTCTCATGTCCGCTCCGCAGGTTCGTTTCCGCAGCCCTCTTGAATCGCCGCAATGATAGCGCATGTCGGGCGTGAGCGCCAGCGGCAATCCCGCCCGGGCAGGCTCGACCCGCGGATGGCGGTCCAATGTCTTTCGAGCTGCCTCCTTACTTGCCAGCGTCGGGAAGCGGAGTTATCCTCCGCCCATTGACGCACAGGTAGAACGCTGCCGTGTCCGAACCGGGCCGGCTGCACAACCCATTCCGGAGGAGGTTCAGATGAACAGGCTGGTCGCATTGCTGGCAATCGGAGCGCTGTTGTCCTGGCAGGGCCTCGGCTGTTTCGCGGGGGACTCGGGCGGAGGCGACTCCGCGACAGGTGAGGACGGACTGCCGCAGGACAGCGGATCGCTCGCACTGTCCCACGCCGGCGATGCCATTGTTGGGGGATCGACCTACAACATCCCGGACAACAACGACCCCGCAAGCAGCAACGTGGCGCTGTTCTCCGAACAGAAGGACCTCATGACGCTGACCAACACGACGGCAGCGGACATCACCGTCCATTCCATCAGCGTGACGGCTGAAGAGGGGTTCGAGGTCGAGGAGTTCAGCATCCGGGACGCAGAGTCGCTCAAGAACGAGCTGCTCGAGGTCAGCGATGTGGTCGTGGCCGCCGGAGCCACGTTCGACTTCTACATCCGCTTCTACCCCGTCTACTCCGGGGAGCGTCGCGCCACCCTGTCGGTCGAGTACCTGGATTCCGAGGGGGAGCAGGAGCTGGCCGTTCACATTACGGCCTCCGGGCGCCCCAGCGACAATGCCGTGAAGTTCTCGGGCGGCACCGAGGCGCTGCACAAGGTCCTGGGCAGTACGGGGACCGACGAGCAGGTCACCGGGATGGCAGGCGATGCCGACGGCAACACCTATTTTCTGGCGCAGACCAAGGTCGTGCCGGGATATGACGGGTTCTACTATGACCTCATCTTCGGGCAGGTGAAGGCCGATGGCACCATCGGCTGGGCGAAGATCTACAGCCGTTCCAACGCTTGGGAATGGAGCCCGGACCCCGGCCAGAACGACGAGACCGGCGGCAGCCCCAATGCCATCACTATCGATTCCGAGGGATTCCTTTACATCGCCGGCTCCATGAGCTCGGGCAATACCAACAACGATACCGCGGCACACGTGATGAAGGTCAAGGCCGCGGACGGCAGCATCGTGTGGGACAAGCTCTGGCGGCCCGAATGGACTACCGGCAGCTTCCTGGACCGCATGGGGGCGGTCGGCTACGCCGTGGCCGTGGGCGGCAACCGCGTCTTCGTCACGGGAAGCACCGGCGACGGCAACGTTCACGGAGTGCTCGGTTCGGGGAGCAGCGTGCCCCTGCTCGCGCTCGACAAGGCGGACGGGAAGCTGGCCTTCCATCATGCGCTGGACGTGGCCAAGGGGTACAACGACCGAGGGTACGCCGTGGTGGCCGATGCCACAGGGGCCAATGTGTTCGTGGGGGGCCTCACCAACGGTCGCGGGTTGCTGGTGAAGTACGGGAAGACCGACGGGGCAGCCCCGGAGGTCGCATGGGTGAAGAACCTCGACATGGGGACCGGGTCCAACGTGTACGGACTGGATTCCGATGGCACCGACGTGTACCTGGCGTTGGACCGTCGCGGGGCAGCCACGTTCTTCAGCGTGGCGAAGGTAAACGGTGCGGACGGCAGCATTGCGTGGGCCAAGACCTTCGAGTCCAATGCCGGCGACAGCAACAACTGCAACGTGGTGAGGGTGTTCGGGGACTTCGTGTATGCCGGCGGGCGTATCGGCGTCAGCGTGATGGATGCCCAGATGGGGGACGGCTTCATGCTGCGCCTCGGAAAGGCCGATGGTGCGCTCTCCTGGGCAGGGATCTACTACACCGGCAAGGGTCCCAACGAGATCGAGGAGCACCGCATCAAGGGGTTCGCCATTGCCGGAAACACCCTGTATGTGGCCGGCCAGGTCTATACCGGCTCGACCGGCGACGAGACCTACCGGTACGACGGGTACTGGTATGACGGCATCGGAAACCTGGTGGACTTCAAGGAGCTGGTTGCCGCTTCCGTAGCGGAGCTGGACCCGTTCGAGCCGACCAACGGAGAGGTGCGCGACACATCCGCTTCGGCCACCGTAGTCTACGACGCGCTGCCCGCAGTCCTGGAATTCGTGGATGCGGTTTCCAAGAAGCTCGGTACCGGCGGAACCGTGGACGAAGAAAACTTCTGGGTGAAGCTCGACCTCAAGTAATGCCCTGAGGACGCTGACGGTCGATCGGTTTCGCATGGGCTTGTCCTCCGTTTTGGGCACCGCCTCATTCGGCCGGTTCGGTCGCGCCTTCTTCTCTCTACTGCATTTTGCACCAATCTGGTGGTCCGGAACAGTCTGCCGGGTCAGGTGGGCCGGGGGAACGCTGGAGTTGATGGTGGATTCGGGTCGGCTGGCACGCTTGACTGCAAAATGCATGCATGGCACACTGGTGGCGGTGGAAGAGCGCACCACGGAGGCTGCCATGCGGGTGCTGACCGTACGAAACGTGCCGGATGACCTCTACGAGATCCTGGTGGGACTGGCAGCGCGGAACCGCCGCAGCCTGCAGCAGCAGTCGCTCGATCTGTTGGAACGTGCGCGACTCCTGGATCACGTCCACTACCTGGAGCGGGCGGCCTCGGTGCGGTCCCGCCTGCAAGGGCGCAAGCTGGGGGACACGGTTGCCGAGGTCCGGGAGGAGCGGACCCGATGAAGGTCCACGTAGTCGATACTTCGGCCTTGATCCGGCTATTCGTTCCCGACGGTCCCGTTCCGGACGGGCTGACGGAGGCCGTGGAGGCTGCCCTGGCCGGCACGGAGGGCCTGGTGGCCCCGGAGATGCTGCTGGCGGAGACGGCGCAGGTGCTTCTCCGGAAAGAGAAGAACGGGTTGTTGGCCCGTGCCGAGGTGGAGGAGATCCTCGGGCTGGTGGCGGACATGCCGCTGGATCTCGTTTCCCACCGCCCCCTGCTTCCGAGGGGCGTCGAGCTGGCCCGCAAGCATGGCCTGTCCGTCTACGATGCCCTGTTCCTGGAACTGGCCTCGGTCCATTGCTCGTCCGGGTGCTTCTTCACCGCGGACGAGCGGCTGGAGCGGACGTTCCGGGGCATGCGGACCGGCAGGCCCCATACCCGCCGCAGTTGACAGCCGCGCACGCACGGGCCGATAATGGGCCGGTCGAAGCAGTGGTCGAACGCAAGAACGGAGCCTGTACGATGAAGAACGGAACGCTGTTGCTCACGTGGGGCATCCTGTCCTTTCTGTCTTCCGGAGTGGCACTGGGGCAGGTGACGGGCAAGGAGGCGATCGGACTCGACTACAAGCGGCTCGGCCACCGGGTGCAGCTGGTGGATCCGCACGTGGTCGAATGGATACTGAGCAAGAAGAGCCCTCTGCCGGACGGGGTGGAGGCGCCCCGGCGCCATGCGCCGGTCAAGCCGATCCAGAGCCTGGCAGGATACGAGACCGTCTCGTCCGCCCGTCTCGTCCACCAGTTCAAGCCGGGGGAGGCCGTGGTATTCCACTACGGCAGCGGCAAGGCTGCATGGGAGCCGGTCACCCC
>VGRX01000431.1 GCA_016875215.1 Deltaproteobacteria bacterium
CGGCCGCAAGCAGGTCGATGCGCCAGGAACCGTCGGATCGAGCGAGGCAGAGGGTTCCTTCCCGACCGCCCGTCAGGACGGCGACTCGGGCCTGGTCTCCCGCTGTTTCCTCGCGCATGACCTCGACGTCGGCAAGGTAGCGGAGGCTGTCCTCATCCAGGTAGCCGTACCGGGTCGACACGGACCAGAACATCCCGAGCAGCGGGGCCGATTCGGGCGTGAAGCAGCTCAGGAAGCGGTCCAGGTCCCCGGTCCTGGCGCTGTAGATGGCAAAGCCGACGGTCTCGGCAGGGCCGTGGCTGACCGAGCAGGAAGGGGCGGACAGCGCCAGCAGGAGGAGGGGGAAGGCGGCTCGGCCCGTCATGGAGTCCCCCCGGATGGTGCAAAGGGGAGATACGGGGAATCCTCGCCCCAGAACAGGTCGACCTTCCAGGCTCCGTCCCGCTCGACCATGCCGACCAGGAGCTGCTCGCTGCCAAGGGTCACGGAGATGATGCGCTGACCGGCCGGAGGCTGGGCTTCGGCGGACGTGAAGGCCGGAAGCTCCGCGGGGCGGGCTTCGAGCGACTCGGGGTGGTCGGGGCAGGTGAAACGGGAACGGTCCATGGCCGATAGCCCTTCGAAGAGGCGCCTGGAGTCCGGGGTGAGGCGGGACTCGAAGCCTGCTTCGTCACCCGAGCAGAGAGCCTGCACGGCCGACAGCGCGGCGTTCTCGGGCGTTTCGGTGCAGGCCGCCGCAAGCAAACCGAGGACGACAAGTGTAGGTCGGAGAATCTGGGTCATGGTTCCATCAGTGCGAGGAGGGGGACTCGAACCCCCACAGCCGCATATTGGCCACAAGGACCTCAACCTTGCGTGTCTACCAGTTCCACCATCCTCGCCCAGGCAATCAAACAGCCGTTTCACGAGCATCTGACTAGTCCAATCCTCCTCGGAAGTCAAGTGAAAAGGAGCGGTTCCTGGGTTCTACCCACAAGGGACTGCCTGGGCCATGCGCTCGTTGACGTTGTCGTTGACGTCGCCGTCAACGGCGACGAACACGACCACCAGCCGGCCTATGGATAGACCCCAGAACACCCGGGCGCAAATACCCGGGCGCAGGTTGACATACAAGCAGTGATCCGGTATTCCTTGAGGCCGCTGGCTGGGCTCCGACCAACACTCCTTCCGAGGGTGCAGGATGAAGTTGACAAAGGAAAACGGGCGACTCCTGCTGCGGGTGCTGCTGATGGTGTTCTTCGCCGGGTGCAGCGGCACGACCGAGAAGAACGGGGCCTGTGACGGAGTGTGTCCGGATGCGGAGGTGTCCGCTGACCCCGACTCGACGGACGGGAAGGACGGCCGCGGCCCGGGGGACGTGTTCGAGCTCTCGGCCGATTTCGTCAAGCCGGACTACCAGCCCTCGGACGTGGACACGAAGCCGGAACCCGGTGCTTTCGGATGGCCTTGCGACAGCCATGACGACTGCGAGGCGGGGCTTTGCATCGGGACGATCAGCGGGTCGGTCTGCACCGTCTCGTGCGTGGAGGAGTGCCCGGACCCGGAGTGGTCGTGCGAGTTCATCTCGATTCCGGGACCCGATCCGCTCTTTGCGTGTATCCCGCCTCAGACCGCACTGTGCCGGCCGTGCAACACCGATGCCGACTGCCAGCAGGTCGCGGGGGAGCAGGCGAGCTGTGCCGTCTACGGGAATCACGGGAGCTTCTGCGGCGTCGCCTGTCCGGGCGGCGGCGAGGAGGCCGGGTGTCCCAAGGGGTACCAGTGCCAGGATGCGCTGGTCGCCGGCGGGACGGCCAAGCTCTGCATTGCAGATTCGGGGGACTGCCCGTGCCTCATGGGGTTCGTGGGACTGTCGACGGCATGCTTCTCGACCACCGACGCCGGCAAGTGCCAGGGGGGGCGAACCTGTACCAAGACCGCAATCGGATTCGCCTGGGCGGAGTGCAGTGCGGGGGACCCGCTACCCGAGACCTGCAACGGGCTCGACGACGACTGCAACGGCCTGCCCGACGACGGGCTCGGCGAGACAATCTGCGGAAAGGGGGCGTGCGGGCATCCGGTGGCGAACTGCGTCGGTGGCGTGGCCGGCGTGTGCGATCCGTTCGCCGGGGCCGAGGCCGAGAAGTGCAACGGCATCGACGACGACTGTGACGGCGAAACCGACGAGTTGTGGGACGACAAAGGCAAGCCGTGTGACGGCCCGGACCCCGATGCCTGCCCCAACGGGCAGTTCGTCTGTGCAGAAGACGGTGAACAGCTCGCCTGCCAGGCGGACGACGTGAACTACGTCGAGGAGTGCAACGGAACCGACGATGACTGTGACGGCGAGGTCGACGAGGCAAGCGATCTCGGGACGACCAAGTGCGGGCTGGGCGAGTGCCAGCACGAGGTCGCCAACTGCCTGGACGGAAAGCCCGCCGAGTGCGACCCGTTTGCCGGGATGCAGCCGGATGACCTGCCCGACCTGCAGCACAAGGACTCCAACTGCGACGGCGTGGACGGAGATGCCCTCAAGGCGATCTTCGTGGACGTCGCTGGCGGCAGCGACGGTGCCCCGGGCACCAAAGACCAGCCGAAGAAGAGCATCTCCGGCGGCATCCAGGCAGCAGGCCTCGGGGGGAAGAGCCAGGTGCTGGTGTCGCTGGGCGTGTATGACGGGACCGTGACGCTCGTTCCCGGATTGGGCGTGTACGGGCAGTATGACCGCGCCGCCGGGTGGAGCCGCAAGACCGAGAATACCACGCAGATCAAGGGTGGCAGCGTCGGCGTGCTGGCGGAAGGGCTGACCGCGTCGACCGTGCTGCAGGGGTTCCTGGTGACCGGCGAGGGAGCGACGTCCCCCGGGAAGAGCTCGTACGGAATCGTGGCCAAGACCAGCCCCGGGCTGTACGTGGAGGCATGCACCATCCAGGCGGGTGGCGGTGCCGTCGGTGCTTCGGGAGCGAACGGCCAGGCCGGGCTCAACGGGAGCGGTGGGTCGAACGGCAGCCAGGGGTGCGAGTACGGGTGTTACTCGGAGAAGTTCGAGTGCTTCGGCTGCTTCGGCCTTTGCGGAAGCTGCACCAAGCCGATCGGCGGGGCCGGGGGCGCAAGCCCGTGCGGCTCGGCCGGCGGCAAGGGCGGAGACGGCGGCGACAGCGAGAAGCCCGGAGGTACCGGAGCGAACGGTCTCGGCAACGGTGCGGGGGCCGGCGGCCCCGGCGGACAGAAGTCCAAGAACGGAGTGGCCGGCGGGGGCGGAAAGGACGGCTTCGCAGGACAGAACGGCGGTGGCGGCGTGGCGTTCGGCGGTGCCGCTTCGGAGGGCTACCTGTCGGCCGACGGCGTTGTCGGAGCTCCGGGAAGCGCAGGTGGCGGAGCCGGCGGCGGTGGTGCCGGTGGAGGAGAGACCTACGCCTGGCCCAACTGCTGTCGGACCTACGGCTCGTCCGGCGGCGGCGGCGGTGGCGGCGGCTGTGCGGGCAGTGGCGGGGCCGGAGGGGGAGGGGGAGGCGGTTCGTTCGGGCTGTTCGTCCAGGGGGCCAAGATCTCCCTGGTGCAGAGCATCGTCAAGACATCAGGGGGCGGCAACGGAGGGGCGGGCGGCTCGGGGGGCGCCGGCGGGGAAGGCGGCGCAGCCGGCGTTGCCGGGCCGAAAGGGGACGACGACACACAGGGCATCGGAGCGACCGGCGCCGCGGGCGGCAAGGGCGGTGACGGCGGCCATGGTGGTGGCGGAGGAGGCGGCCCGTCGGTCGGAATCGTCTGCCTCCAGGGAGGGGCAGCGGAGACCAGCGGGGTCAAGTTCGAGATCGGCTGGGGCGGGACCGGGGGATCATCCCCGGGCACTCCGGGACAGACCGGAACCGCTGCCGAGACGTGGGGATGCAAGTAGGGGGCAGGGGTGTGGGGCGTGCCCCCACCACAGCCCCGACCACGCGGGAGGGGCCCGGTGGATGTACCGTGGGCATCGCCCCCAACACAGC
>VGRX01000432.1 GCA_016875215.1 Deltaproteobacteria bacterium
CACTCGTCCTGGCAGGAGGTCGTGCACTTGAGCCCGGCCGGCGTCTGGATGCAGTACCCCTCGATGCAGTCGTCGCCGGTCTTGCACGGGTCGCCCGCCTGCCCCGGGAGGAACGGAACCTCGCCCGTTGTCTCCGGCTGCTCCACCTCGCCTGCCGCCTCGTACGGCTGCAGCTCGAACGCGGCCTCGGCCGGCGCGACCTCGGCCACCGTCTCGACGGCCGGCACATCCGCAACCGACTCCACTCCCGGGTCCGGCGTCTCGGTCACCGTCCCCCCGCCGCTGCACGCGGGCAGCAGACAGGCACCGCCCAGAAGCGATCCCGCAAGAAGAAATCCGGTGGCCAGAAGCGTCATCGTCGTGCGCATGTCAGCCTCTCATTCCAGCAATGGTCGTGTTCGAATCCGGTCGGCGCTGCCGACTGATCCAGGGTACCAAGGTTGCCCTGGTGGGGACAAGGGGAAACGGGTAGTGGAAGGGAGGTGCCTCCATGGACACGAAGAAGAAGAGGCGATTGGAGGCGGCGGGCTGGCCCTGGGAGCATCCCCTGCGGACCTGGCGAGGGCCATTCCGGCAGCTTGAGGTCGGCTCCGGGGAAGACCCTCCTCCCTTACCTCACGAAGATCGTCACGATGTGTCCAGGCCAGCCGGTGTGGGCATCGCCGGCATCGTCGAGGTCGCCCGAGTTGTAGCCTCCGTCCGGTCCCGCCTTGCTGCCGATGCCCGCGTCGAAGTCGTTGGGGGTGTTGGTGAAGCGGAGCAGCTCCGTCGTTCCCCACATGGAGATGTTGGCACCGAACTTGTCGTTCGAGAACAGGTTGCACAGCCCGGAGTGGAAGGACGCGTTGAACGGGTGGATGCACCCCTTGTTCCGGAACTTGGCCACGACGACGTTGGGCCCGACGGGCGGGTCGCCGACGTAGTACTCGACCTCCAGCGTGGAAAGCCCCGTCAGGAAGCCCTTGAGCGTCTTTGCGCCCATCCACGAGCCGGTCTGTACCAGCCGGTTGTCGTTGCCGCACGGGGCAGTGGCATCATAGAAGAGGAGCTCGCTGGCGGATACGGTCGCGTACGTCTCATACAGCACGTCGGAACCGGCCTTGAGGTTGAAGTCCGAGGTGTTCCCCAGCGTGCTGTTCGCGCTCCAGGCATCGTAGAGGAGGTTGGACGCGTCCGCTCCGTTGACACGGGCGACCAGGGTCCAGCCGCCGCCGTCCGTGGTCATGTCGCAGTATGCGGCAAACGGCACGATCGGCCCGGCACCATCCGGATCGAGCGAGTAGGTCCCGCTTCCCTTGGACTTGCCGGCGTCGAGGATCGCCTTGCAGCTTGCCAGCGGACAGTCCTCGTCCATGCCGTCCTTGCAGTTGTCGTCCTTCCCGTTCCCGCACACCTCGGCCTGGCCGGGGTTGACCTTGGAGTCCCCGTCATTGCAATCCCCGGCCTGCGTCGCGGTGTACGGCTTCTCCGGTCCGCACAGACATCGAGAAGGCCCGTCGCCGTAGCCGTCGCCGTCACCGTCGCCGAAGTAGCCCACGCACCCAGCGGCCCCTTCCTGGTCGACCTCGCCGTCGCAGTCGTTGTCGAGCCCGTCGCACGTCTCCTGGCCCGCCCCCTCGAGCGGGTCGCACTGCTGTGGCGTCCCGTCCTGGCAGGCCGGGACCTGGTGCTCGCAGACCCCCTTGCCGCACTTGAGCTGGCCGAGACCGTCGTCGACGCTGCCGTCGCAGTCGTTGTCCAGCCCGTCGCACGTCTCGGGAGCAAGCCCTTCGAGCGGGTTGCAGAGCTGAGGCACGCCTGCCGAGCAGTTGGCCACGGTGTGGTTGCACACGCCCAGGCCGCAGGTGGTTGTGCCGAGCCCCTCGTCCACGCCACCGTCGCAGTCGTTGTCCTTGCCGTCACAGCTTTCCGGGGCCGCGCCGAGCAGCGGATCGCACTCCGCCGGGACGCCGCCGGTACAGGCAGGCACCGAGTGGAAGCAGTTGCCGAGACCGCACTGGAGCTGGCCGAGCCCCTCGTCCACCTTGCCGTCGCAGTCGTTGTCCAGGCCGTCGCACTCCTCGAGCGAGGCCCCCTCGAGCGGGTCGCACGGGGCAGGCACTCCCCCCTTGCACGGGTACTGGGCGTGCTGGCACTGCCCCACGCCGCACAACGTCCAGCCCAGATCCTCGTCGGTCATGCCGTCGCAGTCGTTGTCCTTGCCGTCGCACACCTCGGGCACGGCACCCTGGTATGGGTCGCATGACTGCGGCTTTCCTTCCGCACAGACCTGCACCACATGCCCGCACTGCCCTTTTCCGCAGTAGAACATGCCCAGGTCCTCGTCGATCTGCCCGTCGCAGTCGTTGTCCACACCGTCGCAGGTTTCGGCTGCCGCGTGGTGGATGGCCGGGTTCAACGGCTTGCAGTCCGCATCGTCCGGGTCGCCGTCGCCGTCATCGTCCGGGTCAACGCAGTTCTTGATGCCGTCTGCATCGAGGTCCGGGAACCCCTCGTCCACGGCCAGGTTGCAGTTGTTGTCCGCCCCGTCGCACGCTTCGACCGCCCCCGGATGGATGGCCGGATCGAGCGGTGCACAATCGTCCTTGTCCTGGCTCCCGTCCCCGTCCGAGTCATCCTCGCATGCGTCCCCGGTACCATCCTTGTCCGTGTCCTGCTGGTCCGGATTCGCAACCAGGGGGCAGTTGTCGCTCCCGTCCTCGTGGCCGTCTCCGTCGTCGTCCCCGTCGCATGCGTCCCCGAGCCCGTCCTCGTCGACGTCCGTCTGGAGGGTGTTCTGGATGCCGGGACAGTTGTCCACCGCGTCCGGGATGGAATCGCCGTCCGCGTCCGGGTCGCACGCGTCGCCCAGTCCGTCCATGTCCTGATCGCCCTGCTCGGGGTTGGGCACTTTGGGGCAGTTGTCGTCTCCGTCGCCGTGGCCGTCGCCGTCGTCGTCGCCGACCAGGCACTCCGCCCCGCCGGTGTCCTCGTCGACGGCACCGTCACAGTCATCGTCGAGGCTGTTGCAGACCTCGGCCAGGGGGATCGGTGCGGAGCACTCCGTCAACCCGCCGGCCGTGCACTGGCGAAGCCCGGGGCAGGAGCCGAGACCGTTCGTGGCGAAGCACGTGGTCTTCGCCCCGTTGTCCACGAACCACTGGAGACACGGGCACTCCCCTTCGGACAGGACGCACTGGGTCACCGTCGCGCCGGTCACGTCGATTCCCTCCGCACACGCGTAACCTGCGGGACATTCGGACTTGTCGCACGGAATGCCGCAGAAGCTCCCTGCATCACCGTGGCGGATGCACTTCTGTCCCAGGTCAGCCCCGTTGCCCCAGCAGTCCGCGTTCAGGTTGCATGGACGGCACAGATCCATGGCAGGAGGAACGCACAGAAAGACCTGGTCCGGCAGGCTCGGCGTGTAGAGGGCGCAGCCCCAGCCGAACGGGCATTCCTCCTCGCACACCTGGGTGCACTGTTTCCCGTCCGGTGTCTGAATGCAGAAGCCGGAATCGCACATCGCCCCGCTGTCGCACGGGTAGCCGGGCTCGCCCGGCCCGGGCTGCCAGGGGAGATCCACCTCGCCCCAGGCCGAATCCCAGAGGCCCTCGGCCTGCTCGAACGCTTCCGGGCCGGCAAGCTCGGCCCCGTCGTCCGGCCTGGCGGGAACGTCAGCCAGGTCCCCGGCGGGCAGATCGCCTGACAATGCATCCAGACTCACGACGGTGGCGCCTCCCCCGCAGGAGGAAACCACCAGGCACGCCAGCACAGTCGTCGTCCAGTTTCTCATGTCGTCCGCTCCGTTGTCTTCGGTCGAGATGCTCGGCTTCGCCTGCCCCTCCTCGCCTGCCCCTTCCGGTTCGAGTCGAGCCACGCGCTCTCCCACGTCACTCTCCTCCGCCGCCCCCTGCGGCCTCCTCCGCCTTCCCAAGCGCATCCTCGACCGCATTCATGATCACGTTGCTGCTGTTGGT
>VGRX01000433.1 GCA_016875215.1 Deltaproteobacteria bacterium
ATGCCGGGAGGGGCCTGCGGGAACTCCACGGTTCCGTCGGTCCCCGCACTGCCGTGGCTCCCGCCGCCGGCACCGGATGCAAAGATCGACTTGCCTGCGCCGCTCCCCGTGCCGCCGCCGGGTCCTTCCCCCGTGCCGCCGGCCTGGCCGAATCCCCCGCCGCCGTCGCCCCCCTTGTGCCCGCCCGGACCTGCTGCCCCTCCTGGAAGCGGCTGCCCGCCGGGAGGCGCCGGAGGACCGGTCTGCGTCGAACACGCACTGGCACCGAGCCCTCCGTCCGCCCGGACCCAGCCGTCGACCACGACGTCCCCCTGGACCTTGACCACGTACGGGTTCGGCCCGACGACCTTGACCGTCACCCCTTTCTCCACCTGGTAGAGGGTGTACTGGAACACCCCGCCGTTGACAGAGGTATCCACCACCAAGTCCTGCGTCGCATGGAACTCACCGTCGATCCCGCTGCCGCCGAAGTCGCTTCCCTTGGCCGTCAGAATCCCGCTCCCCCAGGCCGCAGTAGTCTCCGGGGCCATCTGGGCCCCGTCGTCAAACTCCTCGACGAGCGTCCCCTTGACCAGGCAGTGCCCCTTGCCGGCGTCATCCTCCTCGCACACCGAGGGCTCGGGGCACACCAGCTTGTCACAGCCGGGAGGAGGGACATCGGGTTCCACCGGCACGTCGGACTCGACCGGCAGTTCCGACCCGACATCGCTCAGAGCATCCTCGTCGCACGCCCCACCGGGACACTCCGGCTCCGCTCCGTCCGGCGGGATCACGACGTCTCCGATGCCGCAGCCGTCATCGCCCGGCTCGCACGGCCCCCCTTCATCCCCGATCTGCTTGCCGTCCGGAAGCACGACGTCCGGCAACGGAGGAAGAGTGCCCTCACCACCGGCGCCGTCAGGCGGCAGCAGCTTCACGTCCCCCGCATCCGCCCCGCCGTTTCCCGTCGAGCCGGTCGAACCGAAACACGCCGTCAGAGCGCACGCTGCAAGTCCCAACAGACAAGTCCTCAGGGTGTGCATTCCGCCCTCCTTTTGATGCCTGCGGCTGATATCAACTCAGCGACGCGGGTCGGGCGCGCAGCACCCTCCCACGTGGCCCCTTCCCCAACAGTTCACGACTCCCAGTCCCATCCTGCCAACACAACGGAGCCTGTTCGCAACCCACAACCCACAACCCACAACCCACAACCCACAACCAGAACCCCAAACCCCCAAACCCCCAACCCACTGCACCTGCCTGCTCACCGAGGCATCTGGCCCACCCTACTTCCCCGAGGCTGCGCTGGGCAAGCTGCTCGCCGCCTTCCTGACGGTCACGTCCGCACCCTCGCCCACCTCCTGCCGGATGCGAGTGGCGGCGGCTTCGACGTAGGCCGGGTCCGTGTCGTAGCCAACGAAGCGCCGCCCCGTCTGCAGTGCCGCGATCGCCGTGGATCCGGAACCCATGAACGGGTCCAGGATCACGTCGCCTACGTAGGTGTAGAGCTCCGCGAACCGTCTCGGCAGCTCCACCGGGAACGGTGCCGGGTGGCCCACCCTCCTGGCGCTTTCGGGCCGGAATCGCCACACGTCGAGGGTCAGCTCCATGAACAGCTCTTTCGACATGGAGTTCTCGAACGGAAGCCCCTGCTTCTCCCTCTGTTTCCGGTCGATTGCGCGGTCGAAGCGCCCCTTCCCCGCAATCACGACCCGTTCGGAAAGATCCCGCAGCACCGGGTTGGCCGCGCTCCCGAACGAGCCCCAGGCACAGCTCCCGGAGGCCCCCTCCCCTTTGACCCAGACCACCTCGCCCCGCAGCAGCAGCTTCAGGTCATCCTGGAGGATCCGGACCACGTCGGAAGCGAGCGACCGGTAGGGCTTTCGTCCGAGGTTCGCCACGTTGACTGCGATACGACCGCCCGGCTCCAGCACCCGGCGGCACTCGGAAAACACGTCCCGCAGCATCCTCAGGTACTCGACGTAGCAACCCGGGATGGCTCCCTCCCCCAACGCCTGCTCGTACTCCTTGCCGGCGAAATACGGTGGTGACGTGACGACCAGGGCCACGGAGCTGTCCGCCACCTCCCGCATGTCCCTCGAGTCTCCGACGAACAGGGTGTTCGCACATCGACAGCGGTTCACCGTTGCATCAGACGACAGCTCGGGGGCGGAGAACCGGGCATAGAAGTCACTCGCATCATGGCTTTCCCGCTTGCCCGACCCGAACCCCGCCGTTTTCGTCTTCTTGAGGCCCCTCATGCACTTGTCTCCGCTCGACGCCGGGCTGCGTGCCGGCTACGGATGCCGCCGCCCTCGTCCCGGTCAGCCGCAGTACAGCAGTGCTGCGGGGGGAAGTCAAGGGGCTGGGTCCATCGGGCGCAGATCAAACAGCAGGAATCCCTGAGCCACCTCCACTGTCCGTTGTTTGACCACCACGGCCTTTGGCGTACAATGGGGCACGACTGCGAGGAGTGTGCCTGTGGCTGAGCGGGGTGTGGAAGTCAAGGTCGGGTTGTTCCTGTTGGCTGGCCGTGGGCCTGCTGGTTGCCTTCCTGCTGATCCTGGGCAACTTCCGCTTCTCTCCCGGCCCGAAGTTGTTCATCGACTATGCCAACAGCGGGGGCTTGCGCAACGGTGCCAAGGTCAAGGTGGCCGGCGTCAGTGCCGGCAGCGTCACCGACATCCGGTTCACCGGCGGCGACTCGGTCAATCCGGAGGGCCTGCAGGTGTTCGTCCAGGTCACGGTCGAGCTGACCGACGAGATGGCCCCCACGGTGACCCAGGGATCCCGCTTCTACATCAGCACCGAAGGCATCCTGGGCGAGAAGTACATCGAAGTGACCCCCGGGCCGCCCGGCGCCCCGCCCATCGAGCCCGGCAGCATCGTCGCGGGAGAGCCGCCGATCGAGCTCCAGGTTCTCTCCGCCCGCGCCGCCTCTGCGGTGGACAAGCTCCAGAAGCTCGTCGAGGGACAGAACGCTGATCTCACCGAGGCAGCGGCCAGCCTGCGGGAGCTCCTCGAGCGGTCGAACCGCGTGGCCAGAACGCTGGACGAAGAGCTCCCTGCCCTGATCGAACGGATGAACGTCACCATGGACCGCGTGCGCAAGTCGCTGGACGGGCTCGACCGGCTGGCTGCCGATGGCTCCGAGCTGCTCAACAGCCCCGATGGAGTCAAGGACGCGGTTGCCTCCCTGGCCGGCGCGGCCGCCACCCTCGATACCCGCCTGCCCGAGCTGATCGACAACGGAGAGGCACTCCTGGTGGATGCTCAGGCGCTTGCCGCGGCCTCCCAGTCGACGCTCGACGAGATCGAGAAGGAGTTCACCGCAGCGGCCCGGGACACCCGCGGGCTGGTCCGCGACGCGGGCGGGCTGGTCCAGCGCACCGACCCCAGAGCCCTCATGGCAAAGCTCGAGAGCGCTGTCGGTCAGCTCACCACGGACTTCGGCGAGACGGGCAGGACCCTGCAAGGGGTGGCCGGACAGCTCGAGAAGCTGGTGAACGACGTGGCGCAGATGGCAGCCGACATGCGCCGAGGCAAGGGGACGCTCGGGGCCCTCCTGACGGACCGGGAAGTCTACGATGACATCCGGGAGCTCCTCCTGGATCTCAAGCGCAACCCCTGGAAGGTTCTCTGGAAGCAGTAGGGAGGCTAGTCTTGGGCAGCCTCCTAGGCTTGCCCCGGAAGGGCCTTCCGCTCTATCCTGGCGTCACGGAGGTCGTGGCGATCGCATGATCTACATGGACAACCACGCTACCACGCGGGTGGACCCCGCGGTCCTGGCCGAGATGCTTCCGTGGCTGTCGGAGCGGTGGGGAAACCCGTCGAGCGGCGCCCATGCGCTCGGCTGGGACGCCCAGGAGGCCGTCGGCGAGGCGCGGGCCCGGGTCGCCGCCCTGCTTTCCGCAAGGCCGGAGGAGATCATCTTCACCTCGGGGGCCACGGAGTCGAACAACCTCGCGCTCAAAGG
>VGRX01000434.1 GCA_016875215.1 Deltaproteobacteria bacterium
AGTCGTAGTCGTACGCGAACCACCAGTAGCCCAATCCGTAGAACCAGTCCCAGATGCCCACGGGGTACCAGCGGGCATCGTAGTCGGTCCGCTCGACCTTGTACTTGACCTTGGCCTGGGTGACCGGTGCGCCGAAGTAGTACCTGGCCTTGACCTTGGCCTCGATCTTCTCTCCGAGTGCCACGGGATCGGAGGGAGCCTCGACGTTCACCTCGAACTCCGGCTTCTTGTACTCCTCTACGCGAAACGAGCTGCCGCCGTAGCCGCTGACGTACAGGGACCAGACCCCGAGCCCGGCATCCCTGGGCAGCTCGAGGATGCCGTCGAAGCCGCCGTACTTGTCCGCGGTGAGCGTCTTGTCGAGGATCTTCTCGCCCTGCGGGTTGTGGATCAGGACGTTGAACGACTGGCCTGCGAAGCTGGAGGTATCGTCCTGGTCGTACTGGGCATGACGGACCCAGAACTTGAACTTCACGGTCTGTCCCGGGCGGTACACGGGCCGGTCCGTGATGGTGTAGACGCGGGTGGTGTTGTACTCGTAGTCGTAGTAGTCACCGAACCAGACCCCGGTATACCCGAGGTAGGCGAGGCGCCCATCCTTGTTCGAGGACACGACCATCCAGGTGTACTGGCTGGACTGCTCCGAGGGAGCGAGGAAGAGCTGGCCGTCCGCGTCGGTTTTTCGGGAGAACTCCTTGATGTGCCACTTGTAGTAGTAGCCGAGGTACCCGCCGGCTCCCCAGCGCTCCTTGTACTCCTGCCAGTAGCCGAAGAACTCGGTCTTCATGTCCGGCAGCGGGGCGCCGGTGAGCGCGTCGGCCGCGTAGTAGTACATTTTGTTGGCAAGGGACTTCTTGACCAGGACGGTATCGTCGATCCAGACGATGATGCGGCTGGTGTTTCCCCCTTTCATGGTCGCCGTGACCAGGTAGGCGCCGGCCTTGGTGAGCGGCGGTTCGACGGTGACGAGCCGGTCGAAATGGTTGGGCCTGGGTTTCAGGTCCATGCTCCACTCCGCGGCCTTCTTGCCGAGGTACCGCTTGCCCCCCTTGCCGTTGACGAGCCGGTAGCCGATGTTCTCGACGTTGGCCCTGTCCCAGTCGAGCTCCTTCGGCCGGCTGCGAATGTAGTCGCGCACGTCGTCGAGCAGTTTCTTCACGTCCACTTCCACGGCCTGGAACTCGACCTTGCTTCCGTTGCGGAAGCGATACCCCACGCTGGGGGCCTTGCCCGCGGGATGCACACCCGTGTTCTCGAATTGTCCCCAGTTGCCGAGGATCTGCTCGACGCGTTCGGGGTATGCGCTCTTCTTCCAGGCTTCTGCGGCCTTGTCGTACTGGTGGCGGTTCTCCCAGATGGTGGCCAGGACGTCCCAGGCTTCGAGCTCCTTGTAGATGGCGATGAAGTCTGCGTCTGCAGGCAGCTTGAAGCGCTTCACTCCGCTGGCGAGGCGTGCGATGGTCTCGTTGTCCGCCAGGGTGTGGAAGTCCCAGACGCCACTCTCGGTCTTGTCCTTGTCCTCGTCGTCGACCCGTCCGGCGAAGTACCCGCCATAGTAGGCGAGGGTCTGGACATCGAACTGCTGGCGGAGGAAGTCGGCATACTGACGTCGCAGCGTGGAGCTGTACTGGGGATAGGCCTGCCCTGCGCTGCCGTGGAGATACCGCCATCTCTCGCCGTCCGTGGCCGCTGCGGCATAGTCCGCGGGGATCTTGTGGAACACGGGGTTGCCCTCTTCGTCGACCGGGGCTCCGCGGTTGTCGCCGCTGCCGTAGTAGTGGTAGTACTCCTCGTAGTCAGGCAGGTCCTTGATGTCGGTGAGGTAGAGGAGCCGCCAGGACTCGGAGTAGCCCCGGTAGCCGAGAAGGATGGTGGCCATGTCGACATAGAACTGGTAGGCCTCCTCTCCCGGGGCGTCCTTGCGGTCCTTCTCGAAGATCGGCAAGGCCTCGTCCATGAGCCGAAGGGCGAGCACACGATCCCGCTCCATGGAGTAGACCCAGCGTCCGCCCCCGCGATGGTAGCCGCGCTCGAAATCCCCGCCCACGATGCTGCCGTAGTGAAGCACGGAGTAGTAGTACGTGCGGGCAGCGGCCTGCATGACGCGCCAGTTGCCGGGATGGGCTTCGAGCACCTCCTTCACAAAGGCGTCGACGTCCTTGTGGAGGTTGAGGTTCTGGAGGCAGTTGACGGCAGTGGCGAGATCGCCGCCGATCAGCTTCGGGTCCGCCTCCTTGTCGAGAGCGAGCAGCCGGAACTTGTCGTAGGCATCCTTGTAGTTCCCGTCGTTGTAGTCCTGCTGGGCCTTCTCCCGCTCCTTGATGCTGGAGCGCGGTCCGGCCAGGGCGGCCGCCAGGATGCTGCCGCCCGCGATCACCAGGACGGCCAGTGCTGCCACAGATGTCCGGCTCGTCATGACTGCATTCTTCCACGATGCCATGTTCAACCCCCGCTGGTTCAATGCCACAAGGGCGGCGCTTGTACGATGTCCCCCGGAAAACGGTCCGAACTTCGTGGTGACGATAGCACACCGGGCCGGAAGGGTCGATGGTGCTGTGCGCGGGCACGGTGGACGGGCGATCGGGGCAAGGCAACAGGTCGACGGACATCCCGAGACCGGTCGTCCAACGAAGGTACGGATGACAGTATCGGCAACGGCGACGGCGACGTCAATGGCGACGAACACGACCACCAGCCGGCCTATGGACAGAACCCGCTCCTGCCGAAGAGCAGTTGGATCACGGGGCGGGCGATGGTATAGTCCGTGGCGTGACGGGAGGGGGCAGAATGACGCGTTGGCTGACGATTGGAGTGGTGCTGGGCTGCGCGAGTTGTTCCGGAGCCGGAGGGCCACCCCTGGTTCCCATGGTCGTGGATCCGGCGGGCCCGCCGGCCGCGGGCCTGGCGCAGATTGCGATCGAGCCGTGCACGCCGGGAGAACCGCCGCTGGGAGAAGACGGCTCCCTCCCGCCGTCGGACATCGAGGTCCGGGCCTGGCCGTGGGGCGTCGAGATCATCCATTCGCACTTCGGTGCGCGCTGCAAGGACGAAGTCGACGTGGAGGCCGAGGTGGTCGGCCGCGAGGTGATCGTGCGGGAGGTGTGGAGACACTACAAGTCGCAGTGTTCCTGCGCCGCGCCCCACGTGATCACGACCCAGGTAGGGCTCGAGCCCGGGGAGTACACGATCGAGCTGGAGCTCCTGTCGGGAAAGGAGCTCGAGTCTGCCCTGTTCACCACCGTGGAGATCGCGTCGGAGGCCACCCCGCAGACCACGTCGCCGTAACCGGCGTCGGGCCCCCGGAACGTGGGCTCTCCCGGTCGAACCGGGAATCGGGTCAGGACATCTGCTGTCTCACCACCTCGCCGAGGAGGAGGAGGAGCACGAAGACCATGAGCGGCCGAATGACCCGCTCGCCCCGCCTGACGGCCAGCCCGGCTCCAAGCACGTTTCCCGTCACCCCCGCGACGGCGGTCACCAACGCCAGGGGAAACAGGACCTTGCCGGCCACGAGGAAGACCACGAGGGAGCCGGCATTGCTGGCCAGGTTCGCCAGCCTCGCATTGCCGGAGGCCGTCGTGAGGTCGAGCCGCGTCCAGAGGTGAAACCCCAGGGCGAGGAAAGTGCCGGTTCCCGGGCCGAAGAACCCGTCGTAGGTTCCGACGACGAGCCCGAGGAGGAGGGGGATTGCCAGCACCTGGCACGGGCCGGGTCCGGCGTCGTGGTTCGAAGGAGCATGATCGGGACCTGGGTCATGCGGTGTCGTCCTCAGCCCGAGCAACCTGTCCTTCGCAAGGAAGAGCACGAGGACCGTCGGCACCAGCACGAGCACGACGGTACGTATGGTCTCTTCCGAGACGGCGAGCGCGATGCGGGTTCCCAGCGCGGAACCGCCGAGCGCACCGATCGCCGCTGCAAAGCCGATACGTAGCTGGACCCC
>VGRX01000435.1 GCA_016875215.1 Deltaproteobacteria bacterium
CGGCGGCTGCACCCCGAACTGCAAGAGCAAGGATTGCGGTACCGACGGCTGCGGGGGCTCGTGCGGGACCTGCCCGGCCGGCACAAGCTGCAACGCTGCCGGCATCTGCGAGCAGACGTGCAAGCCGACCTGCGTGAACAAGCAGTGCGGGTCGGACGGCTGCGGCGGCTCGTGCGGCCTGTGCCCGTCGGGCAGCCAGTGCAAGAACTTCGCCTGCGTGGCCGCGCTGAGCTGCAAGGAGCTGGTGCAATGCTACTGGACATGCGGCGACAACGACACGGTCTGCCAGGAGAACTGCAACAAGCAGGCATCCCCTGCGGCCAAGCAGCAGTGGTGGAACCTCATCGGCTGCATCATGGAGGTGTGCGGCGAGAATGCCCCGGACAACTGCTGGGGAGAGGCCATGCAAGGCCCCTGCAAGGAGCAGTGGTACGCATGTCAGAACTGCACCCCGGCGTGCGTTGGCAAGCTGTGCGGCCCGGACGGCTGCGGCGGCACGTGCGGTGAATGCCCCGGTGGCTACACGTGTGACAACTTCGGTACCTGCCTGTGCGCGCCGCAGTGCGTGGGCAAGACGTGCGGCCCGGACGGCTGCGGCGGAAGCTGCGGCACCTGCCTGAAAACCCAGGTCTGCAACTACAAGGGAGTCTGCGTCTGCGTGCCCCAGTGCACCGGGAAGCAGTGCGGCGATGACGGCTGCGGGGGTACCTGCGGTACCTGCCCCGAAGGGATGCAGTGCGGCCCGGGCGGCCTCTGCATCGAGGGACCCAAGGATTGCGGGAACGGCATGTGCGAGCCGTGGATCGGCGAGGACTGCTTCTCCTGTCCCGTGGACTGCCAGTGCGGCGAGGGAGACTGCTGCCAGCCACACGACTTCCCGGGGTGCGAGCTGCCTGAGGTCTCCATTTGCGTCTGCCAGATGGACCCGTTCTGCTGCGAGCAGATGTGGGACGGCCTGTGCGTCGAGGAGGCCAAGCAGTGCGGCGCATGGTGTCCGTGCATACCCAGTTGCGAGGGCAAGCAGTGCGGCGATGACGGCTGCGGCGGAAGCTGCGGCAACTGCAAGGAGGGACAGAAGTGCAACCAGTGGGGGCAGTGCGTCGGCGGCGGCATGTGCGGAAACGGGAAGTGCCAGCCGGGCCAGGGGGAGAACTGCCAGACCTGTCCCCAGGACTGCGGCAAGTGCGTCTGCGGCGACGGCCTGTGCAGCAACAACGAGAGCTGCCAGACCTGCCCCCAGGACTGCGGGCAATGCAACCAGGGGGACTGCTGCCAGGCCCATGACGGCCCCGGATGCAACCAGCCCGAAGTCGTTGCCTGCGTCTGCGAGATGGACCCCTACTGCTGCCAGGCCATGTGGGACGACATCTGCGTCAACGAGGCCAAGGAGCAGTGCCAGGCCATCTGCGCGTGCACGCCCCAGTGCATCCTCGACAACGGCATGAAGAAGCAGTGCGGCCCCGACGGCTGCGGCGGAACCTGCGGCACCTGCCCGGTCGGCACGGCCTGCAGCCCTCTCGGTCAGTGCATCAACGCCTGCGTACCCCAGTGCGTGAACGCAGATGGCACCAAGAAGCAGTGCGGGCCCGACGGCTGCGGCGGAAGCTGCGGTACCTGCCCGCCCAACTCGGTCTGCGACGCGGCAGCGGGCATCTGTGCCTCGGTATGCACGCCGAACTGCACCATCGGCGGCATGAAGAAACAGTGCGGCCCCGACGGCTGCGGCGGAAGCTGCGGCACCTGTCCCCAGGGACAGCAGTGCGAGCTCAACACCGGCATGTGCATTCCCGCGTGCGTCCCGAATTGTGTCGGCAAGCAGTGCGGGCCCGACGGCTGCGGCGGAAGCTGCGGCACCTGTCCCCAGGGACAGCAGTGCGAGCTCAACACCGGCATGTGCATTCCCGCGTGCGTCCCGAATTGTGTCGGCAAGCAGTGCGGGCCCGACGGCTGCGGCGGAAGCTGCGGCACCTGCCCGGCGGGCCTGGCCTGCAGTGCGGCCGGCCAATGCGGCGGCGGCGCTGCCACCAAGTGCTCCCAGATGGTGGACTGCGCCCTCCAGTGCAACTTCTCCCCGGCCTGCACCTACGGATGCTACGGGAGCGGAACGGACGCCTCCAAGGGGCTGTTCCAGAACCTCTCCTGGTGCGTCATCCAGACGTGCGGCTGGCAGATTACGGCCCAGTGCATCAAGAACTCCTTCGTGGGCGGCTGCGCTCAGGAGTACCAGGCCTGCATTGCGGACAAGTGAGCGGCGGCTGAGCGGCGATAGCGAGTTGCGGACCCTTCGACCGACATATCGAATCACCCGCGCGGACCAGCACCTGGGCCGTGCCCTCCTGGCGTTCGCTCTGGTTGCCGGCTGCGCGCACGACCGGACGTGCGGTGCAACCTGGAGTGCGGGAAGGGGCGGCCATCTTTCCTGTGCCCCCCCCGCTGTCGCTCCCTACTGCGATCCGGTGCTTCGCTTTCCCGATCTCTCCGGAGCGGTGCGGCGAGGCGATCTCGCTTCCCTCCGGAGCTGGCTCGAGTCCGGAGGCACGCCGAACCTCGTCGCCCCTGACGGAAACCCGCTCCTCTTCGTGGCCGCGGCAGCCGGAAACGTCGATGCCATGACCCTGCTTCTCGGGGCCGGAGCCGATTCCGCTGCGGTCGACGCCGTGGGCGCCGGACTGCTGCACCACGCTGCCCTGGCCCCGGATTCGACTCTGATCGACCGGCTCCTCGACGGAGCCATCCAGGTCGGCCTGCCGCCGGCCGATGCCCGGGACAGCTTCGGGCACACGCCCCTCATGGAGGCGGTCGCGGCCGGGAGGCTCCAGGCCGCCCGGGCCCTCCTGGCTCACGGGGCATCCCCGACAGCGGCTGACCAGGCAGGGGAGACGCCCCTCCTGTTCCTCTGCCGGGAAGGACCGCCGCACTCGCCGGCCCTTCTTCGCCTCCTGCTCGACACCGGGGCCGACCCTGCCGCGGCGGGGCCGGATGGACGCACACCGCTGCTTCTTGCCTTGGAAAACGGACACGCAGACCTGGCACGGGAGCTCCTGGCGCTCGACATCGATTCGCATCCGAGGCCCGAGGCCCCGGAGACGGACGACGAACCGACTGCGACGACCCGACCCGCGACCTGGACGGGAGCCCTGGCCACGGGCCCGGACGACGCAGCGACCTACGTGATGGCGGCCGCGGCCGGTGCGCTGCCCGATCTCGTCGCCCAGCTTGCGGCAACGGTGTCGGGCGGGCTTTCCCAGGCCGATGCCCGCGGGTGGACCCCGCTTCGTCATGCTGCGTGCGGCGGGCGCAGGGAGGCAGAGCGAGACAGCCTGGCCGTCGCACTCCTTCGCTTCCATCCTCCGGCTGCCGACGAGTGTCCGGCCCTGCTCCAGTGTGGCGTGCGCAACGACCTTCCGCTGAGCATCGCAGCTCTGAGAACAACGTGTGCCGAAGTCCCGCCTGCCGAGGATCTGCTCGTGGACGCGGCCCGCCACTGCGCTTCCGAGCTGACGGCCGTCCTGCTCGACGAGCTGGCCCCGCACGCTGGTGTTTCCAACGGATTCGGCACTGTATCATCCGATGCGGGCCGGGAAGGTCCCGGTGTTCGAGCTGGCTCGTATGCATCCGGATGTTCGGACCTGCGGTTTGCGGTCTGCGGTTTGCAGTCCGCAGTCCCCGCCGGTTTGCCGAATCGGGCGGGTCCTCCTTCCGCTGCCCTGGAACGTGCGCTTCTCGAGGCGTCCCGCCAGGGATGCGTTCCGGTGGTGCGCGAGCTGCTGGCATGCGGGGTGTCTCCGGTCTGTCTGGATGCAAGCGGACGCACCCCCCTGGAGCTGGCCCTGACCGGCGCCGAGTTCCTGGCGCCGGGCTTCGATTCCCGGAGCGCCTTCCCCGACCCCCCCTCGCCCGGCCCCCCCTCCGTTC
>VGRX01000436.1 GCA_016875215.1 Deltaproteobacteria bacterium
GCCCGCGGGCGGCCTCGCCGACCGCCCTCAGCCACCGGGCCGTCCCGTGCAGGCCCACCGGGAGGTCGGTGACGACCGAGGGTCTTCCCGAGATCCGGGCCAGCTCGTCGGCAAGTGGGGCCGCGTCGGGCAGAACCACGTTGACCGCGCCCCTCCATGCCTCCCGCAGCCCTTCGAGAGGCGTCCCGCTCAGGAACACCGAGCGCAGCTCGAGCCCGATCCCCGCGGCCAGCCTCGCCAGCTCCGCCAGGTCGGCCTCCCGATCGGCTTCATACCGGTCGAAGAAGTGCCCCACCACGTTGATGCCCGACTCGGGCTCCCGGTCCCAGCTTACCTCCCGGAGACAGCGGTCGATCACCTGCCTGTAGCCGTCCAGGAGATCGCCCTCGAATGCGGAGACCACGATCCGGTGGACCGGGCAGCCGACCTCCTCGACCACCCGCTGGACCGCGCCGTCGAGGTCATCTCCGGCCAACTCCAGGAACGTGGCAGCCGCGACAAACGCGATGGCCGGTTTGCGCCTGGGAACCCAGGTGCGGACCATCTGCTCGAGCCGCAGAGCGCTCCCCCGGATCAGGCTGGTATCGTCGATGTCCGTCCAGATCCGGCGGTTGTGCGACTCATGCATCCAGTCATTGAACACGAGGTGAAGCTGCGACTTGGTCTTGCACCCCTCCCCGCCGTGCAGGAAGCAGGCCGCATCCGGAATCGCATGAGTGGCCAGGTGGACTCCGAAGAGCCGTGTATGGCTCCAGTGGCGGGAGCTGCTGTCCCTGTCGTGTCCGGTCATCTGCGCAGGTACCTCCCATAACGTCCCTGGAAGCCGGTGGACAGCGCCGCCTGCAAGGTGCGGGCGTTGTGCACCATCCCGACGAAGCCGGGGCGGAGCGCACCGAAGCGCACGTGGGCAAGCCCCGCCTGCCGGGCCTGCCCGGCCAGGTGGTCCTGGCAGTACGCCAGCCGGTACTTCCCGGCCGTCAGCTCCCGTCCCAGGACGCCGGGGTCGTTGAAATTGCGGAACGGGAGGTCGACTCCCAGCAGGTCGAGGTTTCTGCGGACCCGGTCGCGGGCCCCCTGATCCTCTCGCTCCTGGATGAGCACTTCGACGTCGCAACCGAGCTCGAGGAGAGCGGGCAGCTCGCCCAGCCCTTCCCGGGCAAGCTGGCCCGCCACGTAGTTCTTGATGGACCCGATGCAGTAGGCGACCCGGAGGCCGGACAGTCCCAGGCCCCCCGTGGCCGGAAGCGAATCCAGGAAGCTGCGGGTCGAACGGGACAGCTCGTCGAGCATCTGCGCGGCCTGCCCGCCCCGGGGACAGTGCGAAAGCAGCTTGTCGTAGAAGGAGTGCGAGGCCTGGAGGCCCACCGGAGGAGGCAGCTCGACCCAGGGGACATTCCGGCGTTCGAGCAATGCGATGAGGTCGGGCCAGAACGCCGGGTCTGCGATGGCCACCAGGTCCGCACCGGTCAGCCGCTGCCAGGCTGCCAGCGAAGAGCGGGCCGGCAGCTCGGCAGCAAGACGTCCACCTGCGGCGCCAACAAGCCCTGCGACCTCGTCCCACTCCCACGGGCGCAACGCCGGATACCCCAGCAGCACGATGCCTCCGCCCGCGCTCTGCGATTCCTCGCTCTCCGGCGTGGGGAGCCTGTTGCAGGGTACCGAGGCGGCAGCGTCGGCGCCAGGACCGCCCGGGGCGTCGTTGCCCTCCCCGTGGCCAGTGGTCCCCGGGGGCGATGCCAGCAGCGTCCCGAAACGGTCGAGCAGCTCTGCCTGGGTCTTGAGCCTGAGCCCCCCGGTCCGCAGCGGGATCACCGGCAGCCCGAGCCTGCTGCCCGCACTCTCGCAAATCCCCTGGATGTCCTCTCCGATCATCTCGGCCAGGCACGTCCCCAGTACGAACACGATCTCGGGCGCCTGCTGCTCGACCGCGGTCTCGATGCAACGGAGCAGGCGCTCCCGGCCACCGCCGGAGATGACCTCGGGCTCGGTCAATCCGGTCACGTGGAACCGGTCCGAGGAGAGCCGCATCCTGCCCACGTCCGGGGCCAGCCTGTGCGGGAACACCTTCAGGAACGGGTTGATGCAGTCGGCATCCCCGTGGATCACGACCGCAAAGCTCCCCTCGGTTTCGAGCAGCAGGCTGCCGAGCCCGACCATGGAGCAACTCGGCTGGGCCAACTCCCCCGCCCGTCTGCTCGAGCCGCCATCCTTGCTCATCCGTTCCTCGCTTCGGGGCCCCGGCGCTATCTAAGCAGGATCTCCCACGCCGGAGTGTAGTACGGCCCTTCGTCCGAGGTCAACCGCCGGGGGTTCGACCCATCCGCGTTCATCACGTAGATGTCCTGGCGCTTCCCGCGACCATAGGCATACGCGATGAGGCGCCCGTCCGGAGACCACTCCGGATCCTCGCTGTCACCCGAGCCCGACGTGAGCTGAACCGTCTCCCCGGTGCGCAGGTCCAGCCGGAAGATCTGGTACGTCGAGAGCTGCGAGCTGTACACCACGTACGGGCCGAACGGATGCCAGTTGGGGCTCGTGTTGTAGAAGCCGGCAAACGTCACCCGCTTCTGCTCCTCCCCCGAGGCCCTCATGGTGAAGATCTGGGGCGTTCCCTCCCGATCCGAGACAAAGGCCAGGTCGGTCCCGGTGGGCGACCAGGAGGGGCTCGTATCGATGCCCGGAGAGAAGGTCAGCCGGGCCAGCTCTTCTCCCGTGGTTCCCACGAGCAGGTAGATGTCCGGATCGCCGTCCTTGGACAGGGTGACCGCAGCGGTCGAGCCGTCCCGGGACCAGACGATCCCCGAGTTCAGCCCCTCGAACGCACAGAACGGATCCTTCAATCCCTCAAGGACCACCTTCTGAGCCCCGTCACGGTAAGAGGTCCACGCCAGGCGGCCGTCGTGCGTCCACGCCGGCAGCATGGAGAGCGTCCGATCAAACGTGATCTGCCGCATGTCGTCCCGTCCGTACGTGAGGACGAATACCTCCTTGACCCCCTGCTCCATCTTGCGCACCACGGCCAGCCGGACGCCGAGCACCCCCGGTCGGCCGGTGAAGTACAGCACCGCAGCATTGACCCACTCCTCCGCAGCCTTGACCGGGTTGTCCGCGTCCAGCGCCAGGACGCGGCCGAGCGGCTCGACCTCTGCACCGCTCTGGGCGTCGACGAGTGAGATCTTGACCTGCCCTGTGCTGCCGTCGTACGTCACCAGCCGGGCCGAGAGGACGTAGGCCGATCCCTTGTCCAGTGCCTTGAACAGCGTCAGGGTGTCGACCGGATACGCCCCTCCGTGACGGACCGCGCTGAACGTTCCCGACTGGCGCAGCGCCTGAGCGAATGCCTCGGCAAGCCTCTCCCTGAGCCCGCGGGTCCCGGAAGAGGTCGAAAGGTCGGGCATGTCGAGCACCGATACCTGGAACAGCGGCGCACCGACATCGAAGAGGGAATCCTCGCACAGCCCCCAGTTGCACCGCGTCCCCGGAGGACACTCGGACGATTGCAGGCAGGGGAACAGCAGCTCCGCCCGAGCCTCGGGAATCCGGACGATCGGCACGAAGAGACCGAGCAGGACCGCCAGTCCAGCCAGGCAGAACGAGACGGGGGCGAACAGCGGCAACCGGGGGCCGGGCCACGATGCGAAGGGGGCTAAGGAGGCTGATCGAAATTGCTTCGCCAAGTGAGGCCGCAGCCGTCGAGACGAATGGCGAGCGCGCCTCATCGGAGCTTCTTCCCTTCGAGCCTGAGCAGGATCCCCCGGCGGTTGATGTAGTCGAGCATCTGCGGATCCGGAACAGGCAGTGCCTTGCTTCCCCCCTCGGCCGGCACGAACCGCTTGATCGCATCCAGCGCCGCGGAGTTGTACGCGTTGGAAGAGGAGCTCCTGCGGAGGCGGAACTTCAG
>VGRX01000437.1 GCA_016875215.1 Deltaproteobacteria bacterium
GCGCCGGGGGGGGCACACAAGGCGGTGCGCAGGGGGGCGGCGGCGCTGCGGCGGACCCGAGGGTCTCCGGCAGGATGCAGCGGTGCCGGGCTTCATGGGACTCGATGACGCCGCTCGGCAGGGACTTGTGCCGGCGTGCTCTCGAGCTCGGGCTCGATGATGCGGCATGTTGTCCGGCCATGTCGTTTCCGGAGATGGGGAAGCTGGCGGAGTGGCTGGAGATGGGAATGGACGGGGCGCTTGCGTACATGCGGCAGCACCGGGAGGTGAGGCAGGATCCTCGGCTCCTTGTCCCTGGGGCGCGGTCGGTGCTGGTCGCGGTGAAGTCCTACCTGAGGGTTGACGGGGATGGCCGGCGGGTCGACGGCCCGGTCTCCGCCCACGCTGCCGGGAGGGACTACCATACGCTGCTGAAGAAGCGGCTTTGGGAGGTGGGGCGGCTTCTGACCGAGGCCGGAGGGCGGTTCAAGCTGTTCGTCGATTCCGCGCCGGTGATGGAGAAGGTGCTTGCGGCCCGGGCGGGGTTGGGGCGGATCGGGCGGAATTCGCTGCTGGTGCATCCCGAGCTCGGCTCGTGGGTCGTCGTGGGGGGGCTGGCAACCGACCTCGACCTGGGAGGGGAGGCGGCTTCGGAGACGTCCCTGGAGGGTTGCCGTGCCTGTCGGCGCTGCGTCGATGCGTGTCCGGCAGGGGCGATTTCGCACGCGGGCGTAGTGGACGCTGGCAAATGCCTGTCGTACTGGACCATCGAGTGTGCCGGTTCCTGGCCAGAGCGGGTGTCGAGCTGCCGGATCGAAAAGGCGTACGGTTGCGACTGCTGCCAGGAGGCTTGTCCGGAGAACCGCGGGGCGTATGCGACCGGCGGGGAGGATTTCGGGCCGTTTCCGTTCGACGGGCTGACCGTAGCGGATCTCGCCGGCTGGGATCCTGCGCGGTTCCGCAGCCGGACGAGGCGGAGCTCGATGCGACGGGTTCGATTCGAGCAGTTCCACAGGAATGCGGCGGCCTGCGCGTCGTTCCGGCCGGGAAGAGGGAGGAAGAGGTGAGAGGGCTGCCAAGGATGCGGCTCCGGGGGCGAGGCGTGGGGCCGGACTGCGCTTCGTCCGGTTACTTCCACGCCTTCCTGTGGGACTCGAACAGCACGCGATATCCCTCCTCTGCCGTCCGGTGGATGGTCAGGAAACGATAGTCCACCGTGATGGACGAGGTTGCCCCGATCACGAGGAACGCTGCCCGGAGGTGAAGCCGGTTCCGGAGAAGGTCCAGCTCGTGCTCGCTCTCGTCGCTGTCCGCAGGTGCACTCCAGTGTGCAGCCGCGAGGAAGGCAAGGATCCGGCGCACTGCGACCCCGTGCTCCAGGAGCTCCCCCGTGCTCACCTCATCGACGACCGGGAGCTGGCGGAGCAGGACCGGGAATGAGCCGGCTGCCGCGTGGGACAGCATCGACGCAGAGGGTGCGAGCCCCGAGCCGAAGCAGGCGTAGCACGCCTCCACTCCCGTGCTGCCGCACTGGGGGCAGCCTGGCTGGTGGCCAAGCCCGGCGCACGGAGCGCACGGAACAGTGCCGGAACCGTCGCACGGCTCGTGGATGACCTGCCCCGTGCCGCGGCACGAGCTGCACTTCCCCTTGAGCAGAAATCGTCGAGTCTGACCGCTCCCCTCGCAGGCCGGACAGGCCAAGCGTCCCCCCTCGCACCCGGGACAGCTCTGGATGCCGGCCCCTCCGCAGTCCAGGCAGATGCAGGACGGGCAGGGCACCCCTCCGGTGCCTCCGCACACTGGGCAGAACATCCTGCTCTCGTTGCCGAGCGAATAGGGATAGCTGCAGACCGGGCACCAGGACTCGAAATTCATCGACCACGACACTCCACCGCCACCGTAGCAGATGTGAGGGAACCTCACAAGTCTTTCTTGACGAAGAACGGCCCGTTCCGGCATATTCCCCGAGTCCGCTGGGACAGGCGTCTGCCGGCCGAGCACCCGGGCAGATGCCGGCGATTTCCCGCATTTGCGGGGAATCAAGCGAAACAGGATACCCGCCCTGCCGGGCGGTTCAGGAGAGAGCTTGCAGATCGGTCGCGCAAGATGGATGTGCCCGTGCTGGCTTCCTGCCGTCATGGCGTTGCTCGTGGCTGCCCCCTGTGCGAGCGCGTCTCCCGGTCCATTCGCCTTCCTGCCCGGGATCTCCTCCGGCAACGGGAAGAAGAAGCCTGCCAAGCCGAGGAAGGAGGAGTTCTTCTACGAGTACGAAGTTCAGGAGGGAGACTCCCTGTCTCTGATAGCGAAGAGATATGATGTAAGTATTAACAGGCTGAAGCGATGGAACAGGAAGGCAACATCAAACCCAAAGAGCCTTAAGATCGGCACAAAGCTAAAGATATATACAGATATTCCGATAAGACAGAAAAGAAAGGCATACTACGTCGTCCAGAAAGGGGACTCGCTGAGCCGGATTTCGAAGAAGCTGAACACCACGAGGTCGCGTTTGAGGGAGTGGAACGGACTCAAGCGCGATCGACTGGTCCCGGGCCAGAAGCTGGTCTACGTGGTCCCGGGACCGGAGAAGCCGAGCGAGTCGATCGGGCGTCCCAGCAGCGGGCGCCTCGTGAACGGAGAAAAGATGCCCGCGGGGCCAGGCTACTCTTCCGGAAGCCGCCCCAACGTCTATGCGACCAACGACACCATCACGCTGCTGATCCAGTGCTTCGGGCAGTTTCGCAGGAAGCACCCGGATGCTCCGATGCTCGTTGTCGGAAACATGAGCAGGCCGGACGGGGGGAAGCTCTCCCCTCACAAGTCGCACCAGAGCGGGCGGGACGTCGACCTGGGCTATCTCCACAAGGAGAAGTTCCAGCCTGTGACCAGCATGTTGTCGACAGATGGGAGCAACCTGGACCCCAAGCTCACCTGGGCCCTGCTCGAGTCCTTCCTCGCGACAAACAAGGTCAAGGCGATCTTCATAGATTACGAAATACAGAAATCATTATATGAGTACTTGGTCAAAAGAAAGTACAGCAAGAGGAAGCTGGAGAAGCTGTTTCAGTATCCGAGGGGCCGTGGAAGTGAGGCTCTGATCAAGCATGTCAAAGGGCATCACCACCACATCCACATCCGGTTCGTCTGCCCGGCTTCGGATTCCCGCTGCGAGGACTGAGCCCACTCCGGAGAGGGCCGCCACCGAATCGCTGAGGAGCCGGCCCCCGACGTACGGTCCGGGTCAGGGGATTGCAGGGTTCTCGCCGCAGGTGTCCTGGGGCTGGGAGCAGACCAGTGCGGTGCCCTTGAACGCCTGGTAGCTGTCGAAGTAGCAGCGGACGTTCTTGAACCACTTCTCGTCCACGTTGCCCTTGGCGTCGACCATGTCGGTCATGCATGCGAAGGCGCAGCAGGTGGCGGACTGGCTGGCCGGCAGGATCTGGCACGCGTCGAGGAACTCGCAGTAGCCGAGACAGGCGAGGCGTTCCTCCGCAAACTGGTTGAAGAGCTGCTCCCACCCGTCGCACGTGTCCGGATCGACCGGCTCGTGGCCCTGGGCGGACGGCGAGATGCAGACCTTGTCCGGGAGAGTGGGGTAGAGGAGGTTCCCCTTCCACGCAACCTGCTCGCACGATTCCCAGGGGCTGCCGGTCTTCTGGCAGTCGAGAATCTCCCCGCACAGCGGAGCGCAGAACCGGTCGGGCTGGACGATGAAGTCGCCGGGGAAGTCGACGCACAGGGCGCTGTAGGCGCCCCCCGGCTTCTCCGGCTCGCAGAACGAGCCTCCCTGGGGGCAGGGGCTCGAACAGAACCTGAACGGAGCATACTCGTTGAGCAGACAGAGGCCGCCGATGCACTCGCAAGCCCCGTCGCAGGGTTGTCCAGTGACCTTGAACGCGGTGCAGACCTGTGTTTCCGGGA
>VGRX01000438.1 GCA_016875215.1 Deltaproteobacteria bacterium
GGGCCCTCCCGCGTGGTCGGGGTTGTGGGGGCGGATGATCCGACGCAGCGCTGGGGTTGGGAGTAAGGCGGCCCCTCCCGCGTGGTCGGGGTTGTGTTTGTCGTCAGTTCCGAGATCATGGTGCCACCTTGCCTTCGGGGCCGACCACGAATGTCCCTTGCAGTGGAAGCATCGCCGCATTCGTCCCCACGTACAGGGCGTGCTCGACCTGCTCGACGACCCACTTGTGCTTGTCCTTGTCGAAGTAGGCGAGATCCGGGATTCGAATCGGGATCTCGACGGTCTTCTTCACCCCGGGGGCCAACTCGACTCTGGCAAATCCCTTCAGCTCCTTGACCGGCCTCCGGACCTTCGTGTTCGGGTAGCCCACGTACGCCTGCACCACCTCGATGCCTTTTCGGTCGCCCGTGTTCTCGACGTCCACGCTCACGACCAGCCGGCCGCCCGGAGTCACCACCTCGCACGGTATGACCAGGTTGCTGACCTCGAATGCCGTGTAGCTGAGCCCGAAGCCGAACGGGAAAAGCGGCGCCACCTTGGTATCGTCGAAGTGCCGGTAGCCGTGCAGGTACAAGAACTCGGTCTGGTCCTGGTGATTGCCGAACTCCGGCTCGTCCTCCCACTTGACGGGCCAGGTCTGCACGAGCCGGCCGGAGAAGTTGAAGTCCCCGAAGAGCAGCTCCCCCATGGCCTTGCCCCCTTCCATGCCCGGATACCAGGCCATCACGATGGCATCCGCGGACTTCTTCCACTTCTCCATGGTGATTGGGCCGCCGGCCTCCAGGATCACGACGACCTTCTCGGATATCTGGGCCGCGTTGTTGATGAGCTTCTCCTGGTCTGCGGACAGGTCGAGCGTGTCGCGGTCGCCGCCGCCGTTCCATGCCTCCCCTTCGTCCTGCTGGGTGAGCGCTGCGACGACGATCGTGAGGTCCGCTCCGGCGGCAGAGGATGCATCGGTGCTCGTGACCACCTCCACGTCCTTGCCGGCCACCGCCTTGATTCCCATGTACGGCGTGATTGCGTAGCTGGGGGTCACGCTGCTGGAACCGGCGTCGCCGAGCCGAGCCTCGACAGCCCATTTCCCGATGACCGCTATCTTCTTGACCGCCTTGCGGTCGATGGGCAGAACGCTCTCCTCGTTCTTCAAGAGGACCATGCCGCTACGTGCTGCCTCGCGGGCCAGTGCGATGTGGGCCGGGCTCTCCACGACTTCCGGGTTGCCGTCGTAGGGCTCGCTCAGCAGCGCCTGGCCGAACTTGAACTTGATGCGCAGGATGCGCTCCACCGCCTCGTCGATGACCTCCTCCGGCACCTGGCCGCCCGATACTGCGAGCTGAAGCCCGTCATAGAAGAACCGCCAGGGCATCTCGACGTCCAGCCCGCCCAGTGCGGATTCGACCGTGGTGTGCGCTGCGAACCAGTCACTGACCACGAAGCCGTCGAACTGCCACTCCTTCTTGAGCAGCTTGCGGAGCAGGGTCGGGTTCTCGCAGCAGTAGAAGTTGTTCACCTTGTTGTAGGCCGCCATGAAGCAGGCGACGTCGGCCTCCTTGACGATCATCTCGAACTGGCGGGTGTAGTTCTCCCGCAGCGTCTGCTCGTCGACGACCGCGTTGTTGGTCATGCGCGTGTCCTCGATGTTGTTGCACGCGAAGTGCTTCACGCATGCCGGAACCTGGCTCTGGATCCCCTTGACGGAAGCGATGCCCATGATTCCCAGGAACCACGGATCCTCGCCATAGGTTTCCTGCGCCCGCCCCCACCCCGGATGACGCAGCGTGTTCACCGTCGGGGCAAGCAGCGAGTTGTGCCCCAGGCCGCGGACTTCCTTGCCGATGGCCTCGCCCACCCGCCTCTCCAGCTCGGGGTCCCAGCTTGCACCGCGGGCCACGGCCACCGGGAAGCAGGTCGCGGTCCCCTTTTCCAGGCGGACTCCACGCGGCCCGTCCCGGAACTTGAAGCCCCGGATTCCGGCCTTCGGATTGTCCGGGGTGGCGAACATCTCGGCCCCCTGTGTGAACCCGGCCATCTGCTCGACCTTCTCCCCCAGCGACAGGCCGGACAGGATGGTGGCCACGCGCTCGTCGGTCGTGAGCGCCTGGGCGGACTTGATCGGGTAATCGCCACAGGTCGCTGTTCCGGTCGTCCCGTCCCAGTCACGAGCGGGCCCGTAGTCCCACTGCGGACTGGCATCATCTCCCCCCTGCAACCCCGTTCCCGGATCGAGGGGAGGACGGTCACAGGCGACAAGCGCGGCCAATGCAAGCAACAGCGAAAGACCCCGGTGTGTCCCCACTTCTTCCTCCGGATGCGGAAAGACGACACAACTCGCCAGGTGAAAGCTCACCTCCCGAGTTACGCCGTGAAATGCGACACAACTCGCCAGGTGACAGCTCACCTTCCGAGTTACGCCGTGAAATGCGACTCAACTCGCCGGGTGACAGCTCGGCTCGCCGATCATCTCGAGGGCTTCGACGCAGCTCGGATGTCGGACCTTGCCTCCACGTCCCGGCAGTGCGGGACGAAGCGGCCCCCGCTGCCTCAGCACCCGGCGGCCTCAATGCCCGCATGTCAGCCTCGCATCGGCCCAGTCCGCCAGATCCCCGGCCGTGGAGTCGGCTGCCGGCGACACCAGCAGCTCGAGCTCGCGGCGGCCGGTCAGATCCGCCGAGACGTCCACCGCGTCATCCGTGGTCGTCACCACCCCGCTCTGGAACAGCACGTCGCCGTCGGCCCTGACTTCGAAGGTCACGGAGCCGCCGGACTGGCCGCCTCCGCCCCCTTCAAGTGCCGCATCGTCCACTCCCACGGTCGCCTCGAACCGGGTGCAGCGATGGCCGAGGTGCACGACAAGCCGGGCGGCCCCGACGGCTCCGATTCCGCTGTCCCGGACCTGGCCGTCGAGCTTCAGCGGTCCGCCCTGCCCGTTCTTCCCCTTTCGCAATGACTTATCAAATGATGCCGAATACTTCCACCTGAGTTCTTCGAGTTGTAACTCACCATGGGGAGGCAACGGCTCCCGCCCGGCAACACGGATCATGACCGTGGCGGCCGGAGGGACATCGACCTCGTAGCCGTCCTCGAATGACCCGAGGTCCTGGTGCGCCCACAGATCCCGGACTTCGGCCTTGCCGCCCTCCAGCCCCAGCTCGGTCCAGGAGATCTTGCCTGGTGCCGCGCTGTCCAGGTCGGTGTTGTAGAGCACCACCGCCCTCAGGCCGTCGCCGGTGAGCGGTCGGGCGTAGCTCTTCACCGGCCCGTCCTGCCGCACGACCACTCCCTGGAGGCCGGCGGGATCCTGGTCGACCGCGATCACCTCGGCGTTCAGCAGGATGTCAAGGGTATCCTGCGACATGTCACGCAGGTCGTTTCCGGCCAGCAGCGGCGCGGCCAGCACGGCCCAGAGGCTGAAGTGGGCCCGGTACTGCGCCGTGGTCATCCCGCCGTTGCCGACCTCGAGCATGTCCGGGTCGTTCCAGTGGCCGACGCGGGCAAACGCGGCCAGCGGCTCCGCTGAAAGCAGGGTGTAGCTCATCAGCAGGATGTTGTCCTTGATGTCACCCGACGTGCGCCACATGGCGCCGGTCTCGGGGCCCCAGATCCAGGGATCCTGGAACCCCCAGTTGCAGATAGACAAGAGCATGGGCCGGCCCGACTTGGCAATGGCATCCCGGAACACTCCGTACCGCTCCTTTGCGTTCATCTCCTCGGCCGAGCACCAGTCGACCTTGACGTAATCCACGCCCCAACCGGCATAGGTCTCGGCATCGATGTCCTCGAATCCGAAGCTGCCGGGGCGCTTCTCGCAGGTAAGCGGCCCCGCACAGGTGTACAAGCCGAACGAGAGCCCGAAGCCGTGCACCTGTTTTT
>VGRX01000439.1 GCA_016875215.1 Deltaproteobacteria bacterium
GCTCGACGACAACTTGGACACGGATGTGACGGGTCTTCATCGCTTTAGCTCCTTGTTTAGCGTGGCGGCAAGCTGGCGCTCAAATCACCACGGTCATGAGTGCAACATACGCGAGGGTGGGGCCGGTGTCAAACGCGGAAAGGCCGATGGACGGGTCCTTCGTTCCCTCCATCCCCAGGCCCTGTTGCCTGAAGCTACGGCAAGGAGCGTTCGAGCCCCTTGAGGAACGTCTTCTCGAATCGCCGCTCCGCGGCCAGCGTCCGAAAGCTGGACCTGCACCAGGGACGGCCGTCTACCAGGAATTCGAGCCGAACGAGAATCGCCTTCTGGGGCGTCAGCGGGGCACCTTGCCAGGGGAAGGCAAAGTCCCAGTTGTCTTCCGCCCCTGTCCGGGGGTCAAGCGACCATTGTGCACCCCACTTGCCGTCGGCAGTCCGCTCTCCCTTCCGGCCAGCGAAGTCGCGTCCAAGCCAATCACACAGCGTCGCGGTCATGACAACCTTGCGCCCCGCCAGCCCCTCGACCTTCGCAATCACGTTGAGGCGGAGGTCATTCCGCAGCCTCACGATCACCACGCGTCCGCTGAACCTGGGCAGGAACCCGTCCGAATCCCGGAGAATGACCTTCATCTCTGCGGTCTTCTTCCTGCCCACATCTACTGCCACTCCCTCGGCATCCTTCTTTATGGCGGGAGCCTCCACGATACGAGGCCGCCCGGAAGGCGTCCCCTTCACCCGGAGTCTCCTGTGCATATGTCCACAGAGCAGGAGCGCTCTGAACCCCGCCGCGGTTGACTTCACTTCCGAAGCATCGTCCAGTTGGAGGAACGATCCCCCGCCCTCAGTCGAGTGGTGTACAGCAATCACAGGCCTGCGCCCCTCCCGCCTGCACTTCTTCAGGACGTTCCCTAGAGCGGCACGCTGCTCGCGTCCGACCTCGCCACCAGCGAACCACCTATCAACCGCCATCGAATTCAGGCCGACGAGCAAGTAGTCCTCCCCGATCATCCTCACTCGCGGAAAGGGACTGGACCGGCGCCATGACCGCCCGAGATAGTCCTTGAAGATCCGCAGGAATGCTTCCTCCTTGCTGGGGAGGTCGCCGAAATTCCCAAGCACCCACCGGTAAAAATGGTTGCCCGGAACCACGAAGCACTGATCGGGCGGCAGCGCACCCACTGCGTCCCGGGCTTTGAGCATCTGGCTCTCCTCGCCGGTCTCCGTGAGATCTCCGGAAATTACCAGTATCCGGTCGTCAATCTCCGCGAGCGTCGCGGCGTGCCGGAGTATCCGCTCCGTCGGGACTCCCATGCACTCCTTCCCGACATGGACGTCCGAGACGTGCAGTAGCCGAAGCACTGGCTCTCTTCTCTTGACCATGGGCTTCCCTCCGAGAGATCAGTTGCATGATAGCAGAGCCCCGCGGCTGGGCAAGCACTACCGCTGCATCCCTGACTCGCCAATCGTTGCGCACACACCGTTGATCCCGCCGGCCATCCCGGTTATGCTCCCATCCGACAGGGAGGTGATGTCTCGATGCGCGCTTCTCTCTTGCTGGTGATGCTCCCGCTGGTGTTCGCTTGCGGTTCCGACGACGCCGACCCCTCGATGGACCTTGGCGGCAACTGGGCACCCGACGTCCTGGCCAAGGAGATCAACGAGTACACTCCGCGCGACAAGGACTTCTGCGTGGGCCAGAAGCTGCAGCCCCAGTTCGCGGAGTACGACTACCAGTGCCAGGACGCACTCGACAAGGGCGAATGCGTCCAGATGCCGAATCCGCACCTGGGCAAGCCGTTCTACTGCGCTCTTTGCGGCCTCAAGGGCAGCAAGATGATCTGTTTCATGATCAATCCGGAGTAAGGGCCCAACGTGCCTGTTCCGCACCGGCGCCTGGCGGTCTCGCTGTTGCTCCTGCTGGCGCTCGCGCTGCGCACGGTGGGCCTTGCGGACCAGCCGATCCACGCCGACGAGGCGATGCATCTCCATCCGAGGGCCGCGGTCGATGTCCTGACGTTCGACCTGATGTTCAACCCGCCGCTGTTCCGCGTCGTCACCGCCGCGGCCTGCGCGATTGAGCGTACCGTGACCGCGTCGCGCGTCGTCCCGGTCCTGGCCGGGACCTTGAGCGTGCTTCTCCTCTACCTCCTGGGCCTGAAGACGGTGGGAGCCCGGCCTGCCCTCCTGGCTTCGTTCCTTCTGGCGGTTCACCCCTGGCACATCCGCCATTCGCAGACCGTGCGCTGCTTCGTCCTTCTCTCGTTCCTGGTATTGCTGGCCGCTGTGCTCGCCGACAGGCGGAAAGGGAAGACGGGCTGGGACACGGGTGCTGCCGCAGCGGGGGGGCTGGCAATGCTGACGCACTACCTCGCCTTTGCCCAGGCCGCGGTCGAGAGCGTGCGATCGCTCGCATCCGGGCGGAGGCGTGCGGCAGCCGCGTATGCGCTGCCCCTGGTGGCGGTGGCCGGGGCCCTGCTGCCGTTCCTCCTGCCGGGAACGGCCCGCAAGGTGGCGGCCGGGAGCGTTGCCTACGAGAATGGCCTGCTGTTCCTCCTGAGCCTGATCCGGGCCACGTTCACGCCCGGAGGCCTGTCGCTGGTTGCCGCGGTGCTGCTGGCCGGGCTCGGGGCCACGGTCCGTGAGGCCCGCCCCCTCCTTCTTCCCCCGATCACATGGATCGCTGCGACGCTGGCGGCTGGGCTGGCGATCCCGATAGAGATCCGCTACAGCCTGCCTGCGCTGCCGTTCCTGCTGCTGCTTGCGGCCACCGGCGCCTGCGCCTGGTGGGGCTCCAGCGCCCCCGAGCCTTCGCAGGGCGGATGCGGTGATTCCCCGCGGCATGGGGTCCGAGGGGCCCCGGGGGCCCGTTCCGCTCCGGATTCGCAGGGGGCAGCGGGCGTTGGACGGCCTCGGTGGCGTCGCATCGGGGCCGCTGTCGCCACCCTCCTGCTTGCTGCCGGGGTCGTGCGTCCCCTGCCGGACTACTACCGTTGTCCCTCGGAGCCGGCCCCTGCTCTTGCCATCCACCCCGATCTGGCCCACGTGGAGGTGGACCTGCGGCCTTTGGCGGCAGAGCTACGCCAGGCCTCGGCCGCTGCCGAGCCGATCTTCGTCGCGGTCCGCGGCCCCTTCCACTACAGGCTTGCCGCGGAGCTCAGCCTGGGCCGGTATCCGGACAACGCCCGGCTGGCCGAGAGCAACGACATCACCGTTTTCGAGGCCGGGACCATGCGGCTGGTCACAGCGGCCCCCGATTCCCCTGAGCTCCGCCCCGACCGTCCCGGGACTCCGGCCGCGGGGAAGGCCCGCGGCCCGTGCCTCCTCCTGCGTGAGCACGTTTTCCCGTGCACTCCGGCGGAAGGATGCGTCCCCGCCGTGTCGTCCTCCAATGCCGACCTGCTCCGCTGCCCGCAGGACTCGTGCGCGCGGTTCCCCTGCACCGTGGGTCAGCTTGGGAGGGTGACCGGAGTCGGCCTTGCCGGGCAACCATTGCAAATCGCAGATTGCAGAAGGCGAATCGAAAATTGAAAGACACGACCCTGCGCCGAGCCCTGCCGCCCCTGCTGATCCTGCTGGCCATCCTGCCGGCAACCACGTCCGCCGTCGTCGCGGGGCGGCTGGGGTCAACAGGGGGGGAGGCAGTCCATATCCTCGGCGAGCCGGAATCGGGGTTGTACACGGAATCCGACCTGCGCCGCCTTCCCGACCCGGGGGCCGCGGTGCCTGCCTTCCTGCTGGAGCTCGTCGGTTCGGACCTCGTGTCGCTGCGCCGCGTCCAGGCCGCGTGCCTGGCTCTCGCTCTCCTGCTGCTGTTCCTCACGACAGCGAGCGTCGGACTGCCGCCGGTTGCGGTCCTGACATTTGCGGCGCTGAT
>VGRX01000440.1 GCA_016875215.1 Deltaproteobacteria bacterium
CGCCGCCCCGCCGCCCCGCCCCGCATCCACTTTCTTCTTGACTTCTCCTCTGAGAACATCTAACAATACTGCACGTTTGCGCGGAGGTTGGAATGGCCCGAGTCACCGTGGAAGATTGTCTCTCCAAAGTGGACAACCGCTTTGCCCTCGTGCTTCTCGCTGCCCGCCGCTGTCGCCAGCTCAAGGATGGCTCGGAGCCTCTCGTCCGTCACCTCAAGAACAAGGAAGCCGTGACCGCACTGCGCGAAATAGCGGCCGAGAAGGTGATATGCGACACCGACATCAAGGCGCTGCTCAAGTCCACCAGCTCCTACTGATTCTTGCTGTGGGGGTTGTTCTCTCCGTCTCCTGTTGCGGGCTTCATCCGCTGCCCGACCCTCTGATCACCGACCCGGGTGAGATGGGGGAGAGGATTGCCCCGCCGGCGGAGGGGGCGGCGTTCTTCGCTGAGGCCCGGATCGAGTACTACGGCGACGGAATTGCCCGGAAGGGGAAGATGGTGCTGATGGCGCAGGCTCCGGACTCGCTCAGGGTGGAGCTGCTGTCGTTCACGGATGACCTCCTGTCGGTCCTGGCCATGCGGGGTGGGGAGTTCCGCTGGTTCGAGCGGGGGCGGAAGGAATGCCTCGGCGGAGAGCTGTGTGCCGCACCGCTGGTTGCACGGTTTCCCATGGTGTCCGCACCGGATCAGCTCATCCAGCTCTTTCGAGGCATCGTGCCCCTGCTGCCCGAGCCCGATCGGCGCGAGCTCCGGTTCTCCCGGGAGGAAGGACTGTACGTGCTCACGCTCAGGCAGGGCAGCATCGAGCAGCAGGTGCGGATCAGGCCCGATGGCAGGACCGCGGCCGGCGTGCGCATGGCGGAAGGGGAACGGACCTCCCTCGACGTCGAGTTCGGCGGCGTGATCGAGGAGGGCGGAGCTTCCGTTCCGAAGCGGATCCGCCTCCAGGTTCCTCAAGACGGGCTCGATCTGTCCGTGGAGTACCGGGATTTCGTGACCGGGACCCCCTGGACCGGTGATCCCTTTGATTTCTCCTGCCCCAAGGGTACAGTCTACCAGGCGTTGGACTGCCAGGAGGAGTAGGGCCGTGGAAAAGGGTAAGTTCGTCGTTCTCGAGGGCATCGACGGGGCAGGGACCACCACCCAGGCAGCCAGGCTGCAGCGCCACCTCGCAGAGCGGGGCGTCAAGTCGGTCATCACGCGGGAACCTTCCGACGGCCCTGTGGGGACCGTGATCCGGAACGCCCTGCGCGGCAGGATCCGCCTTCCGGAGGCAGCAGGAGGCGGCGAGCTTCCCAAGGAGACCATCGCACTGCTCTTTGCGGCGGACCGCATCGACCACCTGGCAGGGGAGATCCTCCCCGCTCTGGAGAGCGGCGCATGGGTCCTCTCCGACCGGTACGTGGATTCCTCGGCGGCCTACCAGGGAACGCTGATCGACTTGGAATGGGTACGCCAGATCAACCGGTACGCGATCCGACCCGACCTGACCCTGTTCTTCGACGTGGACGTCGACGCCGCTCTGGCCCGCATCACATCGAGCCGCGTGCAGAAGGACATCTTCGAGACCCGCGAGCTGCTGGTCCGTGTCGCCGACAGCTACCGGAAGCTCTACTCCAATCCTCCCCCGGACGTGTTCCGAGTCGATGCCAACCAGCCGGTGGACCGGGTGTACGACGACATGATCGGGGCCGTGAAGCGGTTGCTCGGGGTCTGACCTCTACTTCCTCGCCAGCAGTGCCCCCAGCCCTTCCAGCAGCAGCCACACCGGCATCATGAGGCCGGTCGAAGCGAGGATGACCGACGAGAGCAGGCCGAACCCCCGCCCCGCCACCTGGAAGACCCCCAGCGGGACATCCGTGACCGCGGACAGCAGCGTCACTGCGAAGAACAGGAGAAGGCAGAGTATCGTGAACCCCACTCGGGCCGAAGCGACATCCGACGGTGAGAGGTTCACGTGGCTGCCGATCGCCAGCACGGCGTACAGCAGCAGCCACGTCTTCCAGTCATCGAGCGTCAGAGCGAGGAAGAAGCTCTTGAGCCCGCCCACCACCTCGCCGACCCACCAGAGAATGGCCGCCGGGATCTCGGCCAGGCCGGCAACGTCGTCCATGGCCCCGCCCGGCGCGGCCAGGAAGCGCCCGGCCAGCAGCCGTGACAGCACCAGGATCGCCCCCGCTCCCAGCAGCACCGGGCCAATGGCAATGAAGAAGTTCCCCACCTGCTGGTACGGACTCCTCGGGTTGTAGCTGTGCTCCACGAAACCGAGCAGGCCGGTCTTCCGGTCCGGCTTGAACAGCCGGATCTCCTGGATCTCGTGCCTGAACACGACGCACATGAGCGCGTGACCGAGCTCGTGCAGCGGAGTCCCCAGCCAACCCAGCGCGTACACGTAGAAGCCTGTCCCGAAAAGCTGCGACAGCCGGATCTCCACCCGACGCGACACGAAGTGGGACAGGAGCGCGGCCAGGATGAGCGGGCCGAACAGGAGGAAGAGGATGAGCAGCGTCACGAGCGATGCATGCCAGAGGTGCACGAAGAGCAGGAGCAGGCCGTTCCACAGGACTCGAAACAGGTTGGCGAGGAACTCGGACATGCCCTTCCCCGCGAGAGCTCCAGGCACTCATGATATCACGGCATGTGCTGGAATCGATGGGAATCGCGCCGAACAGCGCAGTCGGAGGCAGGGACTACTCGACCGGGACTTCCTCCCCTTCCCAGAAGCACTTCCCGTCCACCGGGCACTCGTTGTAGAACTCGTAGGACAGGATGTACGGCTCGCAGTTCTGGTCAGATGCGCCCTTGCCCTTCACCTGGAGGAACAGGGTCTTGTTGTCGCTCCACCCCCAAGTCCCCTTCCATACGAAGGCCACGATTTCACCCTGGCCGACTCCGCCGGTGGTCTCGCACCCCTGGTACTCCGTGCCCCCGCAGTCCTGGGCAAAGATGCACAGGTCATAGTCCACGTTCGCAGGAGTCTCGAGCGAGATCACCGCCAGGTAGCAGCCGTCGTCGAAGCTGAAACCGCAGGGGAGCCAATCGTTGGTCTCCTTCGCCAGCAGCTTGTACCAGTCCTCGTCCTTGGCCCCATCCTTGTACAGCGAGGCATTCATGCTGATCGGGTCGCCGTTCTCGACCACCTCGCCGATGTCCTTGGGCGAGGAGCACGTGTCGTTCTGCTCCTTGTCGTCGGCCTTGAGCTTGTTGTCGGCAACGCCGTCGCAGTCGTTGTCCTTGCCGTCGCACACCTCGTCGGTGGGCGGGATCTCGTTCTGGCAGAGGACCTTGCCGTCCACGCACACCTTGATGCCCGACTTGCATTCGCCCTTGGTCACGCCGCATGCCTGGCCGCCCTCGGGGTTCTCCTCGTCGGTCTGGCCGTCGCAGTCGTTGTCCTTCAGGTCGCACAGCTCGTCGACCGGTGCGACGTAGTCCGGGCCCGCGCAGTCGCCCCACTCGCCATCAGCCTGGCACTTCTGCTTGCCCTTCTCGCACTCGCCCTTGATCGTGCCGCACTCCTGCTCGGCGCCGACCGGGGTGCAGCACCCCAACTGCTCGTCGGTGGCGCCGTCACAATCGTTGTCCTTGCTGTCGCAGCCGAAGTCGGCCTCCGGCTTGGCCCCCACGATCAGGGTATCGGGGGTGCAGGTCAGCACGGGCTGACCGCCCTGGCACTTGTCCACCGCGAGCTCCGTGCACTCACCTTCGCCTCCGCAGGCCATCGTGCCCAGGTCTTCGTCGACGTCCGTGTCGCAGTCATCGTCGAACCCGTTGCACTTCTCCTCCTTGCCCGGGTTCACGTTGATGTTGTTGTCGTCGCAGTCCTGGCCGCCCTTGGGGCAGACCGCCGGCGTGCCCGTAAAA
>VGRX01000441.1 GCA_016875215.1 Deltaproteobacteria bacterium
TGCACGTCGGACAGGTCGACCACTACTTCGCCGAGCTCCGCCCGCCCGGTGTCGGTCGAATCCGATGGGGGCGGAGGGGCAATTCCAAGGCTCTTGTCCAGGCAACCTGCGGGCAGCAGGGCGAGTATGGGCAGGCCAGCCGCCAGCACGGCGTACAAAACTCGCATGGGACGGCAAATACGGGGCATCTGCCTCACCGGACCTCGGATTCCCTGATCGGGCCTGGCAGGGGCATTCGATCCGACCAGAGCCGGGTCGGCCCCTGACTGCATAAAGACGATAACACGCGCACGCACGAAGCACAACGAGCAAGCCGCCTCCCAATGCCCGCCAACCCAGGAGTGATGCCCCACCCTCCCAATTCCCCCCTCAACGGCTCAGCGAGAAGGCGATGTGCCCGCCCATGGTGGATCAGGGCATCAACTCTGTGGATCTGATACCGCCCCGGCCGTGTCTGCACGGAGCATGAGGGCCCATGAGAGCCTTGTCTGCCGTGGGAATCCAGGCTAGTCCTCAGTGACCCGGAACCAACCCATGGTGTGGATTCCGCCTGGATAGAGTGAGGCTTCCACTCCCACCCATCCGTGAAAAGCGCCGGTGTCGCCAAGCACCTGGAGGTAGGACTTGAGACGAGCATTTCCGTTGTAGCACTTGCCGCTGGTGACGAGGCATTCGCAGAAGTGCTCCATCACCTCCTTGCGGCCTCCCAGCCACGCGATGTAGTAGCGCACGGGCGATGTCGTTTCACCGTTCGGGCAGGAGCCGCAGGGCTCGGCCGGGGCAAAACGCACCGCGACCGAGTCGGAGCAACCCTTCCAGTCGCCCGGGAAGTCGAAGGAGGTCTCGCCGGAGGAGAGCTTGTCCCCGGACAGCACCGCATACGGACCGTGCAGGTTGACCGAAGCAAGGCTCATCCGCTCCGCCACCGATGCTCCCTGGTCCAGCCCCGCAAGGCTGCCGTATCCGATGCCGTGCGTCACGTTGTAGTCGGAGCCGGCCAGATCCAGCCGCACCCTGTCGCACAGGTCCGCGAGCTTCCAGCTCTCGGATGCGCCGTCCGACCAGTCGATGGCGAGCTTGGCGTCCTTCATGGCCCACTTGCCGACCAGGGCCTTGGGATAGCCCCCCCCCGATGGGAAGCGGGTGGCAGCGTAGACCTTGCACTTGTCCTTGTCGCACGGAGCGACGGTCTGCGCCACCTCGGTCTTGTCGGTCTCGTTGAGGAAGCTCCACAGCCAGAACGACTGCGAAACCTCGCCGGAGGCCTTGAAAGTGTACTGGGCCAGCCTGGCCCAGCTCGTTCCACCGGGGTTGAGCCGGACCATGGCGACGATGTACGCCGGCCGGCCGCCCGGAACCGAACCATCGGCCACGCTGCACGTGCCTCCGCAGCCGTCGTCTCCGCACGTCTTGCCGTCGCAGGTCGGCACACATGCGCCTTCCTGGCACTTGCCGGCAACGCAGCTCTTGCCGGCAGGACAAGTTCCGCAACTCCCTCCGCAGCCGTTGTCACCGCACTGCTTGCCCGCACAGCTCGGCGTGCAGACGGTGACACACGCTGACCCCTGGCACTGGGTGCCTGCCGGGCAGGTGCCGCAGCTTCCGCTGCAGCCGTCGTCTCCGCACTGTTTGCCATTGCACTGTGGCGTGCACGGGCCTGACTGGCACACCCCGTTCTCGCAGGTCTGTCCGGGCCCGCAGGTGCCGCAGCTTCCGTTGCAGCCGTCGTCTCCGCACTGTTTGCCGGTGCACTGTGGTGTGCAGGGGCCCGACTTGCACACCCCGCTCTCGCAGGTCTGTCCGGGCCCGCAGGCGCCGCAGTTTCCGCCGCAGCCGTCGTCCCCGCATTCCTTGCCCGTGCAGTACGGCTGGCATCCCTGAGGTTTGCAGACGCCCGCCATGCACTCGTGCTCTTCAGGGCAATCGCCGCAGCTCCCGCCACATCCGTCGGGGCCGCACTGCTTCCCCGTGCAGGACGGTGCGCAAGCCAGGCATTGGTTTCCCGAGCAGGACTGCCCCAGAGGACACTCGCCGCATGAGTTCCCGCAGCCGTCGTTGCCGCACTCCTTGCCCGAGCAGTCGCCCAGGCAGTCATCCGGGTAGCAGCCGCCGTTGGTGCAGACCTCGCCGAGCTCGCACGCACCGCAGAGACCTCCGCAGCCGTCGAGACCGCATTCCTTCCCGGCACAGTCCGGCAGTGCCACCCCGTCGCAATCCTCATCCACGTCGTTGTAGCAGATCTCCTCAGCCAGCGGGTTGCGGTCCGGGTTGTTGTCGTCGCAGTCGCCTCCCTTGAGCGCCGTGTAGGGAGGGTGGGGCACACACACACATGAGGTCTGCTGCTCGGTCCCGCACTTGTCCCCGTCCTTGTCCGCCATGAACACTTCGCACCCATTGGCGCCGTCCTCGTCGGTGGCGCCGTCGAGATCGTCGTCAATCCCGTTGCATTCCTCCGGCTCCCCTTGTGGCTGGGCCTCCTCCGGCCGGGTGTCCGGCGGGGCAGAGTGCTCGGCGGTCGTGGCCGAGCAGTCGGAAAGACAAGGCTTGAACCAGCGGGCGCCGTCAGACGAGTCTTCGGCCTTCCCGGAGCAAGCGCAGAAAAGCCACGCGACACAGAGCGAAATGAAGAGCAAGGCAGGCCCGATGGAAGAGCGACGCGGCATCTCGACCCCCGCAGAACGGGACTTATCATAACTTGCCGATCGATCGATTTCCAGGTGAAGGAAGCCGGAGCACCGACTTTTTCCTTGCAGAGGCAGGCGGATTCGGTGTGCAATGGACCGGCCGAAGGGTGTGGCTTCGATTTGGCCGGAGGGACGGGAATGACGTGCAAGAGACTGGCGCTGGCGGGCTGGGCGGCGCTTGCAGCCGTTGCGATAGTGGCTTGTTCGGGCGGTGGCGGCGGAGGAGAGCAGGACATCGGGGAACGGTGGTGGCTCGACCAGGAGGGGGAGACGGCCGCGCCGGTCGAGGATGTTCCGGCCGTGCCGGACGAGACGACTCCTTCACTGGACGGGAAGCCGCAGCCCGAGGAGGCCGGCGAGCCGTGCATCGCGGATTGCGTCGGCAAGGAGTGCGGGGATGACGACGGCTGCGGCAAGCCGTGCATCGTCGACGCGGGATGCAAGAGCAACCCCCCGTGCGCTCTGGGGGTGTGCGACCAGAGCGGAGTGTGCGGTTTCCTCCAGCAGGAGGGGGCATGCGACGACGAGAACCCGTGTACCGAAGGGGACTACTGCGCACAGGGCAAGTGCAAGCCGGGGCCGGACCCCCTGGACTGCAGCGATGACAACCCGTGCACGACCGACAGTTGCACGCCGGAGGGGGGCTGCTCCTCCGAGCCCAACACGATGCCCTGCGACGACGCTGACCCGTGTACCGTGGGGGACGTCTGCCAGGACGGCGCGTGCCAGCCGGGGAGCCCCAACCTGTGTGACGACAAGAACGCCTGCACGTCGGACTCATGCGAGGTGGGCGTGGGCTGCCACAACGACGCAGTCCTGGACGGTACCGCGTGTGACGACAAGAACATGTGCACGCAGTGGGACCAGTGCGTATCCGGCAAGTGCAAGGCGGGCACGCCCCTGTCCTGCGACGACGGCAAGCCCTGCACGACCGATGCCTGCAATCCGGCAACGGGGTGCTCGCACGTCAACGCCCCCGATTCCACTCCGTGCGACGACGGCGACAAGTGCACGACGGCGGACTATTGCCTGGGCGGCCAGTGCAAGCCCTCCGGCGAGAAGGATTGCAACGACTTCAGCAGTTGCACTGTGGATAGCTGCGGTGTCGGCGGCAAGTGCATGCACGAGAAGCTCACCGGGGACTACTACTGTTCGGACAACGATCCGTGCACCGAGC
>VGRX01000442.1 GCA_016875215.1 Deltaproteobacteria bacterium
CCGGTGCGCCCCCGTCTGTGGGCGGCCTTTTTTCCATGTTCCTCGGAGGCGCCTCATGAACGAAACAACCACCGCTCGCATGCCCCGGACGGGCGCCGCCTGGCCGGCCCTCCTCTTCCTGGCCGCTCTGGCCGCATCCCTCCCGGCAGCGGCCTACGAGGCCCTGGTGTTCCAGGGACAACCGGTCGAGGTCACCGCCGCCGACCTCCTTCCCCACGCAAAGGTCGCTGACAAGACCTTCTACTCCGAGAACTACCTCTTCAATTGCGACATGGACGGGAAGGCGAAGCTCCAGGTCAAGCTCGGGGCCAGCAACGTCCTCGGCAAGAGCGGCTCGTCGTTTGCCGATGTCTCGTTCAGCGCCCCCGGACTGAAGTCCCAGAGAATCCAGAAGACCGTGCCGCCGGGGAAGTGGTCCGTTTCCACGACCCTCCCCTTCAAGTTCAAAGGGGCCGGCGTCGAGCTTGCCGGGGACCACAAAACACTTCGAATCACCGCCGCCACGTCCGCTGCAGCGCTCGCTGTCGACCTCACGTCCGCCACCCCGGGCTGGAAACCGGGCAACGGCCGTATCGAGTTCGGGGACCAGGGCTACTTCTCCATCGTCGTGTGGCCCAGCCTCGAAGCCAAGGGAACCATCACCGACACCCGGTCCGGCAAGGTGACGGCGGTCTCGGGCACGTGCATCTTCAACCACGCTGTCAGCACCCTCCCCCCGGAGTTCATGCCCGATCGCTGGTTCTACTTCCGCAGCGAGGGGCACAAGGCCACCCTCCTCTTCCAGGGACTCCTCCTTCCCGAGGCATGGGGGGCCAAGGCGTTCGGCTGGGCTCTCGTCTCCGAGGGCGGGAAGCTGAAGCTCGCCGCCCCTCGCCTGGCGCTCACCCTCTCCGACGCCAGGCCGCGAGGGGATATCTCGCTGCCCTGGGCCATCATCGGAAAGGACTCCGCCTCGGGCATCGACTGCGCCCTCAAGGCCTCCAAGCTACGCAAGGTCGTCGACCGGCTCAAGAAGCTCCCGGCGTTCGAGGCCGCACTCGTCCGGAAGTTCATCAACCCCGTGCGATACCTGTTCGATGCGTCGATGGAGTGCGCCGCTGCAGGCGGTATCCGGTTCCGCACCGACGGCGAGTACATCATCGAGACTCTGCGCTGAGCCCCTACGGATTGGGCTTGTCCTTCTTCTTCTTGATGATCTTGTCCAGCACGTCAGGGTCGTTCCCCGCCGGGTCCTCCTGGACGTCCTTGAGGAGGTCGTCCACATCGGTCGTTCCGGTCCCCTTCTCCGCCGCCGCCTTGCGCAACTGCTCGACGGCCGTCCTGGACGGGAGGAACTCCCACCGAAGCCGGGAGCACACGAAGATCCCCTCGGGCGGCTCCACCACGAGCTCGAACGTCGTGTCCCGCCAGACCGCCCGGATCGGCTGAGTCTTCTCCTCGTCCCGGTACTGGATCTCCTGCGGATCGCCATACAGGGTCGCCAGCTTCACCAGCAACCCGGGATAGTCCGCATCGACCTGCGAACAGATGAACAGCTTCCAGAGATTGTTGCCGGAGAAGAAGAAATACGCAGCGTTGTTCGACCAGACGTACTTGTGGAGCGCCTCCCCGGCCGCGTCGACGAACTCGCGGGCAATCACCGAGACCGAATAGCCGCCCCCCTGTCCGGAGAACTCGACATAGCTGTTCTTCACGTCCTCGAAGCTCTTCTCCATCTTGCCCTTGAGCACGTCCCGCTCACGCGGATCCAGCGTGGCCCGCAGCACAGGCCGGAGCTGCTCTTCGAACAGCGCATGCAGTGCCTCCAGGAACAGCGTTCGCTCCTTCCCGAAGGGCAGCTCCTTGAACACCGGGTCGAACACGCCCGGGTCGAGCGGGCTCGGCCATACCGGCTTGGGCGGCTCCACAGGCTTCTCCTCGGCCTTCTTCTTGCTCTTGGCCCACGCCGCACTCCCCGCCGCAACGGTCAACCCCAAGGCCACCATCCCGATCAGTGTCCACACGCGAATAATCTGTATCACCTCAGGACCTCCTGGTTGCCTTCCTCGCCAACCAGTGTAACATGAACCGAGGGTGAGGTCACCTTCTTTGAGCACGAGCACCGAAAGAATTCCGAGCCGGATTCCAGGCCGGCGTCGGGCACGTCATGCATCCCCCCTTCTCGGGCTGCTGGCACGTCATGCGTCCCCCCTTCTCGGGCTGCTGGCATGCCTTGCCGTCTCCTGCACGGCGGGCCCGGGAACCGACATCTCCGACCCGGTCGAAACGTTCCGAATGGCCGATTCCGACATCGGCCCCCTGCAGGCAGACCTCTGCGCCGCCGCCGAATGCCGGACGGAAGACCCCTGCACGACCGTATCGTGCAACCCCGTCACGGGGGCATGCCTCGAGTCCCCGGCCGCGGACGGGATCCCCTGCGACGACTTCGACCCTTGCACCACAGGGGATGAGTGCACCGCGTCGACATGCGCCGGAACCCCCATCGAGTGTCACTCAGCGGGGATCTGCAACCAGTCGTCGTGTGAGCCGGAAACCGGGCAGTGCGCACAGCATCCCCTGTCCGGCCCGGGCTGCGATGACGGGAACCTCTGCACCACCGGCGACACCTGCATCGACGGGGCCTGTCAGGGCAATCCCATCGACTGTGACGACGGCAATCCGTGCACCTCCGATTCCTGTGATGCCGTCGACGCTGCCTGCAGACACGTGCCGATCGACGGCAACCCGTGCGACGACCTCGACCCCTGCACCGTTCAGGACCAGTGCATCGACACCGTCTGCGCCGGGCTTCCTTCCCCGTGTGACGATGACAATCCCTGCACCGCGGACTCGTGCCTCTCTTCCTCGGGCGAGTGCGCCCATTCCCCGCTACCCGGCACACCGTGCGAGGATGGCAATGCCTGCACGGCGGACGACAGCTGCGCCGGACCCGTCTGCACCGGCAAGCCGCTCGACTGCAACGATGGCAACGATTGCACCGTCGATGCCTGCCTGCCCTCGTCCGGCTGCTCCTACAAGACCCCTCAGCTCCCCTGCGACGACGGCAACCCGTGCACCCAGTCCGACACGTGCTCCGCCGGCCAATGCCTGGGGACTCCTCTCGAATGCGGAGACGCCAATCCGTGCACCCTGGACTCGTGCGACCCCGCCTCCGGAGCTTGTCAGCATCTCCCCGCAGACTGGCCTTGCGACGATTCCAGCCTCTGCACTTCGGGCGATACCTGCGTGCTTGGCGCCTGCGTCGGCCAGGGTATCTCGTGCGACGACGCCAATCCATGCACCGCGGATTCCTGCCTCCCCCTGTCGGGATGCAAGCACCTCCCGGTCAATGCCCCGTGTGACGACGGCAACGCCTGCACCCTCTCGGACCTGTGCCTTGCCGGCTCCTGCCAGCCGGGCAAGTACTCCCCTCCCTGCGACGACGGGAATCCATGCACCGCGGATTCCTGTCTGCCTGCGGACGGCTCGTGCATCCACAAGCCGGTGGCAGCCCCGTGCGATGACGGCAACCCGTGCACCGCAGACGACCACTGCGACTCCGGAGTGTGCATCGGTACCGACCAGGACGTCTGCCAGTGTGCGAACGACGCGGATTGCGCTCCCTTCGAGGATGCCAGCAAGTGCAACGGAATCCTCTTCTGCGACAAGGCGGTCCTGCCCTCCAAGTGCAAGCTGATGCCCGGCTCGCTGGTGAAGTGCTCCACCCTCTACGACACCCCCTGCCGCAAGGTCCTCTGCCAGCCGGAGACGGGCGTCTGTCTGCCCACCGACATGCCGGACTTCTCCCCCTGCAACGACGGCAACCCCTGCACCACCGGCGACCATTGCCTCGGGGGTGAGTGCACCCACGCCGCCCCT
>VGRX01000443.1 GCA_016875215.1 Deltaproteobacteria bacterium
GCCACCTGCTTCGGGGTCAGGTCACGGAAGAGCTGGTCGGAGCGGACGCTCATCACTTCGATCGGCCCGTCCGACTCGATGCTCTGCTGGAGCCAGGCCACGCTGTCTTCGGGGGCCGGTCCACCCTGGTCGCCGATTCCGAAGTAGCGATAGCCGACCTGGTCCTCCGTGCCGGGAACCTGCGTGCTGCACTCGTCCATGAAGCCGGGATCATGGCTCAGGTCGTGGTCGATCTCGAAGATGTAGCTGCCCGGGTTGAGCGCGGACACCAGCCCGCTGCCGTCCACCCCCTTCCAGAAACCGATTTCGAAAAATTTCGAACGGCACGTCCACGGCGGCTCCCCAGGCCAGCTTCTGCGTCGAGAAGCCGGTCAGGCCGCAGTGCGCTGCGACGGTCGGAAGCACGGCCCCGAAGCCGAAGCAGTCGGGCAGGAACACGTCCACGCTGCGCTGGCCCAGCATCCGCTCGAACCAGCGGTTGCCGTACAGGAAGTTGCGCAGCAGGGCTTCAGGCGAGGGGATGTTGACGTCCCCTCCTTCCAGCGAGCTTCCGGCCGGGAACCAGCGCCCCTGCGCCACGTAGCCGAGCAGCTTGTCGAACAGCTCGGGGTAGTACTCCTGGAGCAGCCTGTACCGGTTGGCCCCTTCCCACGAGAACACGTAGTCCGGGTATTTCTCGAATTGCTCGAACGTGCCCTCAAACGTGCTGGGAATGCACTCCTTGATCGTGGTCTGGATGTCCCACCACCACTGCGTGTCGAGGTGCGACACCGCCACGACGTGGAGCTTGTCCTTGGCCTGAGAAGCAGAGGGATGTGACAAGGCGATGGTAAGGACAACGAGGAGATGGCAGACGCCAACCCAGAACTGATTCAGACTCGTGTTTCGCCGTTCTTGCCGTAGCGACGCCGAGCGACGCCCGCCCTGAACGCAACGATCGGAAGGGAAAACGCAGGTGCGCATACTCACCTCACAGGTCGAAGTGGTCTACAGGCGCCAGGTGGACGCGGGCCGGGGCATCGAAGAGCTCAGCACCAGGACCTCATCGTCTCGGTGGAAGCGGGTCTCGGTCGTGCCGAACTCCTGCGTGACGACCGGGTTGTTCCACCGGGGATAGGGTCCGAGGTCGACCTCCTCGTCCTTCACGGTCATCGGGCCGGTCCACCCGACCTCGACTTCTCCGGCCGACGGGGAGACGAAGCGGACGTCCGTGGCCGGCTCCCCGCTGATCTCGATGTCAGCCGCAACCAGAGCGGCCAGGAACCCGTCGAGAGTCCCCCAGTCCGCGACACTCCCGAGCTCCTCCCGAGCTCCACTACCCAGACGTTGTCCCCTTCCGGGGCGATGAGCTCGTAGTCGTTGTCCTGCGCCCAGTTGACGGGGTGCTGCGAGTAGAGAGCGACCAGCCCGTTGCCCGCCCGCCCTGCGACCCAATTCCCGTCCTCCTTCCATTCGTCCATCAGCCCCTTCGGGAAGTAGGCGTGGCTGTATTTGCCCGCCAGGTACTCGTCGAGCATCGGGATGGGCTGGGTCCGATACTGGATCACACCGACGTTCTCGTGAAGGGTGACCCTGGGAATCCAGTTGCCGGTCCAGAGGCCTGCGAAGTCGAGGTCCCCCATTCCGCCCTTGCCCACGTTGCCGGCATAGGACGTGAACACGTGCACCTGGGGCGTGAGCGTGGCCTGCCACAGGTGGGTCTGGGAAGCCCAGTAGCCCCCCTTGTAGTCCTGTGCACCGGAAAGCTGGTAGTGGTCGGTACGCCAGGTGTACGTGTCCATCCCCTCCAGCGCGATCCCGTAGGAGAGGACTGCAAGGTCCTTGGCGAGCTGCACGAGGTTGGGCTTTCCGGAGGCATCCTTGATCATCGACTTGTAGGGCTCGGGGATGTCGCCGAACAGGAACCCGTCCCACAGGTCGTAGGTGTCGAGCAGCTTCGTGGTCCCCAGGATCACCTCGGGAGCGGCAAGCGCTGCCATGCCGGCCCAGAACACGACGTCGTCCGGCTCTTCGTAGCCGATCCCGTAGAGCGGTCCTTCCGCGACGTCGATGCTGTCGTGCTGGCGGTGATCGAACCCGCTTTCGATCTTCCCGGCCACGTCCTCGATGACCCAGGGGGGGAAGTAGTCCCCCGTCGCCAGGAAGGCAGCGGAGAAGTTGCCGGACGACTTCCGCTCACCCAGCCCCAGCATGACCCACGCTGCATCCGCGGTGGAGTCGTTGCAGGGGCCGATGATGTGGGACTGGTACGTGCGGCCGTGGACCGTGGCGTAGCACCCATCGAAGGTGTTGAATGCGAAGTCCATTGCCACCAGGTCGAGCACGATGGATGCGCGCGTCCTGACCTTCTCATCCTCCGCGAAGTGCGCCAGGTTGGCGAGTGCGGGGATGTCCTCGTTGAAGTAGACGTTCGAGTGCCACTCCGAGAAGCCGAAGGTGGCCCGCTCCCTCAGCCAGCGCTCGACCCGGGGAAGGGCGTGCTCGACGTGCTGCGTCCCCGTCATCCCCGAGTTGGGGAAGACCTCGTCCGGGAAGAGCTGGCCGGCAAGAAGCTCCGCCGAGTGGAACAGCACCTGGTGGTTCTCGGACCAGAAGCACATCTTGTCGGTGCCCGGCTCGTCGAGCCAGTAGCGGAAGTTGAGTACGGTGGTCCGGATACGGTCCCGCACCTCCGGGGCCAGCAGTTTCTCATCCTTGTCCAGGTAGAGCAGGCGCACCAGTGCCGCCATGGCGAAGTCGGACGTGTCTTCGCGGCTGTCGACCTTGTCGCACGCGGCATTGATCGCATCGACGTTGACTCCGCCGTCACCGGAGTAGACCCGGCAGACCTGGCCGTACAGGCCTCCCTTGCCGGGCCCGTGGTCCGCGAGGCAGGCCTCGAGGTACTGGGCTTTGCGGTCGAGGAAGCCCTCCGAGGGTTCCACGGGAGTGCCCGGGCCTTGGTGCGGCAGCTCGGTCAGGGGGCTCGTGGTCTCCGCGTCGGTTCCGGGCACGTCGGTGATGTCAACGAGGGAGTCGGCAAGCTCCGGGAGGGCATCGGACGGCTCCCGGGCGTCGGGCTTGTGGGCCCCTCCGCCGCCGTTCGAGCACGATGCAGCGACCCACGCAAGAACCAGGAACCGCGGCAGCACGCTCCAACAGGATCTCATGGTTTCCCTCCGCAACCGGCATCGCACCCATGCTACGCCACTTGCCGCCTTCCCGCCACCGGTCTGTTCTGCGGGCTCGTCCGTGCACTTGTTCAGGCGGCATGGGACATTGCGCGCGGTGACCCGCTGCCCACTGCACATCCACGGGGCCCCTCCCGCGTGGTCGGGGGGGGGCAGCCCGGAGGTCTCGGTGAGCGCCATGATCACGGCGCCGACCCCGTAGGGCAGGTCGTCTTCGAGAAGCACCTTGCCGTACTCCTCGAGCTTGTCCGCGCTGGTGGGACCGGAGATGCCGGTGACGAACGGCCGCCCCTGATCATCCTTGGCGATGCGGGACCGGATCCCGTCGAGAGCCATGGAGAGCTTGGGCAGGACCTCGTCTCCGGCAAGCCCGTACCGCCAGGCCCGGGCGATTCCATAGCTGAACAGTGCGCCGGCACTGGTCTCGAGGTAGTACTTGCCCGGATGTGGCTGAGCATGGTCCACCAGAGGCCGGAGGCCGGATCCTGGACAGCGAGCACGGCGGCGGCCAGCTTCGAGAGCGATTCCTTGACCTGAGGGTCATCTTCCCCCCGCAGGATTCGCTGCTGCAAGTAGCTGTAGCCGGACGCCATGACCCAGCCGTTGCCGCGGGCCCAGAATGCCCCCGGGGTCTGCTCGACGACCCAATCGGACGCATGGGTGAAGAAGCCG
>VGRX01000444.1 GCA_016875215.1 Deltaproteobacteria bacterium
ACGGAGCGCATGTCGTTGGGAATCGACCTGCACGCGGATCGGAAGGGAAGCTACTTCGACCCGTCCGCGTTTCTCGCGGTGAGGGTCATCGAGGGGCTCGACCTGGGGGCCGGCGGCTGGATGAGCCGGATCGACGACGAATGGCGATGGGGGGCGGGCGGCAGCCTCACTCTTTCCCTGGGGTCGGTCTCCGTGACGGGTGGCGCCGGGACCGGGGGGGGCGGCACGTCCTGGCATTACGGCGCACGGCTCTCTGCGCCCGGGGAGGCCTCCGCGTTCGCGGGCAGGCACCGTTTCGTGAAGATGGCGTTGCCCAGGTCGTTGGGCGAGCAGAAGCGCGACCCGCTCTTCGGCGAGGCGCCGGACACACTGCTCGAGCTGCGCGTCCGGCTGCACAGGCTTGCTCACGATGGCGAGGTCGACGGCCTGCTGCTCATCCTGGATTCCACCCTGCTGGGATGGGCGCAGAGCCAGGAGATCGCGCGGGACATCACCGAGATGCGGCAGAACGGCAAATCGGTAGTCGCATACATCGTCTCGGGGGGCAACCGGGACTACTACCTGGCATCCCACGCAGACCAGATCGTGGTGAACCCGGCGACTATCGTTTCGCTCACCGGCATTTCGGGCTCACTCACCTTCTTCAAGGACATGCTGGCAGCCATCGGGATCGAGCCCCAGTTCGTTCGCATCGGCAGGTACAAGTCCTACCCCGAGCAGTTCGACCGCACCGGGCCGTCCGATGCCAGCCTCGAGCAGACGAACGCGATGCTGGATGACTTCTACGAGCAACTCGTGGGTGACATCGCGCGCAACCGCAACGTAGAGAAAAACCGCGCCAGGGAGTGGATCGACCAGGGACCATTGACAGCGAACCGGGCAAAGGAGCTCGGGGCGATTGAGCTCATTGCGGACCTCACGGACTTCCGGGCCGTTCTCGATGAGCTCGGCTACCGTTCTCCCGTGCTGGTGGACGGTTACCCGTTCCGGCCCGTACGCTCCGACGAGTGGGGGCCGCACCCGCGCGTCGCCGTCGTGTCGGTGGTCGGGACCATCGTCGACGGACCTTCGGCGGCAATCCCACTGGTCAACCTCCAGCTTGCCGGCTCGGCAACTCTCGTGCCCACGTTCGATGCGCTTGCCAAGGATCGCTCCGTCGACGGCGTGCTGGTCCGGATCGACTCACCTGGGGGAGCTGCGCTTGCGTCGGAGCTCATCAACCGAGCGCTGCGCAGGCTGGCCAAGGCCAAGCCGGTGGTCGTGTCGATCGGCGGTACCGCTGCCTCGGGCGGGTACTACATCGCGGCAGCGTCCGATTTTATTCTGGCCATGCGCGGAAGCGTGACGGGCAGCATCGGAATCTGGTTCGGCAAGTTCGTCATCTCCGGGTTGCTCGACAAGCTGCACGTCCGCCGCGTGCCGACCGACCGCGGGCAGCATGCCTCCATTTTCTCGCTCGACCGGAGGCTCACTGACGAGGAGCTGGAGCAGCTCCGCATCCGGCTCGCAGAAGGGTATGAGCTGTTCGTCTCCCGGATTCTCGAGACGCGCAAGTTCAGCCGGGACGAGCTGGAGGAGGTCGCACAGGGGCGCGTCTGGAGCGGGGGCCGGGCCATCGCCAACCGCCTCGTCGATGCCGAAGGGGGCAGCCTGGAAGCGCTGCTCGAGCTCAAGGGCCGAATGGGGCTGTCATCCGAGCGGGCGGTGGATCTCGTGTTCCTTCCGGCCAGCTCGCTTTCGGTCCGCATCTCCCAGGCGCTGGGCGGGGGGATGGGGGAGGGGAGCACCGATTCGGAGTCGATCGACGTGGCCGCGCTGCTCGACCTGCTCGGGACCCCCAGGGCCTGGGCCTTCGACCCCCACATTCCCGCCCTGACCGGTTTCTGAGACCTACAAGCACGTGTTGATGTCACGGATGTGCGGCACCTGGCCCGGAGGAATGACGGGAGGCGAGGACACGGAGAAGCGCTCCGGGAAGAGCGCATTGCCGGTCTTGTACTGCACGTCCACGAAGTAGATGCTGGGGCCGTCGATCGGAACGGGTACTATCTCTCCGTACACCGTCCCCCCCTGGCTCTTCAGTGCCATTCCTCCGAAGAAGAAGGCCTGGTCGTTGCTCACCCACACCTTCACCTCCTCGATGGACAGCTTGGCCCCTCCCCCGTCCGCCACCGCGGTCACCAGCGAGATGCCGCCCAGCGGGCTCACGGTCACTGCGGGGGGCTGAGGAATGTAGACGTAGTTGCCGTCCGTGCCGAAGACGTTGCGGAACCAGGCGCGCTGCGCTCCCGAGCTGCGAAGCGATGCCCGCTCCTCGATGGTCGAAGCGCTTTCTCCGCCGGTCAGCTTGTAGCATCCGTGATCGAAGTTGGCGACCAGCGAAAGCCGGCGGCCGTCGGCCGGAATCGCATCGTACGTCGCCATGTGTGCGGTCAGCGGGAAGAACTCGTCGCACGTCCCGTTGACTTCGAAGATCTTCGCCCCGGTCCCTGCGAGGATGAGCTGCGGGTCGACCAGCTCCATGAGCTTCTTCCACTCCGGGCTCTCTACTGTCAGCCCCGCTGCCGTCAGCAGAGCGTGCTGCCACGCGGTCGGGGACAGCACCGCGACGTGCCACGCCAGGACCCCGGACAGCGGGACCGCTGCCTTGATGCGGTCGTCCACGCCGGCAACGATGTGCGAGATGACGCTGCCGGCCGAGAATCCGGTGATCCCCAGCCGCGTCTTGTCCACGTCGTCGCGGTTCTCGACGCAGGTCAGCCCGCGCATGGCCGCCACCGCGTGCCCCCAGAACCAGGTCCCGCGCAGGTCCTTCAGCGTGTCGAAGAGGCGGTACCCGTCTCCGTACGTCGCGGGGAGACCCTCCGACGTGTTGTCCGGCTCGGTACCCCCGCCCGGGCCGGTGTACGCCAGGACGAACATGCCGAGGAGCGCGGCGGTTCCGGTAGCGTGCGATTCCTCGGCAAAGCCCCCGAGCCCGTGCGCCTGCACGATTCCCGGCAGCTTGCCCGAGGCCAGCGCCGGCCGCGCGGCATACCCTCGAATGAGGATCGGGTGGAGCTCGCCGTCGATGGACTCCCAGGAGTAGTAGGATACCTTCCAGACGTCGACCAGGACGTTGTCCTTCAGCGTGGTGTGATGGTCGCTGAAGGCACACGCCGCGGTCGTCGCGTTCCGGATCATGGGATGATCGAACAGCGGCGGGGGGACGTCGGACGTGTCGGACCCCTCGGCGTCGCTCGGGGCAGGCGTGTCGGACGTATCGGACCCCTCGGCGTCGCTCGGGGCAGGCGTGTCGGACGTATCGGCGTCGCCCGGAGCAGGCGAGTCCGTCATGTCCTGTGGGATCGGAGCGAAGCCATCCGCGTCGATCGTTTCCCACTCTGCGTCGGTGCGGGGCGCCCGCGGCGAGTCGGGTCCAGGCTCAGCCTGGTCGGACGTGTCGGACGTGTCGGACGTGTCGGACGTGTCGGGTCCAGGCTCAGCCTGGTCGGACGTGCCGCAGGAGGCTGCGGAAAGAAGCAGGCAGGCGAGCGCCGCAATCCGCATCGAACGCTTGGACAGGAGACGTTTCATTCCCTCCCTCCCCGGAGTCCCGACAGCGTCGCCCGGTTGTCCGGGTGGCGGCTCTCGTTTGCGGACATCACCAGGATCGCGGGCAGCGGCAGCGGGCAGACGAACTCGCACGCACCGCACCCGATGCACGCGTCGGTATCGATTCGGGGGCCGTTCAGATCCGACCCCGGAATCGGAGCCAGCTTCACCGCCTTGGGTGAAGTCGGGCAGAACTCGTTGCAGGTGACGCACCCCTTCCCATAGGCCAACGGAGGGCACCGTGGGG
>VGRX01000445.1 GCA_016875215.1 Deltaproteobacteria bacterium
CCCCTGGGCCGGGTTGTAGAGGCCCGGGCAGTTGTCGCACGCGTCGCCGATACCGTCCGCACCGCCCGGAACCTCGAACTTGATGCGGACCCAGAACGGGCCGGCCCCTCCGACCTTGGGCCAGATCCAGTCCGCGGTATCGTCCTGCCATCCCTCGATCGGAAGGTACGGTTCCTCTCCGTAGGCAGCCACCTTGGCCAATGGCGTGAACGCCGAATCGTCGAAGTCGGGAGCGAGCCACTCCGGCGGAGGCGCCGTGTCCGTGGCCTTCCACGCAGCGACGGCCTTGGTGTGCATGATGACCTTTCCCTGGCCGTCGAGAACGGCAAGCAGCGTGCCCCCGCCATTCCCGCCGCGGTCCTGCCCGGCAACGCCGCTCACCCGTTTCCCGAGAACGTGCGGGCCGGGGGCCACGTCGAGCGGGACCGCGGTCCGCACCTTCCAGTCGCTGGAGCTGGAGAGCACCGTCCCGTCCAGGTACAGATCCTCCGACGCATCGGTGGCCGACTCGATGAGGATCGGCGCACTGGCGGGCCCATGGTCCTCCTGGCCCGGATTGTACTTGCCCGGGCAGTTGTCCTTGGCCGACAGGATGTTGTCTCCGTCCGGATCCTCCTGGGGGCCGGGGATCCGGCTCAGGAGAAGCTGGGATGGCGCATCCGCGCTTCGGCTCATGAACAGGTCGAGGTCGCCGTCCCCGTCGAGATCCCCCGCACAAGCACGGTAGCAGGTCGAACCGTCCTGGTTGCCCGGCAGCTTCGACGTGTAGTCGTACAGCCGGCCGCTGCCGTCGTTGCGCAGGAGTGTTGCCGGAGCGGACGCGTTCCCGACGACCACGTCCGCATAGCCCCCCAGGTCCAGGTCGACGGCCGTCGCGGTCACCGGTTGGAGGCCGTCTCCGGGACCGAGGACCAGGTCGGTCATGTCCATGAACCTCCCCGCTCCATCGTTGAACAACACGCGGTTGCCCGCAGCGCTCAACAGGAAGAGGTCCGGCAGACCGTCCCGGTTGAAGTCGGCCATGGCCGGCCCGAACACCTGGGGCGTGGAATCCGAGGGCAGCGCATCCGGAGCGGCCAGCTTGAACACCCCCTTCCCATCGTTCAGGTACAGTCGGCACGGCGTGTCGAAGCCGGTGATCACGAGGTCCAGGTCACCATCGGCCTCCACGTCTGCCCCGGCCACTCCCGTTGCCGGGACGGATGCCAGCGGAAGCACCTCGGCGGTCACGTCAGCCAGCACCACATCGCCGTTGCCCGGCTTGGCATCGTTGCGGAGAAGTCGGGTCCCGGAATCGCTGGCAAGTACGAGGTCCGCTGTCCCGTTCCCGTCGAGGTCCGCGGCCAGCACCGCGGCCGTGGCCTCGGAGGCCGCTGCGGGGAGGAGATCGTCCGCCGCCGCCTCGAAGCGCCCGGTTCCGTCGTTCAGGTACAGGCGGTCCGGCTCCATCGCACCGATGGCGATGTAGATGTCGAGATCGCCGTCGCGGTCCGCGTCGAGCGCGGCCATGCCCACCGCATTGCCCAGGCTCTCCTCCGGCAGGTTCTCCGCAGGCGCCTGCTTGAACTTGGCCGCGGTGTTGAAGAACAGCCGGGCCGGTCCCCCCTGCACCGCCTGGACGATGTCGAGATCCCCGTCCTTGTCCACGTCGGCCAGCAGTGCAGAGGTCCCCTCGACCGGGTCCGCATCCAGGCTCTCAAGCGTGTAGTCCACGAAGCTCAACGGGAGTGGAATGAACCGGAACGCCTGCTCGAGCGCCACCGCTGCGCCGTCCTTCTCGAGGCTGACGTCGACGAGCCCTGCCAGGTGTCGTGGGGTGCGGACCCGAACGGCCTGAGCGCTTACGGACAGGACTTCTCCCTCTTCCTCTCCAAAGAAGACGCGCCAGCCGGTCGCACCGTCAGGCCCGGCAGGAGCCATCTCTTCGACCCGTCTCGATGCATCGCCGGAAACGGCATCCCCCGCAGCAGTCTCCCCCGGCTGACCGTTGCGCTCTTCGCCGCCCGACTGCCGTGCCGGCGCAGCAGAAGCCCCGGTGAACCCGGTTCCGCGCAGCTCCACTTCCTCGCCGCCCAGCGCTGTCCCCTCCGCGGGCACGACCTCGGTCAGCTCGAACGTCGCCTTGCCGGTATCCGACGAGGAATCCGCACCGCTGCCGTCCGACGACGTCCCGCACGCCGCCGCACAGATCAACTGCAGGACGAGCCCCGCCATGACGGCAAAGGCCCTCGATGACATCTCGCTTGCGTGCGGGTTCATCTTCCGCCTCCTCCCTGGGGTCTGACGCTCAACAGGAGCCGGCTTCCAACCCCGAGCCCGTTGAGCAGGACCAGGTCCATGTCATGGTCACCTTCCGCATCCAGCACCAGCACACCGTTGGTCGGCTGCTGCGCAATCGGAAGGAGCGGCGTGTAGTCGTGGAACTTCCCCGTCCCGCTGTTCAGGTACAGCCGGTCCTGGTGGGGCGAGTTCCCCACCAGGAGATCCGGGAAGCCGTCCCGGTCAAGGTCTGCAAGAAGGCCAGTGGTGCCGGCCGCCTTGTCCAGAGGCATCGCCGCCAGGGTATCGTCGAAGAAGTAGCCGGTCCCATCGTTTCGAAGCAGGCGGTCCTGCCCGCCCGCACAGATGGCGATCACATCGGGATCGAAATCCCCGTCCACGTCGGAAGCGGCCACGTGGCTGACCGGGCCGGGGGCCGTCGGGAGCATCCCCGCCGGAGCCTCCACGAACCCCTCGGGCATCGCCAGCAGCAATCGGAGGTACATGCCGTCAGAGGCCGACAGGTTGCCCACGACGATGTCGACGTCGCCGTCCCGGTCCACGTCGATCGGTACCAGCGTTGCCGTGGATTCCTCGTGGGAGGGAAGGGTGCCCGGCGGCGCAAGCTCGAACTTCAGCGCAGCCTGGGCATTCTGGAGGTACACGCGGTTCCCTCCCTGTGGTCCCGGGACCTCGGACCGATTCGCGAGCAGGATATCGGGGCGGTGGTCGCCGTTGACGTCAGCGACAGCGATCTTCCCGAAGTCGCCGGGGTCTTCGGGAAGGTGCTTGGCCGTCACGTCCTTGAACTGCCCGCTGCAATCCCCATGCAGCAGGGCATTGCTGCCGGCCGGTCCGGAGGAGACGAACGCATCGAGGCACCCGTCCGCATCGAGGTCGACGAGGACCACATCGCGGGCATCGTAGGAAAGGACCGGCGGAGGCCCCGTCGTCACATCCGTGCCGACGATGTCCGGCAGGTCGCCCTGGCCATCCCCGGGGGAAGCCTGAGAGTCGCCGGGACCGGTGGGAGCATCCTGCGGCGACACGACGTCATCCGGGTAGGCCGGCACGTCCTGGTTCGGGTATCCGGCAACGTCCTGATCCGCTCCCTCGACCACACCTTCCGGAGCGGGTTCCGGAGGCTCGCTCACGGGCGGGAAGACCTGCTCGAAGTTGCCGTTCCCGTCATTGGCCAGCACGACCAGCGGCCCGCCTGCCGAGACGAGGACCAGGTCCACGTCCGAGTCCTTGTCCACGTCCCCTGCGGCCCCGGCACGGGTGTCCGCCTCGGGCATTGGGGGGAAGCTGTACGCAGGAACGTCTACGAACTTGAGCTCCAGGCGAAGGGCCTCGAAAGCGGCGGGGAGGGTGAGTTCTTCCCCGGTGGGCCATGTCGCGGTCACGTCGAGCCAGCCCGCGATCAGGGGCGGAGTCGTCACACGCAGCTCCTTCGGCCCGAGGAGGGTCACGGTCCCGGCACCGACATCGCCGAAGCGGACGGTCATCCCCTCTGCGAAGCCTGTGCCGACAACGACGATCTCGTCGCCCCCCTGCGCCGTACCT
>VGRX01000446.1 GCA_016875215.1 Deltaproteobacteria bacterium
GAACGAAATCGGGTTCCGACATCAGGCCTGGAGAAGTCCAGGATGCCCTGGACGGCTCGGGAGCGCTCGATTCCAGCCGATTCCCCGTAGACGCCCCGCTCGGCGACCCGAGAGGGAACCCGACCGACATCGCGGACCAGCGGGCAGTGCGAGAGTTGCCGACCTCGGTGGACACACCCGACGGGCATGTGCCGAGGGGGGACCTGGCCGATGCAAGGCCCGCCGACCTGCCAGCAGACGGGCCGACAGACTGCACGGACGCTGCCGATGCAGACGCAGCGGCGGAGCTGGCAGACACCGCTGCCGACCAGGGCCCGCCAGACCTCGCGTCCGCCCCGGATCTAACGGCAGAGTTGGGTATCCCGGCCGACGCATGTCAGCCCGACTGCTCGGGCAAGGAGTGCGGGCCCGACGGTTGCGGAGGGGACTGCGGAGACTGCGACGACGGCAATCCCTGTTCCGAAGATTTCTGTGACCTCGAGCCTGGCGAGTGCGTGCACGTGCTTGTGCCATGCCCGCCGGACCCGATGTGCCCGGCGGGACCGTGCGAGGAGCTGTTCTTCGTCCCCGAGTTGGGGCTCTATGAGGTCGTCAGCAAGTGCCTGTCTTCTGACCCGTGCGTGATCGCCTTCTGCGGGCCAGACAATACGTGCGTGTTCAAGCCACGCTGTCCGGATACCCTGTGCGAGGTCGGAGTTTGCGAACCTGAGTCCGGGAAGTGCAATTCAGAGCCGAAATGCAAGCCGCCGGATGCCTGCCACACTGCGCGTTGCAACCCGTTGACCGGCAAGTGCTCGGTTGAACCGAAGTGCAAGCCCAACGCCTGCCAGACGGGAAACTGCGACCCGCTCGCTGGCATTTGCGTGTATTCTCCCATCGATTGCGACGACGGGGACCCTTGTACTGAGGACCGTTGTGATGGCAAGTATGGGTGCCTGCACCTCCCTGGCTGCTGCACGTCGGACGACGACTGCGACGATGGCAATCTGTGCACCCAGGACCAGTGTATCCAGTTGGATACCGGGCCGCCGGCCCCGGGAGAACAGAAGGGAGTGTGTCGACATGTCCAGGCAGGAGCGAGTTGCTGCTGGAGCTCATTCGACTGCCTCCTGCTGGAAGGATTGCCTCCGGCGAGTGGGGTTCTCCAGGCTGTGTGCGGCTGGGGCGACCCCGGAGGGACGTGCGGCCCATTCTGGACAATCAAGCCACACTGCGATGCCTATGTTTTGTGCAACAAGCCGTCTAAATGCACAAAAGCGTTCTGTCATGACAAGATGTGTAACTATGGACACATATATGGCTGCTGTACGTCAATAGATGATTGCAAGTTTGGAGGTCCAGATATTGGGTGCAGCATGGGATGTCTCTATACATGCCTTGGGTGCCTTGCGGATAAATATTCATGCACTTCGGACTACTGCGAGCCTATTACTGGAGAAGTCTCGCATGTCAACATAGGGGAGTGCGTCAAGGGGAAGGCTTGCAAGCCCGACTGCGACGGCAGGGACTGTGGTCCCGATGGATGCGGCGGATGGTGCGGGACGTGCGACCCCGGTGCAGAGTACTGCGACGGCGGCAAATGCATCTGCCAGCCCAACTGCGGTGACTACAACCAGTGCGAGCAGGACGGTTGTGGTGGGAGCTGCGGCGAATGCGGGCCGGGGCTGGTATGCACGAAAGGAACCTGCTGGCCACCCACATGGTGCGGCGACGGCACGTGTCTTCAGGAATCCGGCGAGTCGGTGGAGACCTGCCCTGCGGATTGTGGGTAGACGCCGTAGCTTGCGGAGCCACCGTGGCCCCCTCGGCTGGCGATTTCGGCCACGTGGCCGTTCCCGGCATCGGCATGGGAGCTTGCAGGCATCACCTCGGAGTAATTGTCGTCGCTGGCCTGCCTGGTCGGTTTCGGAAGGGCTTCCGTTTCCGACCACCCCATCGGGGTCTTCGGCAACGCCGACATCGATCCCGATGGCATCCACCGACAGGGAGGGGGCACCTCCCTGTCGTGTTCGCCCTACGTTGGGCGACATCGCCCGGGTTCCGTGCGCAGGCCGTCCTGAGACACCCCCTCCGTCCTGACCTGGCCCGGAAAGGGGGCTCGGGACGGTGGTGGAGGATCGGCTCTCGCGGACACGACAGTGGTGACATTTATGTCACCCCCCTCGCGGGTGAGACCCCGTTCGCCTGCTGAGGAAGCGTTCAAGCTGCTCCTGCCCCCCCGAACTCGCTCCGGCACAGGCAGCGGCAAGAAAGCAAACGTCCACGCCCTGCCTTCTCTGGACAGTTCTTCGAAGGCGGGGTATTCGCCGGCTTCCCGTGCGGCAACCTCCCCCTTCTTGCGTCCCGAGGAATTAGTTCTTGACACGGAGGAAGCGATTCCGGATTCTTACGCTTGGGCAGACTGGAAGCACGCTCGAAGTTCGAATCGGCGATGACGCACTGAGGTGGTGAATGGTCTCCGGTGGAGACAGCACTCTCGGCAAGCGACCCTTGGTCACGGCGTGCCTTATCGTACGCAACGAGGAGAGGTTTCTCGAGAGATGTCTTCGCACCCTGTCCCCCCTGGTCGATGAGATTGTAGTGGTCGACACCGGCTCCACGGACCGGACGGTTGAGATCGCCCGGTCCTTCGGAGCCGAGGTCTTTTGCACCGAGTGGACAAACGACTTCTCGTTCCATCGCAACCAGGCCATCGACATGGCCCACGGGGTGTGGCTGTTCCACGTCGATGCCGACGAGGAGCTGCTGCCCGTCGACTTCGACGAAGCCCGTCGTCATCTCGAACACGATCCCCTCCCGGAGATTCTGCTGGTTCACCAGATCCTCCGTTACCCCGGGGGAAGGGAAATCCATGTCATGCCACCTCGTCTCGTGAGGAAGGATACGGGCATCCGGTTCATCCATCCTATTCACGAGCAGTTCGGCGTCGAGGACGGCCGTGCCGTTCTCTCCCCGTTCGTCCTGATCCACCACGGGTATGTCTCCGAAGCCGACCTGATTCAGACAGAGAAGAGAAACCTGGCCATCGCCAAGGGTCTGCCGCCGGACAACATCCATGGATTGCATTGCCGGGCCCGCGCCGCCATGTCCTTGGGCGATTGGCCGGAGATGCTGGAGGCGTCGTGCAGCCTCCTGGAACTGGGGGCACCTCCGATGCTAGAGGTGGAGGCATCCGTCTATGGGGCCATGGCAGCGTTCAACCTCGACCGCCTGGATGAAGTCGACCGGTTCGTGGGCAAAGGCATGGGCATCGCCCCTGAGCTTCCGGACCTTCACCTGCTCCAGTTCCTATCGGCCGGGAAACGTTACCTTGGCAGCCTGGAAGGTGGGGACTCGACGTCGGGGCACGTGTTTTCCCGGCCCTGGACGTTCTGGCATGACCGGCACCAGGCGGAGCTGCTGCTTGAAGTCCTTGCCGGCACGAGGCGCATCACTGGCAGGACCCGTACTTCCGGCTCCGACACGGACAATCAAGAGGATAGGGAGAAACAGACAGGCCCGATGGAAACGTCTCTCGGAGGAGGTGACTGATGGGAAAGACAATGGAGTTGCAGCCGTGGATCACGTTGCGGGGAGCGACGGGGTGGGACGGGATCATGCAGGAGATCGACGACTGGCTGGACGTGTCGAACTACAACTCCGCCATCGTCCGGATCGAGTTGCGGCAGATCTACGGAGCGACGACGGGGTGCACGCTCTACCTGGAAGGATGCGACCAGTCCGGTGGCGTGTACACGACGCACAAGTCGCTGGGGGTTGCGAACGTGGGGACCACCCTGGTCTATCTCAGCAAGCAGCCGCCGTACGGCGTGGCGGAAAAA
>VGRX01000447.1 GCA_016875215.1 Deltaproteobacteria bacterium
TTTTGGTCCGGCTCGTGTTCGAAGTCTCCAACGATGCGCCAACGGACGCCCTTCGTTCGGCCCTCTCCGATGTCTTGCGTTCGGGGGCCCATCCGGTTACCGAGGCACTGGATGCCCCATGGGAGGCCCGTGTCCGATTCGAGTCGACCTTGACCGAGGCCGTCGAGGGACTCAAGGTGGCGAGCGGTTCGGCCTCGGTCCAGCTTGTGCAGGTGCAGTCGGGAAAGGTCGCGGCGGAGGCCTCGGTGGACTCCCTTGTCGCCCGCGGCTACTCCGTTCCCGACCTGATCCTCAAGCTGGGAAGACAGGCCGCAGAACAGCTTTCCGGTGCCCTGTCGGACAAGTTGAACAGCTTCTGAAGGAGGGGGCACTGTGCTTCGTGTCGTTGGTCCCGCAGGTATCGCGATTCTCGTCACGATGTCAACGCTCTCGGCCTCGGCCCAGGTGAAGGAGGGCCAGAAGGCCCCTGACTTTGGCCAGCGCGACCTGTACGACGACACTCCCAAGGCCGAGGAGTACTGGGTGTCCGACTTTGTCGGGCCCGACCCGTCGAGGGGACCTCGCAAGGTGCTCCTGCTGGCGTTTTGCGCCAGCCACTGCAAGCCTTGCTGGGAAGAGTTGCCGGAGCTCATCCGCCTCAAGGAAACCTACGGCAAGGAAGGACTCGAAGTGTGGTCGGTTCTCATCGACGACGAGGTCGATGGCCGGGAGAAAGGAAAGGAGAAGCTGCAATCGGCCCGCGGCAAGTTCGTCACGACCCGGGTCGGCAGCCAGACCATGCCCGATGCCTACCTCGGCAAGAAGCACGAGCTCCCCACTCTGGTCCTCGTCGGTGCCGACGGCATCATAGCGCTCGTCCTGCCTCCGCCCAAGTCGCCGGCCGACGTCAAGAAGGCTCACGCCCGGCTCGAGGAGGCGATTCGGGAGCGGGTTGCGCCTTGACAGCCACAGCCCCCGGACGATAGACTGGCAATCAATCGCAGGACGGTCGGAGCGACTTCGTCTCGGAACGGCCCGTGCCTGCCTTGCCATCAGACTCGGAGGCGCCAATGGTGCCTGGCAGACACCGTGCATCGGCGATTCGGCTGCTCATCGCGCTCGCTGTGATCATCATGGCGAGTCGGGCAACCCTTGCGGGAACCACGGTTGCGGTGATGCCGTTCAAGTGCTCCGCCAAGCCCTCGGCATGCGAACTGTGGCAGGAGATTCTCTCGGCGGAGCTTGCACGCGGATCCAGCATCTTGGTTGTCGAGCAGGCGCAGATAGACAAGGTACTGGCGAAGCTGACGCAAGAGCAGTCGATGGCCTACGACTCAGACGGAGCCGTTCGACTCGGCAAGCTGCTGCACGCGGACTACGTTCTCCTTGGCAGCATCGTACAGGAAGGGGTTTCGGTTGTGGCCACTGGACGCTTCGTGAACGTCGTCGATGGAAGCCTCTCCGGCACTGCCACCATCGAGGGCCGGGCAGACTCGTGGACAACGCTGGCATCCGGATTCATCGGCCGGCTGCTGGCACCGTCAGTGTCGGCGTCGTCATTCGCCAGAGGTCAAGGCCCCGACAAGGCTCTGGACGGAGACACGGCCAGCTACTGGAGGACCGCAACAGGCAATTTCGAAGGTTGGATCGAGGTCAGGTTCCCTCTTCCAGTCCGTTACTCGAAGGCGGGATTCGTCTCTCCGCCCACCAACACGGGGGCCGGCGTCCCCCGCAACTTCACCTTGGAATGCCTCGAGGGCGACCGTTGGAGTGAGGTTGCCACCGGTTCCGGCAACATGCGCCTCAAGTGGTCCGGCACGTTCGAAGCCCGAGAATGCCGAGCATGGCGGCTGCGCGTGGCGTCGGTCATTGACCGGTCGCAGGAATTGTCGATATCAGAGCTGTCTTTCGAATAGGGGAGATTGCCATGAGACTCGCAATCGTGAGTGGCGCGTTGGCGCTGATTCTTCTTTTCACTACCGGACTGGGCTGCGGAAGACGCTCGTACGAGCCGCCTGAGTTTGCGCCCTCTGTGAGCGGAGGCAACAGCAACTTCCAAGTGCGATACGGAGACGTCGCCGTCGTGATTCAGGCACCTCCAGGCTTCATGATCGCACAGGACGGGGGCACGCTGAGGCGCACCCCCGCGGGGTACCATGTGTCGTCAGGGGAGACCTACTCCTTCGGCCTATTCTACGGAGAAACCCAGGCATATCTCACAATGAGAATCTATACCACGACCGATTTTACAGACACATCTAAAGTGGTACTTCCGATCGATGAAGATATGATACAGAAGGTTCTGGCAGGAGATTCACAAATCCTCCGTGTGAATGATCCCCAGGTCAAGGTGACCGTTCTGGAGGCCCGAATCGGCAATCGCTCGCCCGAGGGGTTCTACGTTGACACCGAAGATGACGAGTGATGGGGACCGGGCGACGAAGTGGAATCGACAACACAGCCGCTCGGAATCCTCCGTCACGGTGCTAGGAACTGGAATCCGAGGACCGCATGTACTCTCCCTTCTCCTGGCCACAGTTGCGGTCGGTCCGGTTGGCCCAGATGCCAAGGAATCCGGCGCTCCGGCCTTTGTCTCGAACGGAGGAGGACAATGCAAGGACATCCCCCCACCTCTCCGGCCTGATGCGAAGGAGGGCGGCTTTCGCCGGTGGCTGGCCGGGTTGTCCTCATGCACTCCGGGAACGGTGCTCGTGTACACATGGGCCGAGGACTCTTCTCAGGCAAGAGGGCCGTACACTTGTGCCACTGTGGTGCGCAAGCTGCTTGATGCGTTGGAGGTAACCGCGGCCTCGGCCAACCTGACGCTCGAGTCTACCACTTCTAAGGCGGATTCGGTTGTCACAAGCGCGACTATTGGGGTTGAGGGTACCACCACCGGGTCGTTCCAGGTGCTAGTCGTTCCCGAAGAATTGATACTGGCAATCGGCCAGTTCTCGGGGACGATTTCCCTCGACTTCAACAAGTTGCGCGAGGTATGCGAGCAACTGGGCATCGACTTCAACCGCTCAGCCCGCGACGTGCTGAAGGACCTCCAAAACCGTGGCCTCTTCACCGAGGAGAGCCTGATTGCCCTCTTCCTCTCCCTCGAGGAGCATGGCCTCTTCCTGGATGAGGCTGCGGCCGCCCTGTTCCTAGCGGCGAGCGAACTGAACCTGTTTGTGGAAGTATCGGGGGCCGCGCTGTACGCGTTCTGCACCGGCCAGGGGATCTCGTTCGACCTGTTTGCGCAGGAGATTGCCCGCTACGTGGAGACCCATTCTGCGGAGGTGGAGGCCCTGCTGCGATCGTTGAACCTCCGGGCGGATACCGCCCGGTTCCTTCGGGAAGCGGAGGAAGGGGGAGGCGACGTGATCAAGGTCGCAGCAAAAGTGGAGACGGGGTCCACGCTGCTTAGGGTCGAAATCGAGCGGGAGTCGTACGAACCCAGAGCTACAGTGAAGAAGACCGTGCGACAAGCTTCTGCCATTCCATGGGGACGGTTGGACTACGAGATCAGTGTCTCCGTGGGCCCTGCGCCACCTTCGGCCATACTGGTCGTCGACGTGCTTCCCCCTGAACTCGACGTGCTGCAGGATGCGGCGGAAGAGTTGGAGTTCCCGCCTCGGGTCTATCGGGACAAGGCTGCGAAGCGAACATATGTGATCTGGTATCTGGACGACAGCTACTTCGTTGGCGAAGAGGGTAGGTGGGGCGCCACGTTCCACCTCCCGGTCAGGGTGTTGACACCCCCGCTTCTCCCTCGGACCGACCTGGACCAGTAGACCATCGCCCCCTTGGCCGACGTCAAGTCTTTTTGTTTT
>VGRX01000448.1 GCA_016875215.1 Deltaproteobacteria bacterium
AAAAGGTAGTCTCGGGTCGGGCGGACCTTGCCCGCTCCAGCGTCGCTTCTTCATGGCACCACACCTCCCGTGTCGGGAATGCAGGCCGTGGGCGTGTCGAAGTCCAGTGCCTCGGCGACCGGGACAGCAACAGGAGTCCACCGGGACCGACCTGACTGACTGATCGTCGGCCAGCGTTCAACGCGCTTGCATGCTCGGCTCGGCGTGATAATGTGAGGGTGCATCAGGAACGGTCCCTTGCGGGACCTGCCAACCGGGGCTGGAGGGCCCACGGTGGTTTTGTCGACGCTCGTGCGCCGACGGATGTGCCCGAGGCGGGTGACTTCGGGAACAACCCCTCCGCGTCGCTCCGTCGTTCGATCGGAGCAGCCGCCTCCTGGTGCGAACAAGGAGGCAATCATGAAGAGCAGGAATCAGTCGCGTCCAACCCTCGCCACATCGCCGGACATCGAGCTGCTGTGCCAGCAGTTCGAATTCCTTGTGCAGAACCGGGAGAGGATTCTCGCTGATCCGCTGCTCGCACGATGCCGGGTGGAAGGCGTGTGTGTGGGCTTCTCCTTCTCCGGAGCGATCGAGACCTGTCTCGGAAAGCTGCTGGAGGAATGGGCAGCCGGTCGCCTGACCCGCCCGTGCAGATGCGGCGGAACTCTCCACCTTCTGCGCGGCGGAGGCGGGCTGAGCGGCCACTCGGTGATCACCGGCTGGTGCCCGAACTGCCGCATGAAGCGCTGGATCGAGCTCGGTGGAACCGGAGTCCGCTTCCTCGACTTCATCGCCGGGGTCCTGGGCAGGAACGCACGCCAGCCGCTCGACGGGGCGCTGTCGCTGCGCCAGGTATGTGAACAGCTCAGGCAGAACACGTGAGCCACGTACGACATCCCCCCATTCTGTGGCATACTCCCGGGCTGAGATGTGTCGGGGGCACCGCCCTCGGCTTTACGCCCCGGAGGATCTCCATGGCGTTGGGTGCAAAATGCTGAACATCTACGTTGATGCCGACGGCTGTCCGGTCAAGGAGGAGGTCTACCGTGTCGCCAGGCGCTGCGCTCTCTTTGTGTACGTCGTGGCCAACAGCTACATCCAACTGCCTCGAGGGCTGCATGCGGAGCTGGTCATGGTCGGCCGTGGAGAGGGCGTGGCCGACGACTGGATTGCTGCCCACGCAGGCCCGGGTGACATCGTGGTCACGGCCGACCTCCCGCTGGCCGCCCGCTGCATCGAAGCCGGCGCCCGCGTCATCCACCCCAAAGGCCGCGAGCACACCAGCGAATCCATTGGCAACGCTCTGGCAGGGAGGGCGCTCACGCAGCACCTGCTCGAGATTGGGGTCACTCCCGGAGGCCCGGCCCCGATGGGGCAGAAGGACCGGTCCCGCTTCCTGAACAACCTGGATGCCCTGGTCCAGGCAGTCCTGCGGTCGCACCGGGGCTGACGTGCGTCGGAGGCCTGGCCGTTCTGCCGGGGGCCCTGAAGCTCGACATGTCGGTGTCCCCCCCCAGGAGTGCCTCCGACCCTGCGGCCCCCTCGTTCCGCACGACTTGACATCCGCCACTTTCAGTGGAATGATGCTTTTCAACAGACGTTGAAAGGTGCCGGAATGGTGAATAGGCGAGAGGACAACCTGGTCGATGTCGGCGAAGCATTGCTGCGGTGCCTGTCAGGCTTTCCTGGGGTGAGGCTGAAGGAGCAGCCGTCCGACGGTCCCGATGATCGACTTCGTCCCGACTATGTGGCTACGCTTTGTGTCGGCGACCGCAGCGTAGTCCTCATCGCCCAGGTCAAGACGAAGGGAGAGCCTCGCCCGGCCCGTGAGGCCGTGAACCTGCTGGTGCGCTCCAGGGAAGCGATGCCGGGCTCCTACGCTGTGTTCGTTGCGCCGTACGTGTCGCCGGAATCGGCTCGGATCTGTCTCGAAGAGGGGATCGGATACGCGGACCTGGCCGGCAACTGCCACCTGGCGTTCGGGACTGTCCTGGTTTCTCGGGAAGGCCGGTCAAATCCCTTCGGGCAGAAGCGGGTTCTTCGGTCCCTGTTCTCCCCGAAGGCGGAGCGTGTTCACCGTGTGCTTCTGCAGGATCCCGGACGCCGGTGGAGGACCCAGGCTCTTGCCCGAGAAGCGGGCGTATCCCTGGGGCAGGTCTCCAACGTGAAGAGGCTGTTAGAGGAGCAGGAGTGGATTGGTGCCGATGCAGACGGCGTCTTCCTCTCCAGGCCCCGAGCTTTGCTCGAACGCTGGCGGGACCAATACCGGAAGGACCGGAGCCTGTCTCTGTCGTGCTACGGCATGATGTCGGTCGCCGAACTGGAAGCCGGAATTGCCCATGCGTGTGGCACCGAAGAGATCCAGTACGCACTGACAGCCTTCTCCGCTGCAGCACGCTGGGCCCCTACCGTCAAGTACCAGCGGGCCACCGTCTATGTCGCTGGGGACGTAGAGGGGGTACTCCGCCGCCTGGAGCTCAAGGAGGTTTCTTCCGGTGCGAACATCGTGCTCCTGAAGCCATACGACGATGGCGTCTTCCAGGCAGCCCGCACCCTAGACGGCCTTCAGTTGGTGTCGCCGATCCAGGCATACCTGGACCTGCACGCTCAACCGGGCCGGGGTGAGGAGGCGGCCATGGAGTTGTTCAGAAAGGAGATCGAACCGACATGGTGACTGCCAGGGACTACACGGCGGAGGCAGTCAGTGCGGCCCGGGCCGTTCTGATCGAGCTGACCCACTTGTTGGGACGGTACCGGGGCGACATCGTGCTCGTGGGGGGATGGGTTCCGCCTCTGCTGCTGGGCGAGAAGTCCAACCACGTGGGGAGCATGGACGTCGACCTGGCGCTTGACCACAAGAAGCTGGAGCGCGGCGGCTACGCATCGATTGGAAGGCTGCTGACCGGGGCCGGCTACGTGCAGGACGCGGAGCAACCGTTCACGTACAGAAAGGAGGTTCTTGCCGCCAGCTGCAAGCTGCAGGTGCAGGTCGATCTCCTTGCGGGCGAGTACGAAGGGACCGGCAGGTCCAGACGAACGCAACGGTTCCAGGACGTGCGTCCGCGGAAGGCGCGAGGCTGTGACCTGGCATTCACTGCTCCTGTCGAGGTGAAGGTCGAGGGGCGACTTCCCTCAGGTGCACTCGACTCGGTCTCGGTCCGAGTCACAGCGCTCGGGCCATTCATCGTAATGAAGGGCATCGCCTTGAGAGAGCGGCTGAAGGCGAAGGATGCCTACGACATCTACTTCGTGCTCCGCCATGCGCCGTTCGACCACGTGGTGGATTCCATCCGGCAACTCGGTGATCACGGCCTGCTTCGTGAGGCCCTTGACGCCCTTTCCGAGAAGTTCGCCTCGCCAAAGCACGTCGGACCTCAGCAAGTTGCAGAGTTGTTCGAGGAACACGACCTCGAAGTCCGAGACATCAGGACACGGGACGCATACGAGAGAGTCCGGCGGCGGCGGCAGGCCGTGCGTCTCAAGCCCAGCGTGTAGAACGGCGTCGTCCTCAGGCGAGTTCGGTTCCGCCCATTCGGTTGGTTTTCGACTCCGGGAACTCCGGCCTTGTTCCCAGTTCCGGAAGGGCAGCAGAGTGGCCTCTACCTTTGGACCCTGTCGACGGGAACTTGAGAGCTGGTCTACTACGTTGTGGAAACCGGGCGTGCCTCCGCATCGCGGATGGAGGAGCCCCTCGTCCGGCAGCTCTCCGGCAAGTACCGCACCGACGACCACGCCTTTCCTGCGTTCGTCCGAGAGAAAACCTGAGCATCGGTCACTATCTGACCGACCCCCTCTGGTAGAGTCCCGGTTCGACAAAA
>VGRX01000449.1 GCA_016875215.1 Deltaproteobacteria bacterium
CCCCGGCCGGGAGATTGCAAAGATCGACCTTGGCGGCCGAATCCACTCTGCACCGTGCGTGGTGGGCGGCCGCGTATACGTGGGCACGGCGGCAGGCTGGTTCAACTGCCTGGCCTGAACGTGCCCGTCCCGGCAGGCGAGCGTACGGCGGAGGCCCGGACCGACGTTCGCCCGGCGGAACGTTGTTGAGCAGAGTGCGTTCCCCCGGTAGAGTAGGGGCCTGGGCAACCTGGAAGAGAGGGATGGCATGGAGCTCACCGAACACCCGATGCTGGCAGCGATCCCGCAGGAGCACCGGCGCAGGATCGGAATCGCGCGGCAGGCTTTCACAGACGGCACCGTCCTCCTCGGGGCCGGGCAGCACATGGATTCCGTCTTCTTCGTGCTGAAGGGCGAGGTGCGGCTCGTCCACCGCGATCCGCAGCTCGGGACGCGCTCCATCGTCGACGTGGCCTCCCCGGGAGAGGCCGTCACACTCCCGACCGACGCCACCGACCGCGTCAGCCGCTTCGAGGCCGTTGCCCCCGGAGCGGTCGAGACGGCCGTACTCAGCATCGAGGACTATGCCGGGCTCCTCTCGACCTGCCTGGACGTCGTACGGCTCGTGGCATCCTCTGCGGCGGCGAGGCTCCGGCTTCTCGAGGATCGCCTCAACTCCACGCTTCGCATCGACCCGGGGCGCCTCATCCTCGACGACCGGCTGATCGAGCGCCTCACCCCCCAGTACATCTGGAGCAAGAAGGTTCTGCCGGCAGCCATGCATGCGGGCACGGTGACGGTCGGTGTCGTCTCTTCGGACACCGCAGGCATCGATGCCGACATGAAGCGTATCCTCGGCGCCACCCACGTCGTCCTCTTCCGCATCGGCGCCAAGGAGTTCGAGAAGATCTACCGGGATTCCGTCCAGAGCCGCATCCAGGTCAGCTCCACCGACGACGAAGCCTCGTGGTTCAGGGCCGTGCGCGGCAAGGAGTACGCGGTGCAGATGGACGCTATTCACGATACTGCGGTCGAGTCGGCCCGCAAGGAGACCGAGCTCGACGGGGCCGGCGTCGTCATGCTGACCAACAAGATCCTTGGAGAGGCCCTGGATCTCGAGGCCAGCGACATCCACTTCGAACCGTACACGGGCGGAATGGACATCCGCTATCGTATCGACGGTGAGCTCCTGCGCCGCCCGGAGAAGGTCGGCGTCTCCTATCTGCAGGCCGTCCTGTCGCGGCTCAAGGTCGTCTCCGGTCTCGACATCGCGGAGAAGAGGAAGCCCCAGGACGGCAGGATGACCGTCTCCTGTCAGGGCAAGGTCGTCGATGTCCGGGTCAGCTCGGTGCCCACGCGCCATGGCGAGAAGATCGTGCTCAGGATCCTGGACCCGAGCACCATGCTGATCGAGCTCGATTCGCTCGTGTCGTCACGCGAGGTGCTTGCGGGCATCGAGCGTATGGTCCGGCAACCGTATGGCCTCATCCTCGTCGGCGGTCCGACCGGCTCGGGCAAGACCACCACGATCTACAGCATGCTCTTGCGCAAGATGAAGGAGGCGGTCAACATCATGACCGTCGAGGATCCCATCGAGTACAGCCTGCGCGGGATCACGCAGGTGCAGCGCAACATCCACGTGGGGCTGGATTTCTCGTCGGCGGTGCGGGCATTCCTGAGGCAGGACCCGGATGTCATCATCGTCGGCGAGACCCGCGATCCCGAGACAGCGAAGGCCGCGCTGGAGGCCGGTCTCACCGGGCACCTGGTCATCTCGACCATCCATGCCAACAACGTGTTCTCCACCATCTACCGCCTCAAGGAGATGGGGATGGAGGCGTTCGTCGTGGCCAGCTCGATGGTCGGGGTGCTTTCGCAGCGCCTCGTCCGGCGCATCTGCTCCCGCTGCGCCCAGACCGTGCAGTACCATCGCTCCCTGGTGGACCCGCTGGGGCTTCGCGGCCTCAAGCCCGCTTCCGGGGACTACTATCACCTGCGCAAGGGAACCGGCTGTCCTGCCTGCAACTTCAAGGGATACAAGGGGAGGGTGGCACTGTTCGAGATGCTCCAGGTCACGGATGAGCTCCGCCCGCTCCTGGCCTCCGAAGTCCCGTTCAAGGAGTTGGAGAAGATAGCCGCGGCCGGCGGCGCCTATGTCAACATGCGGCAGTTCGCCGCGCTGCTGCTGCAGTCCGGCCTCACCACGCCGGAAGAGCTGTCGCGAGTGCTCTTTGCCGAGGGCGCTGCCCAGGCATGAAGGATGGTCTACTTCCGTCCGAACCGCTGTGTGATGTAGAGCAGCCTCACCCCCTCACCCCGGTCGACGGCAACGATGCCTACGCCGCACGATACAGCCTCGCGGTCGAGGATGTTCCGCCGGTGGCTCGGGCTCCCCATCAGGTTCGTGTGCGCCGCGTGCAACGACGTCGATAGCGAGATGTTCTCAGTGTAGTCGCCGGCCGATCTCTCCAGCGAATGGGACAGCCTCCCTTCGTTCGCCATCCCGCGGCTGTACTTGCGGCATCCGTCCGCGAGGGCCGAGCTCCAACCGCAGGCGGGCAACGAGCGTTTCGCACGTTCCCGGTTGATGAGCGAAAGCATCTGCCGTTCCAGCCCGCCCGCTGCGGCGCCTTCGTCCACGTCCGGCAGCACCTTGAAGACCGGCCTCTCGGGAACCGGAATCCCCACGTATACGGGAAACAGACTGGCGACCTGCGGCCCGTCCCGCTCCACGAGGATCTCCACCGCGTATTCGCCCGCCTCGTCCGGGAAGAAGACATGGGTCCAGAACAGCCCCTGGGTCTCCTTGAGAGGCTGATCGAACAGCGCCCCCTCCGGTGTCGAGAGCAGCAACCGGGGTTTCTTCGAGCCGGTCGTCAGCCCCCCCCACAGGAGGACGCTCTCGCCCGGCTCGACTTGACGTGCGAACGGTCCGAGCTGCGCAAGCCTCCGCGTGAAGACCACGACGAGGAGCTGACGGTGCTCGAGGTCCACCGCCACCCCGAACCGGTTGACCCCCTGCGGCACGACATCCTGCGAAATGACCGTGCCCAGGGCCCGCCGCGCATCAGCCATCGATTCCACGTGAACGACCAGCGGGAAGTAGAAACCGTCGGTCACACCGAAGCGGCGCAGCGTGAACTGGATCGTCTGGGGCTCCCACGCCGTCAACCCCGAGACGTCCGAGCAGTCGAGGACCTCGCAGAGCGTGCGGCAGGCCAGGTGGAGATTGGGATCCGGCTCGGGACGCTGACGGTCCGCCTTGTCGTAGGACTTGAACACGAAGTCCACGAGCTCGGCCTCCTCCTGCGAGAGCACTGCCTGCGATGACGGGATCGCCTCGTGGTAGCGCTCGACAACCGGCGGGGCCTGGGAGGCCAGGTCGAGCACGATGAACAGGAGAAACGCGCCGACGGCGGTTTTCAGCATGCTTCCTCGACTTCGGCCGGACGCGACCGTGCCCCGATCATAGACGGATGGCCCGCTTGCTCAAATTTCCGGTGATCTGCCGGCCTCGGGGCCTGCGTCGGGGCCTGCGTCGAAGTTGTCCGCACGCGGGGGCGCTGGTATACTCGGCGCGGTCGTATCTGGTGGAGCCGACAATGCGCAGGACACTACGAATCGCTTTTGCTGCGGCCATCCTCCTGGTTCCCTTTGCGGCGCGGGCCCAGTGCTCCATCGGCACACAGATCCTCAACACCTGTGCCGGCTATACCTTCCAGGGCTGCTGTACCGTGGACAACCACGTCCGCTGGTGCGAGGGCGGGGTGACCTGCGAGATCGATTGCAACCAGGGAGATGGGCTCTCATTTT
>VGRX01000450.1 GCA_016875215.1 Deltaproteobacteria bacterium
CCTGGTCCACGGCCCGGTTCTTCGTGCCCCGAGCGGTGTATTCGACCCCTACCCGCTTCGCGGCGGGCCGTCCGGACGACTACGCACCGGGCGAGGTATCGACACGCTTCGTCGAGAGCGAGCGGGGGTGGGTCGTCCGCTCGGATGAGGGGATCTACGCCCTGCTTGCACGCTGCACTCACCTCGGCTGCCGTCCCAACTGGATTGCGGAAGAAGGGCGGTTCAAGTGCCCCTGCCACGGAAGCAACTTCGACAGCGAGGGCAAGGTCATCGCGGGGCCGGCCCCCAAGCCGCTCATGAGGGTTGCCGTGTCCCTGACCGACCGAGGCGTGATTCTCGTCGATCGTGGACAACTTGCAGACTGGAGCGAGGCCGTGCGGGACCCCGAGTTCCTGGTTCCGGTCCCCGGCATGACGGTCGCCAGGGTCTGATGGAGAAGCGCATGGATGGCCTGGAAGACAGGAAGACGAAACCGGGCCTTTCAGGACGCATCCGGCAAAGCCAGTTGTGGAAGTCGGTGTTCAGAGTCGGGCTTCCCTTGGATCGCCGAGGACGTCTGCGGGTCGTGATTCACAACTTCTTCCTGCACCTGCATCCGGCCCGCGTGGCTACGTCGGGCCTGCGCATGACGTATACGTTCTGCCTGGGCGGAATCAGCGCGTTTCTCTTCGTCGTGCTCACAGTGACGGGCGTCTTCCTGATGTTCTACTATGTGCCTGAAACGGGCAGAGCCTACGCAGACATGAAGGACATCGGGTTCGTCGTTCCCTTTGGGCGGGCCATGCGGGCGATGCATCGCTGGGCTGCACATCTCATGGTCGTGACGGTGATCCTGCACATGGCCCGGGTCTTCCTGACCGGCTCGTACAAGCCTCCCCGCGAGTTCAACTGGGTCATCGGCGTTGGCCTGCTCGTGCTGACGCTGCTCCTGTCGTTTACCGGCTACCTCCTGCCCTGGGACCAGCTTGCCTTCTGGGCCATCACCGTTGGGACGAACATGGCAGCCGCAGTGCCGCTGCTTGGCCACGAAGGCCCCCTGCACGACCTTCTTGGGGCAACGGTGGACAACGATGTCCGCTTCGTCCTCCTCGGAGACGTGGAGGTCGGTGCAACTGCGCTCATCCGTTTCTACGTGCTGCATTGCGTTGGGCTGCCGCTGGCGGCCTTGGTGCTGATGGGGGTGCATTTCTGGCGTGTTCGAAAGGATGGAGGGATCTCTCGCCCCCTGTGATCGGAGATGTCGGGGGAGGGAGGAGGACCCATGGAAGGAATGGCGGAAGAGACTCAGGACAAGAAGGGCAGAGGCGAGACCGTGGAGGTTTGGCCCCACCTGGTCTTCCGCGAGCTCATCGCGATGCTCCTTGTAATGGCCGGCCTCATGGTGTTCTCCCTCCTGATCGAGGCGCCGCTCGAGGAAATGGCCGACCCCACGTATACCCCGCTGGTGGCCAAGGCGCCATGGTACTTCGTCGGGCTGCAGGAGCTGCTCGTCTACTTCGACCCCTGGATCGCAGGCGTGATGGTACCGGGGATCATCATCGTAGGCCTCATGGCAATCCCGTACATCGACCGAATCCCAGGGGGCACGGGCAGCTATGCGGCAAGGACCCGGCCATTTGCATGGACCGTGTTCCTGTTTGGCCTGGCTCTCTGGTTCGCGCTCATCGCCATCGGGGAGTTTGCACGAGGTCCACACTGGGCCTGGTACTGGCCCGGTGAGTCGTGGAGCGTGATGAAGCCGGCAGCGGAGCCGAGTTGGGTTCTCCCGCTTGGCTGGGGAGTTCTGGCTACGGCAGCCTACATCGTGATCGGGCTATGCCTTCCAGCCGTGCTCTTCCCGTCCATGAGGCGACAGCTCGGCATGCCCCGGTACCTGGCCGCCATGAGCCTGTTGCTGATGATGCTGGCGGTCCCCTTGAAGATCCTGCTGCGTCTGCTGTTCGGCATCCAGTACGTCGTGGCCGCTGACTGGTTCAATATCTGATGCGGAGCAACCATTGAGCACGGCCAGCGACGCCACGAACACCGCTCCTGCAGCCGTCTCCCCGGCCCTGCGGGGGCTCTTCGTCGCCGGATGCCTGGCGTTCCTCGCTTCGGTCGTCGCCTGGCTGGTCGACGAGGTCCGCCCCGAATGGTCGCGGCACTACCTGGACGTCCAGGAGCGGCTGGCACTTGCCGAGCCGGGGGACGGCTCGCAGCGAGGGGGAGAAGAGCGGGGCGTACCGACCCTCGTTCCGCAGATCTACCTGCGGGAGCTGGGGGTCGTCGACCGGTGCACAGCCTGCCACGCCGGCGTGGGCGACTCGGCTCTGGCAGGAGAGGAGCAGCCGCTTGCATCTCATCCCGGGCCGATGCTGGACCTTCACGACGTGTCCAAACTGGGCTGCACATACTGTCACGATGGCCAGGGACGAGCCACGCGAACGCTGGATGCCCACGGTGATGTGCAGCACTGGAATGCTCCGCTGCTCCGGGGTCGACTGGTGCAGGCATCCTGCTCCCGCTGTCACGACCGCACAACCGTCGCCAGGGCCCCGGATCTCCGCAAGGGAGCGGAAATCATGCAGCGGAGAGCCTGCTTCGGTTGTCACCAGATGCCCGGCGCTCCCCCTTTCTCCCAGGTGGGCCCGGACCTCTCGTTTTCCACGAGCCGCACGAGCCCGGGATGGCTGTTTGCGTGGCTCAAGTCCCCCTCGAACGTCCTGTCCTCTCCCCGCATGGCCGACTTCCTCCTCACCGACGAGGAGGCTGCGGACATCGTGGCGTTTCTCCTCACCCTGAGGAAAGCCCGTCCCGTCGAGGTTCCCCGGTTCCCCCCTGAATCCGCTAGCGATGACACGCTCGATGCCCTCTACGAGAAGGGGGCAAGCATCTATCGCGTGTCCCGCTGCATAAGCTGCCACGCGGTCGACGGACGTGGAGGAACGCCAGGCCCTGATCACGCCCGCATCGCACACAAGCTCAACATCCCGGCCCTGTTGGCGTGGATCGAAGATCCCGGCCGCTTTCACAGCGGACACCTCATGCCCCGCTTCCGCTTCACCGTGGCTGAGCGGCAGGCGCTGGCGTTCTACCTCAGCGAGGAAATGAGAGACACGGATTGGGAAGAGCGGCTGGCAGAGCTCACCGCCCGAGCCGAGACCCTTCTTCCCGCCGCGGCCCCGGAGCGCGGCCGCAAGCGGGTTCTTGCCCTGGGGTGCGTTGGATGCCACAAGATCGACGGAATGCAACAGTCCCAACCCGTTGGAGCGGACTTGACGCTCTTCGGGGAGAAGCCCGCGTCGCGACTGATGTTTCCGCCCGAATGGACGGGACCCCTCACCCGTGAGGCATGGACGCGGGCCAAGCTCAAAGACCCGAGGGCCGGTGGGGACTCCCTGCTGATGCCGAAGATCGAACTGTCCGACGAAGATGCCGAGGCGGTTCTCGTGGCCTCCCTCTCGTACACGAAGCCGGCACCACAGGCCTTGTGGGCGGATTCTGCGCTGGTCCAGCCTCCCCACCCCTACCCTGCCGGCAAGGCCGGCGCCCTCATGCGTGAGCTGCGCTGCTTCACCTGCCACGCTTTCGACGGAGCGGGAGCGACGCTGGCGCCGGATCTCGGGGCCGAAGGAAGCCGCGTAGGCCTGAAGTGGCTGCAGGAGTATCTTCGGGAGCCGTACGAGATTCGTCCACTTCTCGTGATGCGCATGCCGAGGTTCTACCTTTCCCGAGAGGAAGTGGAGACCCTGGCAGGCTTCCTCCACTTTGCACGTGTCCGCGATGGGCTCCCCCGCGTCCTGACGCTTTT
>VGRX01000451.1 GCA_016875215.1 Deltaproteobacteria bacterium
GGGGAAGCCGAACGACGCAATGACCAGCCCGAGCGACTGGCCCGGATCCTTCTCGACCAGTGCCACGATTGCCGCACGGAACCTATGCACATTGAAGTCGGTGGTATCGAGCACCTGCGATGCCAGCCGCTTGATGGAAGACAGCATTTCGGACTCGCGTTGCACCCCCTTCTCGACCGAGGCTCCACGGGCCATCGGATGCGGGCGGCGGGTCTCCGCGAAACGCCGGATCAGCACATCCTGCGAGGCTTCGAGGAAGATCAGCGTGACCTGGTGCCCGCGCCCCCGCAGTCCGGCAACGACAGCCTCGGCGGACTGGGGAAACGCCGGGTCCCGGCCGTCCATGACCAGGGCGACCTTGCCGATCTCCCGGTTCTGCTCGAGCAGGAGCACCAGGGGATCGACCAGGCGGCACGGGAGGTTGTCGATGGCGAAGTACTGGAGATCCTCCAGGGCCTTCAGGGCCAGCGTCTTGCCGGCACCGGACATGCCGCTGATGAGCACGATCTTGAGCGGTGAGGAATCGCTTCTGCCGGGTTCCGACATGCCCCCTCCCCGGTTCAGGAGATCCGGACGCGGCGGGAGGACGGGAGGATTCCGAGCTGGTCGCGGTACTTGGCAACCGTCCTCCGGGCCAGCTTGATCCCCTTTCCCGCCAGGGTGTCGACCACCTGCTGATCGCTCAAGGGCTGCCGGGGATCCTCGCGGGCGATAAGCTCCCTGATCTTCTCTCGCACGGCCTCCGAGGCCAGGTCCTCTCCGCCGCTCGACTCGATGCGCGGATTGAAGAAGAACTTCATGGGGAAGAGCCCCTGCGGCGTGTGCATGTACTTGTTGCTGGTCACGCGGCTGACCGTGGACTCATGCATCTCGATGTCCTCGGCCACGTCGCGCAGCACCAGCGGATGCAAGGCGGATACCCCGCGATCGAGGAAGTCCTTCTGGAACTTCACGATGCTCTCCGCCACCAGCCGGACAGTGGACTGCCTCTGGTGAATGCTGCGCAGGAACCAGACCGCGGACCGGAGCTTCTTCTTGAGGTACTCCTTGGTGTCGGCCGTGATGTTGCGGTCCACGAGGTTGCGGTAGTAAGCGCTGATGCGCAGCTTGGGCAACCCGTCGTCGTTGAGCAGGACCACATATCCTTCCGCTGTCTTCTCCACGTACACGTCGGGGACGACGTACTGCGTGTCGTCACCTGCGTAGATCCGTCCGGGCTTGGGATCGAGCGAGGTGACGAGCTCACGCGCCTCCTCGAGCTGCGCCTCGGTCACTCCCAGCTTCCTGTGGAGCGTGAGCGAGGCGCGGCCGACCAGGTCGGCCAGGTGCCCCTTGATGATCCGCTGCACGAGGAGGTGGTCCGGGAAGTAGACCTGGGCCTGGACGAGGAGGCACTCCTCGAGCGTCACGGCAGCCACGCCGACCGGGTCGAACTGGAGAATGCGGCTGCGGACCTCCTCGACCGCCTCGGATGCGACCGACAGGCGGCCGGCGATGGTCGGCACGCCGTCCGCAGCCAGGTAGCCGTTGTCGTCGATGTCGCCGATGATCTCCGCACCGATCCGGCGCTGGATGTCGGTGAGCCGGGCCATCCGGAGCTGCCAGAACAGGTAGTCGTGGAGGTCTTCGTGCCGGGTGAGGCTGGCCTCGATGGGGGGAAGATCGTCGTTTCGCCGGATGGGTCCCGAAGCGACCGGACCGAGCTGGCGGAACTCCTCGACGAGCTTCCTGAACTCCTCGTCGTCCCGTGGATCCTGCTGGGCATGGGACGTGCCGTCGAGATCCGCCATGGGGATCTCTTCGGGACGGCCTGTGGCCAGCTCTTCGAGGACAGGGTTCTCTGCAAGCTCCTGCTGCACGAGGGTGGCCAGCTCGAGCCGGTTGAGCTGGAGCAGCTTGATGGCTTGCTGGAGCTGCATCGTAAGCCGAAGCTGCTGCCGCAACTGGAGATTCTGCCTGAGCTCCATCGTCCCCGCCCCCGCAATCCAGGCCAGTCTACCACGCTGGCCCGGAAGTTGCAATGAGCGGTCGCGGGCGGGTCAGAGGTCCAGCATGGAATAGCGACTGCAGTAGCGTTCGGTATCGTAGCGGACGGCCACGTCCACGCAGCGTCGGGTCCTGAGGTCTTTCGGGATCTCGATGGAGCCGAAACGGCCGTTCATGTAGTTCACCATGCGCCCGAACTGCTCACGCACGACGAGGTCCATGGCTGCGATGCCGAACGAGCGCCCCCAGCGGCGGTCGCGGGCGCACGGCACGCCGCCCCGCTGCAGGTGGGACAGGTTGACCGACCGGATCTCGCCGCCAAAGGCCTGCTCCAGCTGCTTCTCGAGGAACCGGCCGACACCGCCCAGGGTGGGGTTGTCGAACTGGTCGTCGGCCCCGGGGGCCTTCTCGACGCGACCGCTGCCGTCGAGCTTCGCCCCCTCGGCCACCACCACGATGCTGTATCGCTGCCCGTCCTGCTTGCGCCGGCGCAGCAGCTCGATGACGCGTTCGACGGAGAACGGAACCTCCGGGATGAGGACGATGTCCGCCCCGGCAGCCAGGCCGCCCGACAGTGCCAGGTGGCCCGTGTCCCGGCCCATGGTCTCGACCACGAAGGTCCGGCTGTGCGAGTTGGCCGTGGTCCTGATCCGGTCGATCTCCTCGACGATCACGTTGACCGCGGTCTCGAAACCGAGCGAGTAGTCGGTCCCTTTGAGATCGCGATCGATGGTCTTGGGAATGCAGACGACGTTGGCCCCTTTCTCGGTCAGGCGGGCCGCGATGCTCAGGGTGTCGTCGCCGCCGATGGCCACCAGTGCGTACAGCCCGAGCTCCTTGCAGTTCTCCAGCACCTGGGGCCAGGTCTCGCGCCCCTCCTTGAACGGGTTGGTCCGCGAGGAACCGAGACGGGTTCCCCCGAGCCGGTCCCACGTGCGAACCTCCCCCTCGACCAGGATGCGTGCGTGGTGATCATCGTCGAATGCCGCGTGCGGCGGCAACGGGGGGAAGCGGGAATCGTAGCGCACCAGCCCGCGCCACCCGTCCTTGATCCCCAGCACCTCGAACTTGTACCCCCGCTTGTCCGCGAGCTCTTCGTCCAGCGCCGTCTCCACGACCGCCTTGATGGCCGGGTTCAGGCCAGGACAGTCACCGCCGCCGGTGAGGATTCCGATTCTGCGCACCATGGGCAACCTCCTAGACGGCTGCTCTCATGTCGCGTTCCCCCCTTGGGTCGCCCAGGCAGCCGTCTACCCTGAGCGAGGAGCAAAGCGACGAGTCGAACGGGTGGAGCCGAAGCATGGTCCCCATCCTAGATGATCCCGGAGCGCCGGCCGTTGTAGCGCTTCTTGTCATACTCCTTGTCCACGTCCACCAGCGCCAGCCCGTGCAGTGCGACCTCGACCGGGACATGGGTGACCTTGCCATCCTGGAAGCTGACCATCCGGGCCGACATCCCCTTGCGCACCAGGTCCGCGGCCGCATGACCGAAACTGCGCCCGACCCTGCGGTCATAGGCAACCGGCGCCCCACCCCGCTGGAGGTGGCTCAGGGTCACGCAACGGACCTCCCAGTCGGTCGCCTTCTTCACCTGCTCGGTGAGCCACTCGCCGATCCCGCCGAGTGCCACGTGATCGAAGCCGGTATCTCGGATCGCACCGCTGGAGAACGGCCCCTCCCGGTCATCCGGGAATGCCCCTTCCGAGATGACCACGATGCTGTAGCGGACTCCCTTCAGCTTGCGCTCGACCAGCAGCCGCACCACGCGGGCGAGGTTGAACGGATGCTCGGGGATGAGC
>VGRX01000452.1 GCA_016875215.1 Deltaproteobacteria bacterium
GAAGTCCACCCGGATCCCCTCGGGGATGGTCTGGGCGATGTAGAGGCTGACGTAGTGCGTTACCCCCTGGATCCATCCGTTTCCGTCGGGCAGCACGAACCGGATGATCAGGTCGTCCAGCCAGTAGTGGTCCCACTGGTCCAGCGACGCACACGAGTTGTGGCCGGAAGGGGACTGGACCTCATAGGGGTTGGTGGCCGCGACCGAATCGGCCTCCATCGTGGCAATCAGCACCCCCGCCGGCCCGTAGAGGCTTTCAACGCTCACCTCGATGCCCAGCTTCTTCCCCGTGAGATCATGGTCGAAATCGAGGGTGCCGCCGCACAGGGCCGCCTGGTTGAGCGCATCGATGCACACCTTGCCGAGACCGCAGGCCGCGTGGTCGCAGGGGGAAACGCATGCGCTCTTGACGCAGGTGAAATCCGGCTCGCACGGTCCGCACGACCCGCCGCACCCGTCACTGCCGCACTGCTTGCCCTGGCACGACGGAATGCAGCCGGCTTCCGGGCCTGCCGGCACATCGTCGGCCCACCCTTCCGCATTGTCTCCGCCGCTCCGGCCGTCCCTGGAGCCCGAACCGCCCGAACCGTCCGTCGCCTGAGCATCCTCGGAACCGGCCTGGCCGTCGCCGAGTTGAAAGAACGGCTTGGGACCGTCCTGACTGCATGCCACAAGCGAGAGAACAAGAAGAACGGGAATAGCACGCTGCACGACGCCACCTCCGACCCGGGTCGCATTCTACTCCGCAGGCCCCAGGCATACAACCGCATCGGAGGATGTACTACCTGGTCACCGGGTTCCCGACGTTTTCCGACGAGTCAGAACCTGTACCCGACCGCCGCCGTGACGACGGGAGTATGGACATAGGTGGTGTAGGTATCGTCCAGGTACGCCTCGCCCTCCCGCTCGATCGCGGCAACTCCCTCCTTCGCCTTGGGGCTGAGCGGATGGAACCGGGCGTCGACCGACGTGCTCGACCCGACGGTGAAGGCGCCGCCCAGGGCTGCCCGCACCATCCAGTGTTCCCCCGGGAACCACCGCCAGCCCAGCTCGAAGTCCAGCAGGTGCAGCGCGCTGGCCACGTCGAACCCGCGCTGCGAATCACTGCTTCCTTCGGGGATCGACTTGCCGGTCACGGCCTCCAGGACGTCGGGGCCGCTGACGTCACCGCCCAGTGCCGCCAGCGTGTAGCCGACTGCGAAGTAGAAGCCGGCATTGCGCCAGGGCTGCCACCCGGCCCGCACCCGCCAGACCAGAGCGTTCTTCAGCGACGACTCGACCAGGTCCGCGGTTTCCTGCGTGTATCCCGAGTCCTCGAACATCGCCACCAGCAGATCGTTGGTCGCTTGCAGGTAGGCGGACGGCATCCAGCCCAGCGTCGACGCTCCGAACAACCGCCACGGGCCCTGAAGCTCGACTCCCGCTCCCACGTGAAGGGGATACTCGGTCAGCAGCTCGGGACGCACCGACCATTCCCCCGCCGCCGCCTTGCCGGATACCGCCACCACCAGCATCGCGGCCACGAGAGATGCCACAATCACCCTGCCCTGGCCCATGACTGACCTCCCTGCGGACCCATCGAGGCTACCACAACGGACGGGGCTTGCAACGGCCTCGAGTGCCGTCACTCGTCAAGGGACTGCTCCGGAAGGACGGTGAACCCCTCCCGGGCCGCGGCCCGCGACAGGCGGCTGTCCAGGCAGACGAACTCGGCGCCGGCCGGGGACTCGTGACACCAGGCGAGTGCCGCTGCAAGTTGCAGGGAATCCGCGGCCCGCAACGGGTGAACGGACAGGAGCCGCACAGCTCTCGCCCTCAGGTCGGCCGTCGGCAGGATCTCCGCCGCAGCGGCAAACACCTCGTCGAGCAGGGCAGCGGCCTTCCGCCGCTCCCGCTCGGTCATGACCGCATCCCGGACAAGCCGGCACAAGGCACCGGAGCACTCCACCGGAGTCCCCCACCAGAGCACGAGCTCCGGGTCCCGGACCGCCAACTTCTGCATGCCCCGGGTACGCGGCTCCCGGACGACCAGCGGAACCAGTGCGGAGGCATCCCAGAACCTCATCGGCCTTCCTCGCGCTCCGCCAGCAGGGCGGACAGAACCCGCCCAGCGGGATCTTTCGGCCGCGGACGGCGGAAGAACCCCTTGTCGAGCTTCCTCCCCGGCCGGGCGACTCCCGACCGCACCAGGTCGTCGAGCTCGGTCTTGTTCCGCTCACAGGGGACGATGCGGGCCACCGGGCGCCCTCGATCGGTCACCAGGATCTCCCCTCCCGCCTTCACCCCCGCCAGCAGCTCGCTCAACGATGCCTTGACCTGGGCAATGCTTGCCACCTTTGCCATCTCCGCCTCCTCATGACCATTATGGTCATATTCAAATGGTCAGTCAAGGCAGATCTGCCAAACGGTTGTAAGGCAACAACCTCGGGTTGACTGCGGGGCGCAGCAGGAGGCTGTCAGAGCCCTGACCGTGAGGGCGGGGCCGCAACAGGCCTGCTCGTCAACCCAGCACTGATCGGTTACCAAACGGTTGCCTGGAGCTCGGCCGCTGAAGTAGAATCGCCCCCGTACGCCGACGTGTCCGGTCAGTCGGCAGAGGGAGCCGGGCGTTTGGGACAAAGACGCATGACGCCGTCGAGCACAGGGTCGCTCTTCGCACGTCGGGCCGATGCGGGAAGACGGCTGATGTCGGCCTGCTGCCTGTGTGCCCGGCGGTGCGGGGTGGACCGGCTTGCAGGCGAAACCGGGGAGTGTCGCCTGGGCACGACCGCACGGATCGCGTCGGCGTTTCCGCATCACGGAGAGGAGCCGATCCTGAGCGGATGGCGCGGTTCAGGAACGATCTTCCTGTCCGGGTGCCCGCTCCATTGTGTCTTCTGCCAGAATCACGAGATCAGCCACGGCGACGAGGGGCGGGACGTGGGCGCCGAGCCGCTTGCCATGGCCATGGACATGCTCGTCGAGTCGGGCTGCCACAACCTCAACTTCGTCACCCCGTCGCATCTCACCCCGCAGATACTGGAATCTCTCGGTCTCCTGGTCGAACGCTGCCGGCAGGCGCTGCCCCCAATCGTCTGGAACTGCGGCGGCTACGAGTCCCCCGAGTCCCTGGCGCTGCTTTACGGACTCGTCGATATCTACATGCCCGACTTCAAGTTCCTCGACCCGCGCCCGGCCGGCCGTTTCCTCAAGGCCCCCGACTACGGCACCGTTGCGTGCGCTGCCGTCGAGGAGATGTTCCGACAGGTCGGCCCGGTTCGTTTCGGCCCGAACGGGATGCTCGAGCGGGGGGTTCTCGTCCGTCACCTCGTGATGCCCGGCTTCCGGGACGACACGAGACACATCCTGGAGTGGCTGGCCAGCATGTTTCAGGACCGGATCGCTGTCAACGTGATGGGGCAGTACCACCCTGCGGGCCGGGCGATGCAGTTTCCGGAGCTGGCCCATCCCCTCGATCGATCGGAATGGGCCGAGGCGGTCCGATACGCCCGGCATCTTGGGCTTCGAAATGCCGAGAGGCCTTGACCGCCCCCTCCCATGACCGTGCAATGGCGCACCCTGGACGAGACGGATGGGGCCGTGCCGTACGGGCCGGAAGAAGGGGTCGACATCGAAGTGGCCGAGACCGGCCGCGCACCATCGGCCAGCCGCCCCGCATCGGCCGTCAGGTTGCCCGCCCCATCGGCCCATCTACCTCCTTCACCAGCGGCACATCTGCTCCACCCCGGGTAGGCCTGCCGGCCAACCCGGGGCTGGTCCGCCACTCACGGGGG
>VGRX01000453.1 GCA_016875215.1 Deltaproteobacteria bacterium
AAAATCGTGAAGTCGTAGACCGCGTGAACGTGCCCCTTCAGACCTTCCAGGGTGGCAACGAACCCCTTGGTCCTCGGGACCAGCACGTGCCGCATGACCGGGAGCAACTTCGTACGCGCAAACTCCTGGCTGGCCAGGAGCTTTGCCGGGCGGATGCGCGTCCCCTCGAGGAACGACACGATCCAGACCGGCGCTCTTCCCTTCACGATACTGCGGAACACCCGAGCGATCTTGTCCCTGTCCTCGGTCCAATCGCGCTTGATGAACAGGCAGTCCAGGAACAGCATCCCCCATCCGATGCCGGGGACGTACTTGACGACGTCCTTCACATACCACTTCAGGTCTCCGAGCCGACGATGACGACTCGCGACATCCAGGATGACGGGGATGTCGGACATGGACTGGTGATTGACCATGACGACCGCGTTCTCGCCTCTCGGCAGCTCGTCCCCGGTCACGACCACCTTGACACCGTGCAGGCACCTCGCCAGGTGCACGCACCCCCCCCACCAGGCTGCGGCGATGTTTCGGTTGATGGTCCGAAAGAGCCGACGCGAAAACGGCAACGTGACGACGGAGAGCATCTGCAGCAGGTTCCCGAGGAGCAGTGTCGGAGCGAGGATCGCCGCTGCGGGCAACGTCCGGACCAGGGCGAGCAATGCAACGAGGCGACGGATAGGAGGACGCAACGGAGGCAGCGGCATGGACGTATCTCCGGTTGGATGCCTGGGCAGAACCTATCTGCCGCCGCAGATCCTGTCAACGTGATTCGCCGGGATGCCGGAGAAGGTGACGGACCGGGCGGACACCATGCGTTCCCCCCGAACCGCCAACCATGGCCAGCGTACAACGTACAACGAACGACGCCCCTACCTCACCCAGATGTACAACGCCCAGGGGCTCTTCCGGTACCAGTCCGCATTTCCGCAGCAGCCGAGCCCTTCGCCGGTATCGGTGGTGTTCTGGTAGCACTCGTTGTTGAACACGTAGCCCCACTTGATGCCGCCGTAGGTGTACTCGAAGCTGGTCAGGTTGAAGTAGGGGCCGCTGCGCCAGCACAACCCGTTGCCGGTCGTGGTCGAGGTCCAGGTAAAGTCGGTGAAGGCCCCGGCCGGCCAGGGAACGTTGTAGTTGCCTCCTTCGTTGCCGGTCTTGTTGCCCTCCGCGTTGCTGAGCGCCTTGTACGCGGTCGCGTTGATGGTCCTGGACCAGCCGCCGTTGGCCACCGACGTCCAGGTCTTTGACGCGGTCATCCGCAGCTTCTCCCCGGTCAGCTTCGAGTAGGCCAGGTTGACCATATTTGCGTCGTCCATGGTGGCGTCGGTGGGATTCATGGTCACGTCGGCCTTGCCCCATCCCTCCCACACGTTGACCGCCAGGGGGGAACCGTATCCGGAGTTGGAGGCCTGCTTCATGACCAGGGTCCAGCCGCCGCCGTCGCTCACCATGTCGCAGTGGACCTTGATCTTCGAGCCGTCCGAGAGCGGGTCGATGTCGTACGCGCCGCTGACCGCACCAGGGTTGAACTGGAGCGCGTCCTTGCAGCTCTTGTACACGCAGCCGTCGTTGAGCTTATCGTTGCAGTTGTCGTCCTTTCCGTTGTTGCATACCTCCGCGACGCCCGGGCTGACGTTGGCGTCGGCGTCGTTGCAGTCGCCGCCCGTGAGCGCGGTGTAGGTCTCGCCGGCCGCGCAGAGGCACTTGAACTCACCGACCTTGCCGAACCCGTCCTTGTCAGCATCCAGGAAGTAGGGCTTGCAGCCGCCGGCATCCTGCGGGTCGGTCGAGCCGTCGCAATCGTTGTCCACGCCGTCGCACCACTCGGGAGTGGCTCCCTCGAGCGGGTCGCACTTCTGCGGGTCGCCGTCCACGCAGTTGGCCACGGTATGCAGGCACTCGCCCTGGCCGCATGTGGTGAAGCCAAGCGCCTCGTCCACCTGGCCGTCGCAGTCGTCATCCAGCCCGTTGCAGGTCTCCGGGCCCGCCCCCTCGATCGGGTCGCAGATCTGCGGGACGCCGCCGACACAGGCCTCGACCGAGTGCAGGCAGACCCCCTTGCCGCAGGTCACGGGGAACAGATCCTCGTCGGTCAGTCCGTCACAGTCGTTGTCCTGCCCGTCGCATACCTCCGGCTTGACTCCGAGCAGCGGATCGCAGACCGCCACCTTCCCGTCAACGCAGTACGCCTGCTCGTGGAGGCAGACCCCCTTGCCGCAGGTGACGTTGCCGAGGTCCTCGTCGGTCTGGCCGTCGCAATCGTTGTCCACGCCGTCGCACGCTTCCTTGCCCGCCCCCTGGAACGGGTCGCACACCTGCTCCTCGCCGCCGATACAGGCCTTGACCGTGTGGAAGCAGGCCCCCTTGCCGCATGCAAGCTGCCCCAGCCCCTCGTCGATCTTGGCATCGCAGTCGTTGTCGATGCCGTCGCATACCTCCGTGTCCGCCCCCTGCAGCGGGTCGCAGACCTGGGGCTTGCCCTGCACGCAGTTGGCCACCGTGTGCGCACAGCTGCCCAATCCGCACGTCGTGGAACCGAGGTCCTCGTCGGTCATGCCGTCGCAGTCGTCGTCCATCGCGTTGCAGGTTTCCAACTTGGCGCCTTCGAGCGGGTCGCACGCCTGGAGCTTTCCGCCAAGGCACGCGGGGACCTTGTGTGCACAGGCCCCCTTGCCGCACGACACCACGCCGAGCCCCTCGTCGATGGCCTCGTCGCAGTTGTTGTCCTTGCCGTCGCACTTCTCGACCGCCTGGTGGTGTACCCCCGGGTCGCGCGGCCCGCAGTCCGAATCATCCGGGTCGGCATCGTTGTCGTCATCCAGGTCCACGCAGTCCTTGAGGCCGTCCAGGTCGAAGTCGGGGAAGCCCTCGTCCTGCATGCCGTCGCAGTCGTTGTCCAGGCCGTCGCAGGCCTCCTGCGCCTTGGGATGCACGGTGGCATCGGTGGGAGCACAGTCCAGTGCGTCTGGGGTCCCGTCACCGTCCAGATCCCCTTCGCACGCATCCCCGATTCCATCCTTGTCCTGATCCGTCTGCGCCGGATTGGCCACCATGGGGCAGTTGTCGTCGCCATCGGCCCAACCGTCGCCATCGTCGTCATCATCACACGCGTCGCCTTTCCCGTCCTTGTCCAGATCGGCCTGGGCCGGATTCTTGAGCAGCAGGCAGTTGTCGGCCAGGTCCGGTATCCCGTCGCCGTCCTTGTCCGGGTCGCACGCGTCGCCGACGAGGTCACCGTCCAGGTCGGTCTGATCCACGTTGGCGACCTTGGGGCAGTTGTCAGCCTCGTTCTTCACGCCGTCGCCGTCGACGTCGCCGTCGACGCAGTCCGCCATGCCGTCCTTGTCCGCGTCCGGGAACCCCTCGTCCACCTGGAAGTCGCAGTCGTTGTCCTTGCCGTCGCACTGCTCCTGCGCCTTCGGGCTGGCGGTGGGGTCGAGCGGCGCACAGTCGAGCGGGTCGGTGGTGCCGTCGTTGTCGTCGTCGTCGTCGGTGCAGTCCTTCCAACCGTCGAAGTCGGAATCGGCGAATCCCTCGTCCACAAGTGCGTTGCAGTCGTTGTCCTTGCCGTCGCATTCCTCCTTGCCCCCCGGCTTGACCGCCGGGTCATGCGGACCGCAGTCCTCCTCGTCGGAAACGAGGTCGTTGTCGTCATCCGGGTCACACGGATCGCCGATCTTGTCCAGGTCGAAGTCCTTCTGCTGCGGATTGAAGTCCATGGGGCAGTTGTCAAGGCCGTCCGGGATGCCGTCCCCGTCCTT
>VGRX01000454.1 GCA_016875215.1 Deltaproteobacteria bacterium
GGGGCACGCCATAGTGCGAGGCCTTGCCGCCAAACGCAGGGATCATGGTGACGTCGATGTCCTTCACGTCCGTGAGCGTCTTGACGGACAGGTCGAGCTCCGGGATCTTGACTGCGGGGGGCTTGTGCTCCTCCCACCAGGCATCGGCTTCGGCCTTGGTGACCTTCTCGATGCTGTGCTCGAACGGGCCCACGGTGAGCCGCACCCACTGGTTCTCGAGTGCCTTGAGCTCGGGGTCCTCCATGGCCCCGATGAGCGACATGTTCGGCGTTCCCCGGTTCTGCGACAGGACGTTGACATGGGAAAGCGGCGTCTGGAGCTGCGCCGTGATCAGGCCGGCGACGACCGAGATGTCATTGGGTACCCGGTCCAGCACCGCGATGTCCCGGGCGGTCACGAAGGTCTGCCCCGCCTCGAGGTCGTCGACGTTGAAGAAGCGGAGCTGCCCCAGCGCCTGGCCCAGGTTCAGCGGCAGAAACGTCACGCCGGCAAAGAGCTGCTCCGTGGTGATCACCTTCACGCGCTCCGGCAGGTCGGGGACGATCTTGGCCACCGATTCCGACGTGGGGTGGAAGTAGAGCACGTTGCCGAAGAACGCGGCCGCTGCGATGAGGTCGTAGGACTTCGCCACCATCTCTGCAGAGGCCGTGTCGTACGGTGCGATCTCGTACACCCAGACCTTGGGCCCCTGGTAGTAGGTGATCGCACCGAGCAGGAAGCGCCGGTAGGGGCTGTAGTACTCCGTCATGTTGAACGTCGACGGGTCGCCGACCATCGGCTTCCCCTTGCCCGACAGGAAGGCCTGGCAGAACTCGTAGTGCATCGGATACTTCTCGGCCCTCGTGAAGTAGAGGGCATCCTTGTCGGCCGTGTCGATCACGGTCTTGGAAGACCGCGCCCCGGGGATGCTGGCATCCAGCGGGAACGAGGCCAGGTTCTCGAAATCCGCGGTGCACCCGAGCTCCTGCGTGAAGTCGGGCTCCTCCCCTTCTGGAATCACGCACTCCCCTTCGGGCGGTACCCCCCAGTCGACCAGCACGAGTTCCCCGGGCAGTTCAGCAGAGCCGTCCGCAATGTCCGTTCCGACTGCAACATCCAGAGGTTCGTCCGTGCCACCACACCCCATCCCGGAGAACAGAAGGAAGCTGGCCAGAACGGCCGTGGCCACCCTCCTTGCGGCCCCGAAGCGGTTCCTGTTCATCACAAACCTCCCGCAAGCTGACCTCATGGAAACGCCAGGGGGGCGCTGGGCACGCCGATCTCGAGCCTCCAGACTCCCACCTTCCAACCATCTGGCAGGTAGAGCGAGTTGGGATCCCATCCCTCCCCCCTGCCCCACTGCATGTTCGGAAGGTACGTAATCGCCGGGTCGGAATCCAGGATCCGTACCGCGTTCTTTCCGTCCGGAGGAAGCCGCCAGATGTCTGTCGACCCGTACTCGCATACGTAGACGTTGCCGCAGGCATCCACTCCGATTCCGTCCAGGAGCCCGGGCGTGTGCGTCATGTCGCCCCACTTCTCCAGCCGCCCCGGAGTGCCATCCGGCGAGATGGACAGCGAGTAGATCCAGGATCCGCCGAAGGTCCCGATGTAGAGCAGATCATAGGTCGGGTTGAACGCGATCCCGTTGGGATTCGTGATGTCGCCGTCCACCAGGACCGTGTACTCCCCGGAGTAGGGATGCACGCGCAGCACCCGGTGTGCATCGTGCTCGGTCACGTAGACGAACCCCTGGAGGTCCACGGTCATGCCGTTCGGGTACTTGAGCCCCTGGAGGATCGTGTTGCGCACTCCGTCCTGATCCACGCGGACGAGCTCGTTCTTCTCGTTGTCGCAGACGACCAGCTCGCCGCTGGGAATCATGCGCATTCCCCCCCGGAACGGAAAACCGGGGACGAACAGCTTGACCTTCCCATCGGCCGAGCTCTTGAAGATCGCCTCGAAGTTGCTGCCGATGAGGTTCCCCTGGCCGTCGAACGCGAGATCCTCGGTTGCAATGGCACCGGGCACCTTGACGAGCTGGAACGGTCCCGGGGGCAGGTTGTGGCAGTTGATGTCCAGCGTGTCCGCCGTCTCGACGATGTCTTCAGGCTCCGCTTCGTCCGGGGCGATGTCCAGAGCATCCGCCGGAACATCCGGCGAAACATCCGGCACGTCGGGCAGGCCGGGGTCCGGGGAGACATCGAGATCAGGAAGCACCATGTCAGGCACGCCCGGCGCGTCGACAAAGACCTCTGCAGCAACATCCGGCACGGGCTTGTCCCCTTTGCCGGAACAGCCCCAGGCAAGCAGGAGGAGAAGCAGGACAACTGGAGACAGAGCCAGTTCGGGTCGGGCGCCCCTCGACCTCGCTCGGGGCGGGCGAAGCACCCTCCAAGCATGGACCTTTCCACGGCCTTCCCTCTCCCGCCAGCCAATCCCCCACAGCAACGCCAGTGCAAGGAGGATCGGCACCAGCCCTGCCGGGCCAGCCGTGCCTCCTGCAGAGCAGCCGTTGTCCGCCTTCTTCGGGGGCGGGTCCGCGACCTGTGCCTCCACGACCTCCGGCCCGGCCGGAACGTCCTGCGGGGGAATCACGACATCCTCACCGGGCCCCGTGTCCGGCTGTCCCGTCTCATCCGCGGTACCGACGCACGTCCCGTCCACGCACTCCTCGTCCGGATGGCACATGCCGCAGACGCTGCCGCAGCCGTTGTCGCCGCACACCTTGCCGGAGCAGTCCGGCTTGCACGATCCCGGACAGTCGAAGGGGAACGTCCCCGACGGTTCCGCCTTGCCGTCGGTCTTGCAGTTGTAATACCCCTCATCGATGCTCCAGCCGCACGGCCCCTTCAGGCGACAGTCGATCTTCTCCACGACTCCGTTCTCGCACCACTTGAGCCAGTTGCCGTCGCAGCACCCTTCGTACACGAAGTCGCCGCACACGTTCTCGACGCATTCACCCTTGACGCAGACGCTCCCGGCCGCGCACTCGCCGCAGCTCCCGGTGCACCCGTCGCTGCCGCACTCCTTCCCGAAGCACTGCGGAATGCAGTAGGCCATGCAGTCCTTGGGCAGGTCGGGCAGCGGCGACTCGGCCCCGTCCGTGCCGCACGCGTACTGAGCGATGGCCCCGTCCCAGCCGCAGGAGGGCTCTTCGGAGCAGTCGAGCTCCTGGAGCTGCCCGTCGAGGCAGAACCGGGCTGTCGTGCCCTCGCAGCATCCTTCACGCGGGATTCCCTCGCACGCATCGGTCACGCAGATCGAGTTGTCGCAGATCTCTCCCTTCGCACACTCGCCGCAGCTTCCGCCGCAGCCGTCGTCGCCGCACAGCTTCCCGCCGCAGCTCGGTGTGCAGGGACACTGGGTGCCGCACGTCACGCACTCGTTGACGCAGACGTCATCCCACGCGGTCTCCTTGCAGTACGTGTCCATGTCGAACACGCAGGCCTCGCACGCACACCCGTCGCACCCCGGCGTCCCCTTCGGCGTGCATCCTCCCGGAACCTCGTCCGAACAGGTGCCCGCATTGCAGAACAGCCCTTCGGCACACTCCCCGCAGCTTCCGCCGCAGCCGTCGCTGCCGCACGTCTTCCCTTCGCACGAGGGGATGCAGCACTTGCCCGAGGGGGTGCAGACCGCCCCCTTGCCAGCGCATTCGCCACACGTCTCTCCGCAGCCGTCGTCCCCGCACTCCTTCCCGTCACACTTCGCAGTGCACAGCCCCGAGCAATCCTTCGGGAGAACGCCCGAGGGGTCGCTTCCCCCCGCAGT
>VGRX01000455.1 GCA_016875215.1 Deltaproteobacteria bacterium
TTTTCGTGGCCGAGATGCTCACCGAGCCCCGCTTCGACCCCGAGGAACTCGAGCGAATCCGCAGGGCAGGGCTTTCCTACCTCGAGGAGAACGAAGGCTACCCGACTTTTTTGGCGGACGTGGGGGCCGCACGGGCTCTGTACGGCGATGCGCATCCGCTCTCCTATCCCCAGACCGGCACGAAGGACTCGCTGGAGAAGATCACCATCGAGGACGTGAAAGCCCTCCATGCCAGGCTGTTTCGCCCGGGCTGCTCGGTGCTCTCCATCGTCGGTGCGATGACCCAGGAGGAAGCCCGCGCGGCCGCTGCCCGCCTGGCTTCCCGCTGGACGAGCGAGGCGCCTTGTCCCGCGTCCCCGGCAGTCAAGGTGGTGAATGGCCACCTCGACCGGGTGTTCTTCGTGGATGTGCCCGGCGCCCAGCAGGCGCAGGTGCGCGTCCAGGGACCGACGTTGACCCGCAGTCACCCGGACTACTATGCCGCCTTCGTGGCGAACTACCCGCTCGGAGGTGCGTTCAACTCCCGCCTGAACATGATCCTGCGGGAGGAGAAAGGGGTGACCTACGGTGCCCGCAGCATGGTCCGGGCCGGCCGCGACTTCGGCCAGTTCGAAGCCTGGTCCGCTGTGCAGAGCGACGCAGTCGGAGATGCCCTCAACGTCTTCAAGACCGAGTGGTCCGATGCCCGCAACGGCGTGTCCGAAGAGGAGCTGGGCTGGACGCGGGACGGCCTCTCCAACGCCATGGCCCGGGAGTACGAGACGCTGGCCGCACAGCTCGACGTGCTGCGCAACATCGGGTTCTTCGGCCTGCCGCTCGACTACCTCAGGACGTGGCGCAGCACGCTGGCCAACCTCACCACCAGCGACGCCGGCCGCGTGGTCCGCAACTGGATGGACCCGACCCGCCTGCTCTACCTGGTCGCCGGCGACGCGGCCATCGTCCTCCCGCAGCTCGAGAAGCTGGGCTGGGGCGAGGTAATCAGGCTCGAGAAGCGGTAGACGCCCTACAACTCCCCGGGGTCGAACGCGCGGCCGATGAAGAAGTACTTCTTGAGCACCTTGCCGCCGGCATCGGTGAAGTACTCGGTCTGGAACGACGGGCCGGAGACGCCCGTCTCGTTGTCCGGGTCGGCCGGATCGGGATGCGACTCGCCGCCGCCGTTGCACGAGTAGTACCGGATCCCGACGATCTCCCCCCCTTCCTTGACCCAGTCCACGAAGATCACGGCATGTCCGGTCCCGTTGGAACGGCTGAAGTTGACGAAGTCCCCCGTGATGACCTTGTCCCAGTCCTCGGGGTAGATGTTCATCCCTATGCCCGCGTACTCCAGAGCATCGCCCGAGCTGGACTCGTTGGTCACCCCCCAGCCGAACCAGTACTGGTAGAAGTTGCCGAGGTCGACGTCGTCGACGGTGAGCCCGCCGTACGGAGTCGTCTCCGGCACTCCGTGCGCCTTCTGCCAGCGGATATAGGCGTTCAGGAAGACCTCGAGCGTGTGCCCGCAGCAGTAGCACTTGCCGGTCCCTTCGAAGAGGAACTGGCCCATGTAGTAGCCGTCGTGGACCATTCCGAAGTAGATATCCACCGGCGGCTCGCACGCATCGCTGTAGCAGTACGTGTAGGTCCCATCCTTGGGATACAGGCTCCAGTCGTTGATCGCCTCGACCACGTACTGGTTGAACCCGGCCTGCTCCGGAAGCACGCTGCCGTAGGTGACGTACACGTCCAGCACGTACGGTCCGGCCCACTCGATGCCCGCGTCGTCCACCCATGTGTCGATGCTGAGGTAGTAGGTCCCCGGCTCGACGTATGCCGCTGCGTGGTCGTGGTCGCGGGCAAGGCACGCGGTCGGCACCAGCGCAGACAGGATGTGCACGTCCATGTCCACGTCATCCCCTTCCTTCTCGTCGACGCGCACGTGAAGCACGCCGGCCTTGTCGAGCTTCAGCACATACAGGAACTCGGGACCCGACTCGTCGATCCCCTCACCGCACGGCAGGTACTCGTCGAACAGGTCCGACGGAGCAAGCTTGCCGTCCTGCTTGTCCTGGTAGGGAAGCGCAGGAATGGGGATGGGGTTGCATGCCGTCCCCAGCGGGCACTGAGCGACGTCCGTCAAGACGTCGTCGAGCGGCAGGAGAGCATCCCCGCCTCCCGCCTCGGCAGCGCCGTCTCCTGCCGCCATGTCCGGCCCGAATCCCCCATCGTCGTCACGCAGGTCAGCCCCCCCGAGATCCTGCCCGCTGCGTCCTGCAGCGTCGGCCGGCTCCGCGAGGTCGTCGGAACACCGGGCATCCGCCCCGCCCGCGCCGTTTCCCGAGCAGAGCGTCGACGGCGGCTGGCACTCGCATCGCTTCTGGCCGCAAGAGCCAAGGGCCAACCCCAGGACCAGGAGCATCGTCGTGGCAAGTCTCATCGACCACCCCCAACTGTAGTTCAACGCACCCCCGTTATCGTCACGACGCGGGAAAACGCGCAGGGTCAATAGACTTCCGCCACCACGCACTTGAGATACGCCGTCTCGGGGTGGCCCAGGAGCACGGGGTGATCCGCAGGGGCACCGCGCTCCTCGAGCACGCGCACCGACCTCCTCGCATCCCGAGCCGCCTCGACCAGCATCTGCCCGAACAGGTCCCGGGTCATGTGGTACGAGCAGGAGCAGGTCACCAGGATGCCTCCCGGCGGCAGCAGCTTCATCGCCCGCAGGTTGATCTCCTTGTAGCCGCGGTACGCACCGGGAAGCGCCTTCCGGTTCCGGGCAAAGGCCGGGGGATCGAGCACGACCAGGTCGAACGAGCCCGGCTCGATGGTCCTCAGGACGTCGAAGACGTTGCCCTCCTGCCACTCGGTCCGGCCGGTGAGCCCGTTGGCTTCCGCTGCTTTTCGGGCCAGCTCCACGGCCAGGGCCGAGGCATCGATGCCGACCACGTGGGCAGCTCCTCCGGCAGCCGCCTGGAGCCCGAACCCGCCGCCATAGCAGAACGCATCCAGCACCCGCCTCCCCTTCGCAAGCCGCCTCACCGCCAGGTGGTTCTCCCGCTGGTCCAGGAAGATCCCCGTCTTCTGGCCCGACACGACATCCACTGGGAACGACAGCCCGCCCCACGTCACGACGAACGGCTCCGGCACCGCACCGACGAGGGGTCCCGTGCTCTCCTCCATCCCCTCGAGGCGCCGCACGGCCCCGTCGTTGCGCTCGTAGACGGCCTTCACGCCGAGCAGCTCGGCCAGAAGCTCCGCCAGCACCTTCTTCTGCCGATCCATGCCCAGGCTCATGGTCTGCATCACGGCCACGTCGCCCAGCCGGTCGACGACCAGGCCGGGCAGCAGGTCCGACTCACCGTAGACGACGCGGCAGAGACCGACGTCTTCCAGCACCCGCTGCCGCATCTCGAGCGCCCGGGCGATGCGGGTGCGGAAGAGCGCCTCGTCTACGGGCTCCCGTTCGTAGGTCAACAGGCGCACGCGAAGCTTCGAGGCCTCGTTGTAGTGGCCTCGGGCCAGGAAGCGGCCCCGGAAATCGAGGACGTCGACCACCCCGCCGGATTCCGGCTTCCCGACCTCTTCCTGGATGTCGTTCGGCCGGATCCACAGGTGGCCGTCCTTCAGGCGCTGGTCCTTTCCGGGGGCAAGGCGGACGGCGGGGACAGATCTGTCGACAGGTTTCACGGGTTACCTCGGCGGCGGCGCGAAGACATAGGACGAATAGGACAAATAGGACGAATAGGACGCGCCGCTTGGGGG
>VGRX01000456.1 GCA_016875215.1 Deltaproteobacteria bacterium
GCCGCGGTATCGGGCACGGCCGCAGGCACGGCCGCAGGCACGGTCGCAGGCACGGATCCTGGCACGGCCGCAGGCACGGATCCTGGCACGGTCGCAGGCACGGCTCCCAGCACGGCTCCAGGCCGGGATTCGGGACCGACGGCGTCCCCGCCGGCAGCGGACGTGGTATCGGGCACGGTCGCAGGCACGGCCGCAGGCACGGCCGCAGGCACGGATCCTGGCACGGCCGCAGGCACGGATCCTGGCACGGATTCGGGACCGACGGCGTCCCCGCCTGCAGCGGACGTGGTATCGGGCACGGTCGCAGGGGAGAGCAAGGGCAAGGGAGGGGAGAAGGGCAAGGGAGGGGAGAAGGGCCAGGGAGGGGAGAAGGGAAAGGGAGGGGAGAAGGGCCAGGGAGGGGAGAAGGGAAAGGGAAGCGGAAAGGGAAGCGGAAAGGGAAGCGGAAAGGGAAGCGGAAAGGGAGACTCGGCCTCGAAAGGAGCAACGTCCGATGGTGCGGGCTCGCCTTCCGGCACCGGCAAGGCCGATGGAGCGGCAACGCACCCGGAAGACAAGGGATTCAAGAAGATTGGGGGGGAGCCGGGGGACGGCGGAAAGCCGGACGGCGGCTTCAAGAAGATCCGAATCGAGTAGCGAGTCGAGAACCGAATCGAGTAGCGAGTCGAGAACCGAATCGAGTAGCGAGTCGAGAACCGAATCGAGTAGCGAGTCGAGAACCGAATCGAGTAGCGAGTCGAGAGCCGAATCGAGTAGCGAGTCGGGAACCGAATCGAGCAGCGCCTCGGGAACCTGTGGACTCAGTCACACAGCGGCAGAGTGATGTGGACGGTGGTGCCCACGGCGGGTTCGCTGTCCACCTGGATGTGGCCATGGTGCCCCTGGATGATGGCGAGGCAGATGGTCAGGCCGAGGCCGACGCTGCCCGCACTGGGATGGGTGGTGAAGAAGGGATTGAAGATCTGCGGCAGGTGGACCGCTTCGATGCCGCGGCCCGAGTCACGGATCTCGATGCGGGCGGACTGGCGCTCCCGGCGGGTCAGCACCGTGATCGCCCCCTTGTCCACCCGGGTGGCCTCCAGGGCATTGAGCATCAGGCTGGAGAGCACGGCAGCAATCTGGCTCCTGCTGCCGGGAAGCTCCGGGAGCTCCTTGAGCTGGAGGCGAAGCGTGACGCCGGCCTCGGCCAGCGGCTTCTCCATTCCGACAGCGACCTCCTCGATGAGTGCGTTGAGGCCGAACGTTCCGGGCTCATCGCGGGAATCGATGCGGAGCCTGGAGAGCTTCTCGAGGACTCTTCCCGTGCGTCCGGCCGCAACTCCCAGGTCGGCTATCACGTTGCCGCAGGAGTCGCTCTTGCCGTCGGCCGGGGTGCAGAGCGCTGCCACGTGCTCGAGCCCTTCCCGAACGTAGTTGACTCCCCGCTGGGTCTCCTGGAGGATCACGGCGGCGAGGTTGCCGATTGCGGCTGCGCGGTCGGCCCTGAGGAGCTCCTTCTGGACTGCGTGCAGGGCCTCCTCAGCCAGTTTGCGCTTGCGGGCGGCCTCCTCGGCCTGGAGATAGGTATTGCGGCGCTCCTGGGCGGCAAGCTGCTCCCGGGTCACGTCGCGTACGGTGATGACGAAGCCCTGGGGACGGCTGCCCCTGCCGATGGGGTGAATGGAATCTTCGTAGTAGCGGTAGTCGGGGAAGAAGATCTCGAATGCGCCCTGTTTGCCGTTGGGGTAGTTGAGCACGGGGCAGGCACCGTCCTGGGCGCGATGGTGGCCGAAGACGTCGCAGCATTTCAGCCCGGTCATGCTTCGGACGTCCCGTCCGAGCAGCTCCGCCAACGCCCTGTTGACGCGACGAATCCGGCCGTCGGTCTCGGTGACGACGATGCCTTCGGAGATGGCGTCGAAGGCGGCTTCCCACTCCGCCTTTGCGCGTTGGAGAACCTCGTTCAGCTTCTCCCCTTTCGGGCGGGTCTGTTCCTTCTCGTCGTGCACCGTCGTCCTCCTGCGAGGGGGAGCGCTCACGGCGAGCGCGCATTGATTTAACCCGGCGGGCCCACTATAGTCAAGGACCGCGACGACGAGGGAGGCCCGAGTGGAGCGCGGCATGGATGAGGGGGCCGGCCGGCCCGACCTGCGAGTATCCTCGGAGAGCGAGGGGTGGCGCCGTGAGGCGGCGTTCGCCGAGCGTCTCCAGGGGTTACCTGCGGTCACCCTGGTCCTGGTGGCCATCATGGCCGGTCTCCACCTCTGGCTGGAGGGGGAATCGGGTGACGGGACGGATCGGCTGATGTTCCAGCTGCTGGTGGCCGGGGCCAAGGTGAACGCCCTGATATCTTCCGGGGAGTGGTGGCGGCTGATCTCGTCCGCGTTCCTGCACGGCAGCTTCGTCCACCTGCTGGTCAACTCGCTGGCGGTACTGCTTCTCGGGTTCTACGTGGAGAAGACGACGGGGCCGAGCTGCCTGCTGCTGTCGTTCGTTTTTTCCGCCGTCGCAGGGGGGGCTGTCTCGTTTGCCTGGGGCAACGGGGCTTCGGTGGGGGCGTCGGGGGGGATGTTCGGGCTGCTCTCGACGATGTTGGTCATGTCGTTGCTGCGGTGGCGTGAGATTCCGTCGGTGGCACGGCCCTATGCGGTGGGGTTGCCGGCCGTGGTCGGGGCCATGACGGTCGGCTACGGGTTCATTGCCGGAAACGTGGACAACGCTGCGCACCTGGGCGGGGCATCGGGGGGTGTGCTGGTTGCCTGCCTGGCGCATGTCGGCGCCCGGTATCGGGGGTTCCGACCGGCAATCGGGCTGGTCGTTCTGCTGGCTCTGCTGGCGACGGCGTATTCGCTTACCGTGACCTGCACGCGGCTGGCCGGCCGCTTCGCTCTGCCCGAGACCCGGCTGACCGCCACGAAGCTGCCCGACGGCAAGCCTGTTCATGTCCCCGCTGCCTGGAAGACCGGGGTGTTGAAGGAGGGGAGGTGCGAGGTAGGGAGGATGCCGGACGAGGAGGCGGTCCTCTGTCTCGTGGATCCCTACTTCAGCATGTTGCTCGTGGCATCGGGCCGGCGGCTCGAGGGGACGCCGGTACATGCGGAGTACGTCCGGCGGGAGCGGGGGCAGGAGTCGGTCGAGTATGCCCACGACACGATCCTCTGGGGTGCGGACCCGGAGCGCGGCGTGCAGTTTGCCTTGCTTGCGTTCGACGGGATTGCTGTTTCCTACGGTCCGCTGTTTGCTGCGGTTCAGACCGCGCCGCCCAATGCGGGAAGATAGCGCTTCAGAAGGTCTCTCAGAGCCGCGTACTGGGGCAGGTGGTCGAATGCGGCGGACACGTAGCCGAGGGTCGGTGCCACCCAGCGCAGGAACGACGGATTCCCCTTGACCCGGTCGATGAACACGAACCGCCCGGCATCCTTCAGCTTGCGCTGGAGGGTCTGGAGATGGAAGAACGAGTCGAACTCCGCTTCGGTGCGGAACGGAAGCAGGTGACCGGCCTGGGCGAAGTACTCGTGGCGGAGCCGCTCCAGGAGGGGGAGCGGCAGGCTGACGTAGCTGTCCCGGAGCAGGGAAACGAGGTCGTACACGGGCGGTCCCATGAGGGTGTCCTGGAAGTCGATGAGCACCATCCGCCTGTCCTTGAGCATGAGGTTCGTGCTCTGGAAGTCCCGGTGGACGAGCAGGTAGGGGACCTCCAGGAGCCGGCGGGTGACGTCATCAAAGGAGTTGGAGACGAGCGCTGCTTCCTCGGGGGAGGGG
>VGRX01000457.1 GCA_016875215.1 Deltaproteobacteria bacterium
AAGGCGAACCAACTGAAGGAGTTCCTCGAGCAGGAAGGGTACCTCGACGAGCGTCCAGGATTGTCCCGGGAAGACGCGACTGTCCACGTTCTTCAAGTGCTGTTCTTCACGGGGGAGGATTGTGGCATCACCCCCGACGAGGTGGCTTCGTTGGTTGAGGCGTTGTACAGTTGGAAACCAGAACCGGAGCGACCCGGTCGTGAACGGCGCCCCAGTGAGGGCGAGGAGGGAAAGGTATGACACCTCAGGATCTCGCAGCACGTCTGACTCGAATCGTCCAGGAGCAGACCGCGGCCAAACCCGGCTCGCCAACGCGAACCTGAACGACTCTTTCGGGCTGGAAGTGGACCTGTAGGGTAGCGAAGGTCGGAGGATTCGATGGCACTGACGAACGAACAGCGACGCGCACTTCTGATGGCATACTCAGATGACCACTTGCTGACGGAGGGTTGTCGTCACGAATGGGGGGTCGCAGCCCGGACCATTCGATCTCTCCAGGAACGGGGATTCATCGTTGCGGGACAAGGGCGCCACGGCTCCGAATACGACATTACCGAAGCCGGCAAGGATGCCCTGGGGGCGCGGTGGCCCGGGGGCAAGGTCCCCAAGAGGTTTCGAACCGCGTTGCAGAAGGCCCTGGAGGTTTTGGGGGTCCCGCTCGATGAGCTCGAGTTCAAGCGACCGAGAGAGGTGACCCAGGCCTGGTCCCGCGGCGAGGAGGAGTACGACTTCTCGGACGCTCTCCTCGTTGTTGTCGGCGCACACATGCAGGACGACGTCGTGTGGTCTGCCGTCGCCCGGATGCTCTCCGAGGCCGGGTTTTTCTGCTACGCCGAGGTGGACCGATACCACGTTGGATTCTGGCCGGTGGAGTAGGGGCTTGGGACGGCTGCTCGGCGGCACCGGTCGATGCCCCGGCGCTGTCCGCCGGTGCGGTCCACCAACACCACCCGGAGCGTAAGAGCGTGCCCTACGTAGCCTTGGCGGAGTAGGGACGGGCCGCGCTGCATCGCATCGGCCGCCGGGCACAGGGCGTGGATGTGCCGCCGCTACGGCCCCCCGACGGCCCCCATGCTCGGCACGTCTTCCTGAGCGACCCGGCCCTCCCGCCTGCGAAGTCAGATCCGCCTGGCTGCCAGGAGCGAAGGACCTCGGCCCTCCATGTGTTCGCACGGCCGCCGGACCTGCGGCCGTGCAGGGGCGCAGGCCGAGGTCCTTCCGCCTCCTCCAGAAAGGCACAGCCAGGGGAGCGGGCCGTGCGTCGGGGGCGTCAGGATGACGTGCCGAGTGCGTGGGCGGATGTGCCGGTACGCCGTGGCCGACCTACGATCCAGGGGAAGCCCGGAATTGCCACCTCCCCCCGGCGCCCCGTGGCGCCGGGGTACTCCTCCGATGGAGGAGAGGCTGCACCCGGGCCGCCATCCAGGCACGAAACGAGCGACGTACCCGTACCGCCGCAGGAACCGCACCCTCGCCGGCCGCCGGGTTGCCCGCACCCACTGTCCGTCCCGTCGCATCGGCCGCCGGGTTGCCCGCAGCCAGGGTCCGGGCGGTGCATCGGCCGTCAGGTTGCCCGCACCTACGGCCCGGGCAGTGCATCGGCCGCCGGCTTGCCCGAAGCCTTGCGCTTGGCTCGCCGGATCGGCTAGGCTCCAGTAGAGGCTTGGGCACCGGAGGCGCACATGGGGCAGGAAGGGCCGCGAGAAGTGATCGCACGGATCCGTGGAGGGTTGGAGGCATCGAGAAACACGCGCATCTGGCCTGAGTACGTGCGGGCGCTGAATCTCATTTCGCAAGTCATCTTCACACGGAGCGCCGGGTTTGTCCTGGAGGTGGTACAGAATGCGGAGGATGCCGGCCGCGGGCTGGACGGTGCGGGGTTCTTCGAGGTGTCGGTCAATTCCCGGCGTGTGAAAATCACGCACAACGGCTGTCCGTTCGATGCCGACGATGCTGAGGCGCTGTGCGGTATTCGCTCCTCGAAGAAGCCGGAGCAGGGCACGCTCGGCTACCTGGGGATCGGATTCAAGTCCGTGTTCAAGATCACCGATGCGCCGGAGGTCTATTCGGGGGGATTCCGGTTCAAGTTCGACAAGCTCGAGTCTGCCGGGCAGGGCGACCCGGATTCTGTGCCATGGCACGTCATGCCGATCTGGCTGGAGGCGCCGTCGGAGCCCGTGGATGGGGAGCGCACGACGTTTATCCTCCCGTTTCGCGAATCCGCCTCCTACCGGGATCTCGTCGCTGAGTTGAAGCGCCTCGACAGCGGGCTGTTCCTGTTCCTCCGCTGGCTGCGGATCATCCGGATGGTGAACGAGGAGACGGGGGACGAACGGCTCCTGGAGAACCTCGGCGAAGATGGGGAGGGGATTACCGCGCTGCGGCAGGGCAAGCGGACCCAGCGTTTCAAGGTGTTCAGGAAGACGGTGTCGGTGCCCGACTGGGTGGCTGAGGACGACCTCACGAGGGCTTACAGGAAGGGCGTCCGGCGGCGGGAGATAGCGATTGCGTTTGCCGTCGGGCCGCAGGGGGAGTTGGATGCCGCAGGCTCCACCAGCGCTCTGGGCGGAGTGTATTCGTTCATGCCGCTGGGCGAAGTGAAGAGCGGTGCCCGATTCCGGATCCAGGCGGACTTCCTCGTGCAGCCGGGGCGGGATGCGCTCAACCACGAGGCGCGCTGGAACCGTTGGCTCGTGGAGGAGTTGGCGGAGTTGTCCTCCGAGGCACTTGCCTGCTTCTCCGACCACCCTAGGTGGTGCCGTGAGTTCCTTCCTGTCTTCCAGTTCACCCGGTCCGTCGGAGAGGATGCACATGATCTCCTGTTCGGGCCGAACCTGATCGACCGGCTGGAGAAGGAGGTACGCGAACGGCCGTATCTGCCGGTTGCAGGCGGGGGCAAGTCGTCGCTCGATGCCGTGGTGGTGCTTGAGGAGGACGATCAGGCGGCAGGGGCTCTGGTCGAGAGCGGGTTGTTCACGGTGCAGGAAGTGGCGGAGGTTCTCGGAGGGCGCCCTGGGCTAGCCCTGCTGGCCAAGGGGGTCGTGCTCCCGCCCTCCTTCCGAGTGCCGCGGATCAGCCGGTGGGACTTCCTGCACAACGGGCAGTTCCTCGCCCACAAGGCGGCGAGCCAAGACGGAGCGGAGTGGTTCCGGAAGCTGTATCTCTGGTTGCATGGGCATCACTGGCACGACAGGCTTCCGGGGGGCCAGCGGGTTCCGCGGGAGCGACGGTACCACGCCGAGGAGATCGTGTTGGCGGCCGACGGGAAGCTGTACAGCGGAGGAGATGTGCTGCTGCCCGGCGGGGTGCTTCGAAATCCCGTGCTGGATTCCCTTTGTAGCGAGGCCATTGGCCTCAAGCCGGTCTGCCACCCGGGACTCCTGAGAGAAGGGGGAGAAGCTGGAGCGGCCGGCCGGCTGTCGGGATTCCTCACCGGCAAGTGCGGAGTGCAGAAACTCGACGACATCAAGGTGTGCCGGGAATGGGTGTTGCCCAAGCTCAGGGCGGATGCGCCCAAGCCGGACGTGGACACGCTCCTGAAGTACACGAGGGTCTGCATGGAGACTCTGGCGGTCCCACCCGGTGCCGGGGCCGAGTTGTGGGTGCTTGGCAAAGACGGCGAGGTCCGTGCTGCGCGGGAGATCCTGTTTTCAGAGGAGTTCCGGCCACCGCAGTGCTGGGAGCGCCTGGCCCGATACCTCCCTCAGGCAGCGTTCCTGAGTCCGGCCTACCTGGGCGGCC
>VGRX01000458.1 GCA_016875215.1 Deltaproteobacteria bacterium
CACTTGCCGGCAATGCAGTACTTGTCAGGAGCGCAGATGCCGCAGGAGTTGCCCTTGCCGTCCGTGCCGCACTCCTTGCCCTCGCATGTGCCGCCGAACGTGAATCCGTCCGGGTCCCCGCCATCGATCTTCACCGTATCCCCGCCGCACGACGCCACCGCCGCAACAATGAGAGCCAGCACAGCCAGGAAGCCGAGCCGATGAGTCATGATGCCCCCTCCAGTCCGCGCGGATTAAACCAAAGCAGAGAGAACTAATCAAGGGGTTTAGCCGCGTGGGGGCGTGCAACCCTTGATTCGCGGGGCTTCCCGCGGCAGAATGCGTGCGGGCCGGGGGCAGTTCCAGCCCGTCCCGGCCGGAGCGGAACGGAGCGGGCCGAAGTCCCCGTTCCATGGGCCCGCAGACCATGCGAGGTGCACATGATTCGTTCCTTCCTCACCGCAGCAGTACTGGCAGCGGTTCTCTTCTCCGGCACCGGCGCCCACGCGGCGTGGACCAAGCAGTTCGAGCTGTTCGGCAGCGGGAACTCGACGGTTGCCGTGGCAGCGGGGACCGGCAAGAATGCCGTGGCATTCGGCCAGAACTCGCAGCAGGGGCAGGCAAAGCCGGCGCTCTACTACACCATGGACGGCAAGACCTGGCAGACGACCCAGGCGCCGGGCGACTTCGCATTCATGATCACGCTCGACATGCCCGATGCCAAGTTCGTCTATGGCGGAGGCCTCGGCATGTTCAAGAGCCAGAACGGCGGCAGCTCCTATTCCGAGGTCAAGCTCCCCGGGGGCGGCGGCATGTTCGAGTTCATCACCATCTCCCGCATCTTCGCGCTCGACCCGGTGCACGTGTGGGCCGTCGGCGGCGACAAGGTCTACCGGACCCCCAACAGTCTGAACTGGGAGGTCACCACCCCGGTCCCGGACCTCGAGATCAACACGGTCTGGTTCCTCTCGTCCCAGAAGGGCTGGATCGCGGGCGGCAAGGCCGACGAGATCACCGAGACCGACCCCATGAGCGGCGAGGAGAAGGTCGTCGGCTACGACTACAAGTCGCAGGGGACCGTGATGTACTCCACCGACGGGGGGAAGAGCTTCGCCCCGCTCGTGATCGGCGCTCCGGACTACTTCCAGCACATCACGTTCCTCAACGACAACATCGGGCTGGCCGTGGCCAGCTCCAACAGCAGGCCGTTCTACTTCAAGCGCACCACTGACGGCGGCAAGACGTGGAAGGACATCGACCTGCCCCCGGCCGATGCCGGCATGGAGTGGGTGCACGTCTCCCGGATCGCGATGATCTCTCCGCTCGAAGGATGGGCGGCCGGCTGTATCGCTATTCCGGACTCCGACATCGACAACATGGGGAACAAGGCCGTGATCCTCCACACGATGGACGGGGGGACCTCCTGGGATTTCGACCCCGAAGGGGAAGGACAGGGCGGCTACCTCGACATCGATTTTGCGGGCCCGCACTGGGGTTGGGTCGTGGGTACCTTCGGGCGCATCATGGCCTACGACGACGGATCGGTCTGGACCCCTCCGGAACAGGAACCGGACATCGTGCAGCAGGAGGATGGAGCCTCGGTCGGAGACGGAGTCCCCGGCGAGGACGTCGGCCCGTGGGCCGGGGTCTTCGGCCAGTTCGGAGACGAAGTCACCATCGGTGCCAACTCCTGGCCCGCAGGCGGGGACGGACACGGCATCAACGTAGGCACGGATGATATCGGCTGCGAGAAGGTGACCCGGACCACCGGGTGCGCGGTCGCAGGCTGGGGGGGAACGGGGACCACCGGCAGCGGCGCTTCCACCGGTGCCGCGGCATTGCTCCTGGCCGGGGCACTGGCACTGCTGGCCGCGCTGCGTACCAGCACCACCACGCCCCCCGCGGCCTCTCCCCCTCTCACCGGCACCACCGTGGCCCCCGCGGCCTCTCCCCCTCTCACCGGCACCACCGTGGCCCCCGCGGCCTCTCCCAAGCGGCGGTCCTATTTGTCCTATGCGTCCTATATGTCCTATTCGTCCTATGTCCTTCCCGCCGCCCTCGCACTCACCGCCTGCTCCGGCGAAACCACCGACCTCACCTGCCCCGAAGCCATCACCCAGCCGCTGCCGGTCCCCGATACCCGTGCCGGAGATGATGCCGGGGCCGACGCCGCTGCCGTCCCGACCGAATTCGACTGCGTGCTCCGGTCGGGGGACGCTGCGGCCGACTTTTTCCCGACCCTGGCCCGTGAGACGTCGAAGAACAACTTCCTCGTCTACGTGAAGTCGGCGGAAGGGGGCGGAAGCGACCTGGTGCTGGTCACTCCGGACGGGAAGCAGTCCGTCCCGCTGACCCGGTTCGAGTCGCCCGCCGTCGAGGTGCGCCATCCGGCCTGGTCACCCGATCGGAAGTATGTTGCCTTTGTCTCCGACTTCCGTTCCGAGTTCAACGACAAACGGCTCAACGTGTTCGTCGTGGCCATTGACGGCTCCAGGTGCCACGCGCTGACGCCGGGGGTGGAGTCGGCCCGGGTCCGGGAGGACTCTGAGCTCACCGTGACCGCGACCGGCTTCTTCAAGTACGGCCAGGGTTCCATCGCCGCACCGGTGCAGGGGGCCGGCGTTGCGTTCCCGGGCGGCAGCGCACACGTGCTGACCGGTGCGGGAGGGGAGTTCCAGATCAAGCTGCCTCCGGGCAAGGGCCGCGTTGTGCTGCGGGGCACGATCAACGGAATGACGGTCAAGGGGCTGGCCGAATACGAGGCCGAGGGGGGCAAGTCGGTCGACCTGGGAACCACCATCGGCTTCATCGAGGCGGACTACCGGGTGGGGCCGCTCTTCTGGTCGCATGATTCCAGCCGGCTGTTTGCGTTCGCGTCGGAGGCGGTCGATACCCTGATCTCCATCGACCCGAAGACCGGGGAGAGCACCCCGTTCCTGGAGAAGGCCGACGACCTGGTGACCACGTTTGCTCCCTTCCCTGACCAGCCTCTGGCGATGGTCGCGTTCAAGTCGGCCCCGGAGAGCTACTCCCTCTACTCGCTGGAAGACAAGCCGGCGTCCGTCCAGGAGTTCCCCTTCGCCGGGCAGACCGCCGGCGCGTTCGTGGCCCTCTCCCCCATGCGCTTCGTCGCCACCTTCCAGGGCGACAAGCTGCTCCTCCTCGGTGCCGATTCCGCCGGAAAGCTGAAGATCGTCGATGCCTCCCCGGGCAAGATGACCGGGTTCCTGCCGGCTCAGCTCGACTGGTCGATGAGCGGAACCGAGATCGTCACCACGCTCGATTCCTCAGGGAAGACCAACCTCGTCGTCGTGGATGCAAACACGGGCACCACCCGCGCCATCACCACCCACGGCAAGGCTTCGATGCCCGCCTGGTTCGGCCGGTAGAAGCGGACGGAACTGACCCCGCCTCAATACAGCCCATTGCTCACTTCGATCTCGTAGTTCTGGCAGGTCGCCTTCTTGCCCGGTGCGAGGAAGACCCGGATGAAGTACTGCTGGGAGTTGTCCTTGCAGCGGTGGTTGGTGGCGTCGGTATCGTCCGCGTAGTTGCCCGGGGTCAGCTCGTGGTTCGAGTCGGGCTTGCACGGAGCCTCTCCGCCGCCCATGGCCCCAGGCCCCGGAACGTCAGGCCAGATCTGGGTGGCAGCCGGATTGGAGAAGTCGGTGTACCACTCCGCGTCCGTGGTCTCGCCGCAGATCTGGCTGGCCGCACCGCAGCCGCCCCAGTAGAGGTCGAACAGGTACGCGCT
>VGRX01000459.1 GCA_016875215.1 Deltaproteobacteria bacterium
TCCATCCGCAACCGGGACGAAGCTCCCCGGTGCCGGGAGGGATTCCTGGCTCGTGTTGTGCAGAAGCTCTGGCGCATGTATCATCCTGGCTCGGTGCCAACCGGGAGGCCTGCGCATGGCGAAGATAGCGGTGCTTGGTGGCGGGGGTGCAGTGGGCAGCGTGGTCTCCGTGGCGCTGGCCCGCTCCGGGAAGGTTTTTCAGGTCGTGATTGCGGACGCGGATTGTGAGCGGGCGGCGGAGGTGGAGACGCGGCGATGAACCCGTCCGCTCCCCACGAGACTCGGGACAAGCTGATCCTGGCGGTGGATCACGGCACATCGGGGATGAAACTCGCCCTGGTGACGGTGCATGGGCGGGTGAAGGAGATCCGGTTCGAGCCGGTGCGGACGACGTTCCTGCCCGGCGGCGGAGCGGAGCAGGACACCGAGCACTGGTGGGCCGCTCTGCGTCGGGGCACCCAGGCGCTCCTGTCGAAAGGGCATTGCCGCGGGGCGGACGTGGCAGCAGTGGCGGTGACCAGCATGTTCTCGAGCACGGTTGCCGCGGACCGGGACGGACGTGCGCTCGGAAACTGCCTGACCTGGATGGATTCGAGGGGTGGTCCGCACGTGCGGCGGCTGATGGGCGGGTTCCCCGAGGTCAAGGGGTACAACGTGCCCAAGGCGGCCCGCTGGATCCGGGTGACCGGCGGCGGGCCAAGCCTGTCGGGCAAGGATGACATCGGGCACCTGCTCTACTGGAAGCACGAGATGCCCGAGGTCTACGGGAAGGCAGCGTGGTTCCTCACGAGCAAGGACTACCTGAATCTGCGGCTCACCGGGGAGGCTGCGACGTCGCAGGATTCGATGATGCTGTTCTGGGTCTGTGACACGCGGGACCCTTACGACGTCCGGTATGATCCCGGGCTCGCCGAGGCAGCGGGAATCGACCTGTCGCGGCTCCCGCCGATGCAGCGGTCCGCTCAGGTGCTCGGCGGATTGACCGGCAATGCCGCATCGCACCTCGGGCTGCGCAAGGGGACGCCGGTCGTCATCGGTTCCCCCGATCACCAGGGGGCGGCCATCGGTGCTGGCTCCGTGCTCGACTTCGACGGGCACCTGTATCTCGGTACCTCGTCGTGGGTTCAATGTACCGTGCCTTTCCGTCGGACCGACGTGCTCCACTCCATCGCGTCGATTCCGACAGCGATTCCCGGCAGGTACACCTGCGCCAACGAGCAGGACATGGCGGGCGGATGTCTTGAAGCGGTCGCCAGACTCGTGGCACACGCCAGCAGCGAGGGGGCCCCCGGGGACAGCGGAACCGGGAACGCCAGGTGTGTTGCCAGGATCCCAGGTTGCGGCCGGGCGGGCGTCTCGGGCAGAACGGGCCAGCGGCCGTTGGCCCCCCCAGCCGAGGTCTACTCCCGTCTCGAACGGCTGGTCGCCGCTACCGAGCCCGGCTCCGGAGGCGTCCTGTTCGGGCCCTGGCTGAACGGCGAACGCACTCCTGTGGATGATCCGAGTCTTCGGGGAGCGCTCGTGAACTTCGGTGCAGGGACCACGCCCGGACAGCTCGTGCGGGCAGTGATGGAGGGGGTGGCGTACAACACCCGATGGAGCCTGACGCACGTGGAGAAGTTCGTCGGCAACAGGCTGGAGCCCCTGTCCATCGTCGGTGGCGGGGCCCGGTCCGACACCTGGTGCCAGATCCTTGCCGACGTGCTGGAGCGCCGCCTGGTTCGGCCCGTGATGCCGACTCAGGCCAACGCCCGCGGTGCCGCATTCATCGCAGCGGTCGCGCTCGGAGCCGTCGCATTCCAGGACATCCCCGCACTCATCGAGCACGAACGGGGATTCGAGCCCGCGGCTGCGAACCGGGCCACGTACGAGCACGGCTACCAGGCCTTTCGGAGACTCCACGAGCACACGAGCCCCCTGTTTCGATGGCTCAACGGCGAGGCATGAATGAACCCCCTCCTGCTCTGCTCAGCGACCACGCTGGCCGAACGGATCAAGTCCCGGCGTGCCACGTCCGTCGAGGTCGTGGAGGCGCACATTGCCCAGGTGCGCAAAGTGAACCCGCACATCAATGCCGTGGTGGAGGACCGCTTCGAGCAGGCGCGGGCCGAGGCGCGGGCCGCGGACGAACGGGTCACTTCCTCAAAGGGGAGCGGGTTGCCTCCGCTCCACGGCGTACCCTGCTCGGTCAAGGAGAGCTTCGGCCTGGTCGGGATGCGCAACACGGGCGGCCTGTATGATCACAGGAACGTCATTGCGGACAAGGATGCCACGGCCGTGGCTCGCGTGCGGGCTGCCGGGGCCATCCCCATCGGCACTACCAACGTGTCCGAGCTGTGCATGTGGATGGAATCGGACAACTGCATCTACGGGCGCACCGGGAACCCGTACGATCCGTCGAGAACCGCGGGCGGCAGCTCCGGCGGCGAGGCGGCAATCACGGGGGCCGCCGGTGCTCCCTTCGGACTCGGATCCGACATCGGCGGCTCGATTCGCCTGCCCGCGTTCTTCAACGGCGTGTTCGGCCACAAGTGCACCGGCGGGCTGGTGCCGAACACGGGGCAATTCCCCATCGCCCATGGGCACGCGCTGCACTACATGACCACCGGGCCGATCTGCCGGAGGGCGGATGACCTCATGCCGTTGCTGCGCATTCTGGCCGGTCCGGACGACGCAGACGGGATCGTGTGGCCCGACGCATTGCGGGACCCCGCACAGGTCGACCTCGCACGGGTCGACGTGCTGGTCGTGCGGGGCAACGGAGTGATTCCCGTGTCGGCCGACATGCTGGAGGCGCAGACCAGGGCTGCACGTGCCTTGCAGCAGGCTGGTGCCCGCGTTCGGGAGGTCGTGATTCCCGGCCTGAAGCACTCGCTTCCCATCTGGGCAGCGGGGATGCATACGGCGGAAGGCCCCACCTTCTGCGAGAGGATGGGAAGCGGCAAAGCGATCAATCCCTTTGCCGAGCTCGGCCGGTGGACGCTGCGGCGCTCCCGCCACACGCTGCCGGCCATCGGCCTGGGAATCCTCGAAGTGCTGATGGACAAGCTCCCGGGCCTGGAGTCCGCGTCCACCGCAGCCGGAGTCGAGCTCAAGGCCGAACTCGATCACACGCTCAAGCCGTTCACCGTGATTCTCTACCCGACCTATCCGACGTCCGCACCCCGGCACTACCGGCCGATTCTCCCGCCCGTCTATGGGATGTACACGGCCGTCTTCAATGCCATGGAGCTGCCCGTCACCCAGGTTCCCATCGGTCAGGACCGGAACGGCATTCCTCTGGGGGTGCAGGTTGTCGGACCTCGGGGCCGCGATTTCTTGCCCATCGCCGTTGCCCGACATCTGGAACGGGCCTGCGGCGGCTGGCATCCGCCGAGGCTGGCGCGGTAGGCGGCGGGGCAGGATGTATCCCGGCGTGGCCATGGACAACGCGGTCTACATGCACACTGCGACCGAGCTGTGGACCATGCAGGTCAAGACCTATGAGCTGGTCCTTGTGGGCGAGTTCAAGTGGCCGCCCGAGTTCTGGAGCGACCAGATGACCGACATCGCGTTCGATGCCTCAGGCGCGATCCTGGTCGTGGACATGGGCGACCAGGCGATCGTCAAGCAGATCAAGGACCAGGGCCAGCCCTGGTGGGGCGCAGGCGTCTGCACGGTGCTCAAGGAGAAGTAGGAGCCCGTTGCGAATAGCCTCCTGCTGTGGGAAAGCGACCAAAA
>VGRX01000460.1 GCA_016875215.1 Deltaproteobacteria bacterium
CCCCCACGCCGCCCGCAAGACCGAGCAGCACCAGGCACAGCACGAGAAGGATGGGAAGTGCTTTTCGGATCGAGTTCAATTCGGCACCTCCTACCATGCCACTTCGAAGCTGGCCTTGGACCGCCAGACCTTCCATTCCTGGTCATCCAGGTTCAGCTCGTCGGGGCGCTCCTGGTCCTTGTGCACGTACTCGAGGTAGTAGTTCAGGCTGGCCCCGCCCCAACGGTACGTGAGGACGCCGAACCCCTTCTGCTTGGTCGTCAGGTAGTCGCCGTAGCCGCCCGACAGGTCGCCGCTGCGGTTCCGCTCGTCCCAGCGGTCGATCTGGCCGCCGAGGCCCACGGTCAGCGTCGAGAATACCGGCATCGAGACCTTCACGCGACCGGTGATGATGTCGCCCAGGTAGTCGTCGTCGGTGTAGAACCTGCTCGAGTTGTCGAAGTGCAGCTTGCGCCAGTCGTCGTCCCGGACGTACTTGGCCTTGCCCTCGAGGGTGAGGCCGAAATCGAACGTGTACCGTCCGGTGAGCACGCCGATGAGGGTCTGCCGGTCCTGGTCCCGCTTGTACACGCTGCGGGGGTCGCGTCCGCGGTCGCCCACGTTCGCATAGTCATACAGGTCGGTATCGGTGTATCCCTCGGAGTAGAGGAAGGTCGGGTACTTCTTGTCGATGTCCCGCCCCTGCCCGTTGGTGGCGTAGGTCAGGTAGGTCCCTTCCAGCCCGAACTCCAGGTTCTCCCACTGGTAGCCCAGCAGTGCCGTGCCTCCCATCCAGCCGACGCAGCTCTCGAACCAGGGCTCGTCGAAGTCCACGAACTCGTTGGCCAGGTTGAGCGTGGGAAGCTGCCCGCCCTCGATGAGGCCGTCGGTCAACAGCACGTCGTCCTCCCGGCGGGCCCCGAAGATCGAGGTCCAGTCCTGCCCGATGTAGAAGCCCTCCAGCTTCAGCGACAGCCCGATCTCGAACGGGTCGATGGCGAATGCGCGGGCTCGGGCAGCCAGGTCGCCGACGTCTCCGTACACGACCGGAAACATCCCTTCGTTGTTCTCGACGCCGTTCTCTGCGAACTTCTCCCCCAGGCGGGAGTAGGAATAGCCCACCAGCAGGTGCCCGTAGAAGATGTCGCCCGGCTGCGCCTCGACCTCCGCCGTGACGACCGCGTTCTCGTAGCGAGGGTAGGTGGCCACGGCATGGTCCATGGAGCATCCCGGGATTGCGTCCCCCATCGAGTCCGTGCACCCACCGGTCAGGCTGCCCGCTGCATCCGGATCCCATCGGTCGAACTCGATGTCCCGGGTGTAGCTCCCCACCAGCGAGACCTTCAGCCAGTCGATAGGCATCGAGTCCAGCCGGGCCGCATACGCCCAGTCCTGCGTGAAGAACGGATACTCCAGCTTGTCGTCCCCGATGCCCGTGCTCCAGCCCGGACCCACCCACAGCTTGGGCAGCGCGATGATCCCGGCATGGTAGCCGAACAGCCCGTCGTTGAACTCCGCCTGGGCGAACACGCCCCGGCCGTTGTCCCGGTCGATGTACCGCACCTTGCCGATGGTCCAGGCGTTGAACATGTTCAGGTCCGACGCCCCGACGCGGAACCAGTCCACCACCGGGATGTCGGGGTTCAGGTTCACGTAGAACCCCCGGAACTTCACGTACATCGCCCGGTTCATGCCCAGGCTGTCCCCCGAGGTGTTGTGCTCCCCCTCGTACTCCCATTTCCGCTCGCCGCTCTCCCACCAGTCCTGCCACACCCCGCCGAACCGGCTCTGTATCTTGGCCCCGGCGTTGACGTACCGGCTGACCGAGCCCGTGAACGCGAGCTCGAATTCGCTGGCCACGCCGTTGTTGCCTGCGATGTCGTCCGGCCAGAACGGATTGCCCAGCCACAGCACGCCCTGGGAATCGTCGTTCCTGTACAGCCACTTGGTGTACAGCTTGGCCGACATGTCGAAGTTCTTCTTGTCGGCCCGGGCTGGAAAGCCGGCCAGGAGGATCATCGCCACGAGAAGGGACATTGCTGGTTTCATCGTCTTCCTCACAAACCCACGGATCGGAGCGAAGCCCTCCGCCTGCCTTGCCCTGGCCCCTTCCGCAGGTGCGGTGCGCCAGCGGCGTGTTGGCACCGGGCCTGCCCGGCTACTTCCCATACAGCATCGGCAGCTCGGCCAGCTTCGCCTTGGACATGTCGGAGCCGGCGCAAGTGTACTTCAGCGCCTCGAACTGCGCCTTCTTCTCGTCGTCCTTCCCCTTGCCCGCACCGGCCAGGATGTCGAGCACCTGCGGGTCGCAATCCCAGTCGCTGCCGCCGCCGAAACGGTGGTCCCCCTCGATCTCGTTCACGTCACGGGTCAGCAAATCGTTGCCGTCCGGGTAGCCTTCGTTGCTCTGCACCACGACCTGCCAGCCCCAGGTGCGGTCGAAGCCGCCCAGCTCGTCCTTCGGAACCACCACGGTCAGGGTCTTTCCCTTGACCGAGACCGCCTTGGGCACGATCACGTCGCCGGCCACGTCCTTGGCCTTCATCTTGACTTCCATCTTGGTGCGACTGACCGGCTGCGGGCCGATGAGCACGGCCTTCTCCCAGCGGCTGTCCTCCGCAAAACGGATGTTCAGCCCGGGCAGCCCGTCCTTGTGTCCCGCTCCCGCCTTGTGGTCCTTGTCCACGTACACCTGGATGAACTGGAGCGAGAACCCCTGGCCGGGAGGGCTCCACTTCTTCGAGTCCCAGGGATCCTCGATGCGGACCTTCATGGTGACCGCGATCTCGACCTTGTCCCCCTTGTCCGCGATCTCCACCTTGGTCATGTCGAACGAGCCGGCCTTGTACTCGGCCGCAGTCGGATACTTGTAGGTCCCCGGCCCGGAGTCGTCACCCGTCGGGTCCTGGAACACCAATGGCTCCCCGGCCATCGCCCCGACCGAGAAGCACAGCCAACACGCCGCTGCCAGCCACGCAACCGCCTTCATGGTTCGCCTCCTTTCGCACACACGTGTACAGCGCTTCCAAACGTCGAACGGCATGGTAGAGAGCAAGCCATGTTTTGTCAATCCGAGAGTGCGCACGCACGAGCGCGCACGGTCGAACGAAAAAACCGGGGCCTCGAAACGCTCTTGACCTCATCGTTGCGACGCCCTAACCTTCGGCCGCACGTGGGCGTGAGGCGCCTCGACAGGCGAAGGGGGGATTGTGACTGACGGCAGTGCAACGAACTGGCTCTTTCGGCTCTTCAACTTCTTCGTGCCCCCTGGCTGGAGGCTGCCGGTCGTGCTGGCGGCCGGGGGGTTCTTCGGGGTGGGCCTTACGGTCTTCCATGTCTCGGGAGGCACCTCCTACCTCTCCGCCGACTCCGAGGCGTGCATCAACTGCCACCTGATGTCACCTCAGTTCGCTCAGTGGAGCCACGCCAGCCACCGGGACCGGGCAACGTGCGTCGAATGCCACCTGCCTCAGCAGAACCCTGCGGCCACCTGGATGGAGAAGGCCAATTCGGGCATGCGGCACATGTTCGTGTACGCGACCCGCAGTGAGCCGTTCGTAATCCGGACGCGCCAAGCCGGCTCGGACAGCATCCAGGAGAACTGCATACGCTGCCACCGGGTGCGGCTCGACATGCTCCGGCTGGTCGAGGCCGACGGCGAATCTGTCCGGCAGGGGAAAGGCAGGTATTGCTGGCAATGTCACCAGTCGGTGGGGCATGGGAAGCTCAACAGCC
>VGRX01000461.1 GCA_016875215.1 Deltaproteobacteria bacterium
GGGGCGGCAACTGTTCCCCCGACCAGGTGTGCACTGCCGAGGGCCAGTGCACCGTCGTGCCCGGCGACGCCGATGTGATCGATTCCGATGCAGCGGTCGCGGACCCCGGGCCGACCGGGGAGATCCCGGCCTCCAGGTCGAGCGGCTGCTCCGCCGGCTCCGCGTCCTCTTCCGGTAGTGCGCCGCTGCTGCTGTTGCTGCTTCTGCTGGCGGTGCTGGCCGCACGCAACCCGTGGCCGGCGTTCCGGGCCGGGACGGGCGCAGGCCGCACAGCCTGCGGGGGCGGTGGAGGCGCGAGATGACGAAGCCCACCTACCGAATCAGCCCCGACGTGGCCTGGCGCATCGTGGACGAGGAGTTGTTCGCAGTCACTCCGGACGGCAACCTGCACCACGTCGACAGCCCGACCGGAGTCTACGTCTGGCACCTCCTGGACCGGAAGCCTGCCACGCTTGCCCAGTGTGCGGACGCGGTGTTCCGGGAGTTCGAGGTCGATCTGCCCACGGCGAGCGGTGACCTGGCCGAGTTCCTCGGGCGGCTCGTCTCGCTGGGAATCCTCGTCGAAGCCTGATATTCCTGTTGGAGTGGTGATGGGGACGTTGACTGCAGCGCTCCCGGGAAGGGAGCAGAGGGACCGATTCGCCGGAACGACAGGGATGCGGGTCTCGCAGTACGCCCGGGGCCGACGCAGCCCGCGGAGGTGTCGGTGATGCGCGTGTTGGGGATCTCAGCGTTCTACCACGACAGTGCTGCCGCCCTGATCGAAGGCGACACCATCGTCGCTGCGGCTCAGGAAGAGCGGTTCACGCGTCGGAAGCACGATTCCCGATTCCCCTCCTCTGCAATCCGCTTCTGTCTCGATTGGGCAGGACTCCCGCTCGATTCGCTGGATGCGGTCGTGTTCTATGACAAGCCGCTCCTCAAGTTCGAGCGTCTGCTCGAAACCTACCATGCCTACGCTCCCCGGGGGCTGCGGCAGTTCGTCACTGCGATGCCGGTCTGGGTCAGGGAGAAGCTCTTCCTGAGGAAGCTCATCCGCGACGAGCTGGCCGCGGTGCACGGCTCGAGCACGAAGAAGATCAAGCTCCTCTTCTGCGAGCACCACCTGTCGCACGCGGCCAGCGCATTCTTCGCATCCCCGTTCGAAGAAGCTGCCATTCTTACCCTCGACGGCGTCGGCGAATGGGCCACCGGATCGATCTCGCACGGGAAGGGCAACACGATCCGGCAACTCCGGGAGCTGAGGTTTCCCCACTCGCTGGGGCTCCTCTACTCGGCCTTCACGCACTACCTGGGTTTCAAGGTCAACTCCGGCGAGTACAAGCTCATGGGGCTTGCGCCCTACGGCAACCCCGTCTCCAGCCGCGTGGACGAGTACATCCGGATCATTAAAGAGAAGCTGGTCCGCATCGCGGACGACGGCTCCATCTGGATGGACATGTCCTGCTTCGACTACGCCACCGGACTGACGATGATCCGGGAGGGCGTGTGGGAGAAGCTCTTCGGGTTCGAGACGCGGACCGAGGCCGACGAGCTCCAGGCGCACCACTGCGACCTTGCCCTGGCGATCCAGAAGGTGACCGAGGAGATCGTGCTGAAGACCGCGGCCGAGGCGCTGCGCCTGACCGGGGCGCGCAACGTCTGCCTGGCCGGCGGCGTCGCCCTCAACTGCGTGGCCAATGGGGCGTTGCTTCGCAGCGGCATGTTCGACGGCCTGTGGATTCAGCCCGCTGCCGGTGACGCAGGGGGCGCACTCGGTGCAGCGTTGGCCGTGCGGCACATCCACTTCGGGCAGAAACGGGAGACCGATGGAAACACCGATCGGATGCGGGGCGCCTACCTCGGCCCGGAGTTCTCGGACAAGCAGATCGAGGTGGCCGCACGCAAGTACCAGGCACCGTTCGAGAGGCACGAGAGCTTCGACGCACTGACTGCCAGAGTGGCCGGGCTGATGAACGAAGGCAAGGTGGTCGGCTGGTTCCAGGGGCGGATGGAGTGGGGTCCCCGTGCCCTCGGAAACCGGAGCATCATCGGCGACGCCCGCAACCCCGAGATGCAGAAGAAGCTCAACCTGAAGATCAAGTTCCGCGAGGGATTCCGCCCCTTCGCACCCTCCGTGCTCATGGAGCGGGCGAGCGACTACTTCGAGATGCACGCACCGTCGCCCTACATGCTGCTTGTCGCAGACGTGGTGAAGTCGCGGCGTCACGATCTCCCCGGCGGCTACCACGACCTCGACTGGAGAGACAAGCTGTACTACCTGCGGTCCGACATCCCGGCGATCACGCACATCGACTTCTCCGCCCGGCTCCAGACGATCCATCGGGAGACGAACCCCCGCTATTGGGCCGTGGGCAAGGCGTTCGAAGCGCTGACCGGATACGGCGTGTTCGTCAACACCAGCTTCAACGTCCGCGGGGAGCCCATCGTGTGCACCCCCGACGATGCCTACAAGTGCTTCATGCGGACCGACATGGATTGCCTGGTGATGGGAGACTGCTTCTTTGACAAGTCGCTCCAGCCCGAGTGGAACGAGGTGGGCTGGACGCGCGAGCTGGACTAGGAAGGAAACGTGGAAACGCTCAAGGACCTCTGGCTGTTCCTGATGGAGAGGAAGAAATGGTGGCTGGTTCCAATCATCCTGGCGTTGCTCCTCGTAGGCGCCGCCCTCGTCTTCGGTGGGGGAACAGCCGTCGCACCGTTCATCTACACCGTGTTCTAGGAGAGAGGAGATGAAGCTGCCGATCGTGAACGATGCGAGGAGGCTGGAGACGGTGGCGGTGCTGGCCGGCGCATGCCTGGTCATCGGCCTCGTCCTCGAGCTGGCGCTGCTCTTCCACGTGGCGCTGGGGTTGCTCGCCATCGGGGTGTTCGTCAAGCCTCTGTCCCGCTGGCTGGCCATGGGATGGCTGGCGATCGCCGAGCTTATCGGCAAGGTCGTCTCGGTCGTTCTCCTGTCCCTGGTGTTCATCGTCGTGCTGGTTCCCGTCGCTGCCTTGAGCCGCCTGGCAGGGAAGACCGCACCGACGCTTCGCCGCTCCCCGCCTCCCGGTGCCACCTACTTCGCTGTCCGGGAGCACGAGTTCGTGCCCAAGGACTTCGAAAACGCTCACTAGCCAGACGGTTCCCGGGACGGAACGGACCGGGGCGTTTCATTGCACAGGCGACCTCTTCTTCATTTTGGATCAGGGCGTGTCCCAGGCATTGACACGCCAACTATTGCGCGGTAGGGTCGATTGCCGCGAGGACGCGATGGGACGTGAGGGAGGCGGAGACAAGGCATGAGCGCTGGGAAGGTGGACGAGAGCGAATCCGGGATGCTCTGCGAACGTTCCAAAGCAAGGCAGGCAAGCATGCGGCCGGCGCGGCCGCAGGTAGAGATAGGGAGGCCGGCACGAAGCCGGCCGAAAGGGCAACCACTGGGACGGCAGCCGGAAAGAAGCTGCCAAAAAGGGAGGAGAAGAGCATGGTTTGCAAGATGAAGAAGACGGTGGAGAAGAAGGTAGAGGCGAAGAAGGTAGAGGCGAAGAAGCCGGTGGCCAAGAAGGCCGTGGCCAAGGGCCCCGCGGCGAAGAAGCCGGTGGCCAAGAAGGCCGCCCCGAAGAAGGCTGCCCCGAAGAAGGCCGCCCCGAAGAAGGCCGCCCCGAAGAAGGCCGCCCCGAAGAAGGCCGCTCCGAAGAAGGCCGCTCCGAAGAAGGCCGCTCCGCAGAA
>VGRX01000462.1 GCA_016875215.1 Deltaproteobacteria bacterium
CCGGCGGGACCGAGTACATCGCGTTGTCGTGGCCGATGCGAACGGAAGGATATGCCCTGCGCGGGTTCGTGGCGATCGTGGCGGTGGAGCAGGGGAAGACCCAAGTGCAGGTGACCCCGACGAGCCCGGTCCTGCAAGGGGTCGGCGTCCAGGCCATGCTGCCCGACCCGAGCGAGCCCTACGTGTTCGAGCTGGAACAGGGGGACGTGCTCAACCTCGAGACGGACGGTGCGCAGAGCAGCGACCTGACCGGGACGCTCATTCTGTCGGACAAGAAGGTGAGCGTGTTCGGCGGGCACGAGTGCGCCAACGTGCCCCTCGGCACCAACTACTGCGACCACATCGAGCAACAGCTCATTCCGGTTCCCACCTGGGGGACCCACTACATCGGGGACGCGTTCAAGCCGAGGAACGCTTCGCAGAAGGACGTGTTCCGGGTACTGGCCGGTGCGGACAACGTCAAGGTGACGGTCAATCCTGCGGTGGCCGGCCCGTACATCCTGCAGAAGGGGCAGTGGGTCGAGTTCTACTCGGGGATGAGCTTCGAGGTGGTGGCCACGGGGCCGGTCCTCCTCGGCCACTACCTGCAAGGCAGCAACTACGCAGGCTTCTCCCCTCACCCGCAGTGTTCGTTCGGGACGGGCATCGGCGACCCGGCGATGACCGTGGTTCTTCCGGTCAGCAGCTACCAGACTGCCTACACGGTGCTGACGCCGGAGAGCTACATCGAGGACTACATCAACATCGTGGCACCGCTGGGGGCCGGAAAGGACGTGTTCCTGGACGGCGAGGCGCTGAGCGGTCCCTTCGTGCCGGTCGGCATGAATCCGTTCGAAGTCGCGATCGTGCCGGTGAAACCCGGCGTCCATGTGCTCACGTCGGCAGTGCCGATCGGTCTTACGGTCTATGGCTATGACTGCGACGTCAGCTATGCGTACCCTGGAGGCGGGAAGCTGGTTCCGTGACGTGTCGGAGCCTCCCGTGTTTTCCTGAACGAAGAGCGCTGTCCACTGCAACTCCAACCGTATCCCGTCTGTGATTGCCATGGGCAGCGGGATGCCCTCGCATGTTTGCAGGACACGAGGAACTGGAACAAACGGGTGGATACGGTCAGCTGAGCGGCAAGGAGGGTTCCATGAAGGCTCGGACGATGGCGGCATTGCTGGTGTCGGTGGCATGGGGGTGCACGGGGGGAGCCAGCGTCCTCCTGGATCAGGACGGCAAGGTCTCGGATGCGGCGGATGCCGGCAGCGAAGCCACGGTGACGCCGGATGGCGGCGAGATCTCCCCGCCTCTCCCATGCTCGGCGCAGATGAACCCCGCCTGTGGACCGGTGAAATGCGACGACGGGGACGACTCGACCACGGATGACAAGTGCATGCAGAACGACGCCGGTCAGTGCATCTGCCTGGGCACGGCCGTGTTGCCTGCCGGCCCGTGCGGAGCGGCGGACAATCCGCAGTGCGAGCCCAAGCCGTGCGACGACGGGGACGACTCGACCGTCGAGGACCGGTGCATGCTCCTGGATGACGGGGGTTGCGGGTGCAAGGGGGAGGCGGAGATTCCGACGGATCCGTGCGGCGAGGGCCTCAATCCCCAGTGCGAGCCGAAGCCGTGCGACGATGGTGACGCTGCCACCGTCGAGGACGCGTGCGCCTTGTTCGGCGACGGGAGCTGCGGGTGCAAGGGGAAGTTCGAGATCCCCACCGAACCATGCGGCAAGGATCTCAATCCCCAGTGCGAGCCGAAGCCGTGCGACGACGGGAATGCGGGCACGGAGTTCGACGTGTGCCTGCTGCTCGAGGACGGGATCTGCGGGTGTGCGGGCCAGCCCGTCGTCGGTCCCGACCCGGGCGCAGCGGACGCCAACCCGAAGTGCGAGCCTGCGCCCTGTGACGACGGTGACGATTGGACGATCGACGATGCCTGCATCCTGCTCGAGGACGGGATCTGCGGGTGCGCGGGCCTGCCCCTTCCGGACGACCCGTGCGGGGAATGGCTCAATCCGCAATGCGTGCCCGAGCCGTGCGACGACGGGGACGACTTCACGGTCGACGACCTGTGCGTCAACCTGGACGACGGGTCGTGCGGGTGTGCCGGCCTTCCGGTTCCGTTCGACCCGTGCGGTATCCTGTTCAATCCCAAGTGCATTCCGGACGCGTGCGACGACGGGGATGACAACACGCTGGCTGACAAGTGTGCGTTCAGCTTCTTCGGGGAGTGCTTCTGCAAGGGAATCCCCGTGCTCGACCCGTGCAGCGATGTGCTCAACCCGAAGTGCGAGCCCAAGCCGTGCGAGGACGGCAACTCCGCCACCGTGGACGACAAGTGCGTGCTCACGCCCAACGGCTGCTACTGTGCCGGCGTCTTTCCGGTCAACCCGTGCACGGACCAGGTGAACCCGAAATGCGTGGCGACGCCATGCGACGACGGCAACCCCGATACCGTGTTCGACCAATGCAAGCTCGACGGGGCGGGGTTGTGCGACTGCATGGGGATGCAGGTGGAGAACCCGTGCGACTCGTTCCTCAATCCGCAGTGCGTTCCCGACCCGTGTGATGACGGAAGCCCGTTCACCGCGGGGGATTCGTGCACGCTCGTGCCCGGGGCCGGGTGCCTGTGCACCGGGGTGCCGATGACCGACCCGTGCAGCAGCTTCGTCAACCCCAAGTGCGAGCCCAAGGTATGCGACGATATGAGCCCCAAGACCGCTGGGGACAAGTGCATGCTGCTGGACGACGGGGCATGCGGCTGTGCCGGTGTTCCGGTGACCGACCCGTGCAGCGACCTGCTGAACCCCAAGTGCGAGCCGGTCAACTGCGACGACGGCAGTGCCCTGACCATGAACGACCAGTGCGTCCTGCTGGATTCCGGGCACTGCCAATGCTCGGGCAAGCCGATGACGGATCCGTGCAGCAATCCGCTCAACCCGAAGTGCGAGCCCAAGCTGTGTGACGACGGCAATGCGCTCACGGTGGGGGATACCTGCGTGCTCACTCCGTTGGGGTGCTTCTGCTCGGGCAAACCGGTGACCGACCCGTGCAGCGATCTGCTGAACCCGAAGTGCGAGCCCAAGCTGTGCGACGACGGGAACCCGCAGACCGTCGGTGACGCGTGCGTGCTCACTCCGGTCGGGTGCTACTGCATCGGGAAGCAGGTGACCGATCCGTGCAGCAGCCTCCTGAATCCCAAGTGCGAGCCGAAGCTGTGCGACGACGGCAAGCCGCAGACCACCGGGGACAAGTGCGTGATGGACGTCGCAGGCAAGTGCGGGTGCATCGGGACGCAGGTGACCGACCCGTGCAGCAGCCTCCTGAATCCCAAGTGCGAGCCGAAGCTGTGCGACGACGGAAACCCCAAGACGGTCAACGACGTATGCCAGCTCTCCCCCTTCGCCGATGCCTGCGCCTGCCTCGGGCAGGTGGTGACCGATCCGTGCAGCAACATCCTGAATCCCAAGTGCGAGCCGAAGCTGTGCGACGACGGGAACCCGCAGACCACCGGCGACAAGTGCGTGATGGACGCCGCAGGCAAGTGCGGGTGCATCGGGACGCAGGTGACCGACCCGTGCAGCAGCCTCCTGAACCCGAAGTGCGAGCCGAAGCTGTGCGACGACGGGAACCCGCAGACCACCGGCGACAAGTGCGTGCTCTCGGCCAATGGCAAGTGCGGCTGCGTCGGGACGCAGGTGACCGACCCGTGCAGC
>VGRX01000463.1 GCA_016875215.1 Deltaproteobacteria bacterium
GGCGGACGGCATCGACGAGTTCAACTCGCTCTTGGGGCTCCTGGGGGACGACGAAACGAACCTGCGCATCCTGGAGGACCAGCGCGCAGACAACCAGGCCTCCCCGTCCTGGCAGCGCCTGTGGGTCCGGGGCCTCTTCCTGACGTCCCAGGTGGTCCGCCAGCATCGCCGGAACCGCAAGTATCTGCCGGAGATCTACGTGGATCGCACGGCCGTCCGGGAAGAAGTGGAGCGCTACCTGGCGGGTCCCGGGAGGCTGGCCGTTGTGGTCGGACGCTCCGGCTACGGCAAGACGAACCTGCTGTGTGACCTCTCGATGCGGCTTCTGGGCGGGCCGGAGTGGCTCAGTGAGTCGGTGGCGGACGCCCTCCTGCAAGGGCACCGGGCGTTGCCGGAGCCCCTGCCCGGGATGCCGCCGACCGTCGTGCTCCACCTGTACGGGCGGGAATTCGACACGCCCGACCTGGCCTCCCGACTGGCCCGTGACCTCCTGCTGGAGGAGGAGGCGCTTCCCGGATACCTGGAGGAGTTGGACCGTCTGGCCCCGATTGCCGGGCTGAGGCTCCTGCTCGTGGTCGATGCCGTCAATGAGCACCCCGAAGGCCCGCGCCTGTTCCGCTCGATCGACGAGTTCGCCCGGCGGAACCAGTATCCTTGGCTCAAGGTGCTGGTCTGCGTGCGCCGCGGGTTCTACGAACATATCTCCACCTGGTACGACCCCGACCGCACCTTCACCTGGTTCGCCCGTGACGTGAAGGGCGAGGAAGTGCCGTTCATCGAGCTGTCCGAGTTCACCGACGGGGAGTTGGAAGCGGCCTACGAGGGCTACCGGAGCGTTGGGCGGGAAGCCGCCCGGAGGAAGGCCGCGACCGGGTTCCTCGACTCGGGCCGCGAGATAAGGCTCCAAGAGCCGTTCGAGCAGGTTCCGCTCCAGGTCCGCATCCTGCTGCGCGATCCCCTGACGTTCCGGTTCTACGCACAGACCTACGAACGGGCGCCCCGTGACCTGGTTGCGGGGAAGATCCTCTTCGACCGATACGGGCGCTTCGACCGCCATCATCGGGCCTTTCTGAAACACTTCATCGGTGCCATGTGGCTCAACCGGACCGATTCCCTGGCCGATTCCGCCATGTTTGGTCGCGGCCAGCGGGAGGGGTGGCAGAGGAAGCTCGTCGAGTATGTGCTCGAAGATCCACTCTCTTCGGGGTGGGTGACCGTGTGTGATGCCACGCCGCCGCCGGGGGCCCCTTCCTGCCCCGACGGCCCCGTGGCCTACGGCCCCCCCCCGGACAAGCCGGCGTGCGAACGGTGCGGGGGACCGGCCCACGTCGAGAACCGGAAAGAGCTGACCGCCTATGACTTCTTCCGCGACAACGGCGTGATCTCCGAATACAAGTTGCCGGACCACACGTACTCGGTCCGTTTCACCTACGACCGCTTCTTCGAGACAGCGTTGGCGGTCCACCTCTTCGTCGATCATCGGCAGCGTGGCCTCACTCCGATCCAGCGGGCTGCCGAGATGGCTCCGGCCCTCGCCAGCCCGCAACTTCGGGACGCACTGCTCGGCTACCTTCTGCTGCTCGTGGAATACCAGGTGGCTCCCGGAGGCGGAGAGGGGATGATCGAGACCCTCGACCAGCTCTATGTGGACTGCGAGTGGATCGCGTTTGCCCGCCTGGAAAGCGAACACCAGTCTGCCGACCGCATCGAGCCGCTCCTCCTGGCCCTGCTCCAGGGGGAGCACGGCGATGATGCCGTCGGCTTTGTCGTCGATGCCATCGCAACCTTCCCAAGGCTTCTCGCCAAGGGACAGGACTGCCTGCTCTCCAGGCTCTTCTCCGCCGAGCGGGCCCGCCCGAAACACCTGTCACCAGGCCGGGCCTTCGACGTGGCCACCCGGGCAGCCAGGGAAACCGAGCGGGTCGACCTGCTGGTCGACGCGATCGAGTGGGGAAGGCCGACACACTCCAGTCGGGCCGTGGAGGAGCTCTACCTGACATGCGCAAGAGGCCTGGAAGCCGGGCCGAGAAAGACCGACGCCGGTCCGCCTCCGCTCACCACCCTGCTGGCCCAGCTGCAGAGACGATACCGGGGACTTGTGAGCATCTTCTTGCGTCGCAAGGGTATCAAGGCGAACGCGGAGCTGCTCCTCAGGCTCGTGGCCGTCCATTTCGAGCGACATGACCAGGTGGTGGAACCCGTCGTTTCCACGCTGACCGCCATTGCCGGCTCCTTGCCCCTCGTCGGCCGGAGCCGGTGGCCCTGGCTCTCGCGCCTGGCGTGGCCGTTGCTTCGGCTGGTGCTCTGGTTTGCAGCTCCGATCCTGCTGCTCTGGATTCGCCGCAGGCTTCAGGCCGCCAACGACCGTTCCCCGTTCCTTAAAGGAATGACGTTCGAAGAGATCCTGTCCCCTGGGCCGGAAGATCGGGAAAAGCTGCTTCTCGCATTGAATTGGCTCGGGCCTGATGCCCCCGCACCGCAGGAGTTCTGGGACCGGATCAGAGAGTTCGCACAACCGCAAAGAGGCGTGACCACGCTTCCGTCGGTCAAGACCGGAATCTCCAGCCCTCTCATGTTCGCCCGCTGCATGGCCGAATTCGACGGTGCCAATGAACAGATGCGGGCAATTGCGGAGGGGCCGGTCTATGCCTACTTCTACCTCGCCGTCTGCAAGCTGCTGAGCTTCGTCGCCAGGGCCCGAGGCACCGTTCCGCCGGCGCGACTGCTCGAGGCCTCGAGACATTTCTTCCGTCTCGCAGAACAGCGCGCTCCAGAGGAGTTTTTCCGGTCCCTCAGCTTCGCCGGCCTGGAGAACTACCCGGTGCACCAGTTCACGCTGATCGAGATGGCGGCGAGGAAGGAAACGCTCGACTACGCGGGAGACCACTGGCGAGCCGGACTCGCCGGTCCTGACCCGTCCCGCCTGGCGTTCGTGCTGCACAATCTGCTCGCCACATCGACCATCTGGCCCACCCGAGTCCTGGCATTCCTGTCGGCGAGGCTTGCCTTTGCTGAGGGACATCTGGACCTGCTGGGATCGAGCTTCACGATTCTCCTCCCAGGGACTTCGCCATCCCGGCAGGATGGCGGGCAGGCAAAGACCGTCTTGCAAGCTGAGAATGCGACAGCGATCATCCGACCTCTGCAGGAGCTCCTGAGCGCCCTCCACGTCACCCACCGCAACGCGGTTCGGGACTACATGCTGCTTTCGGAGATTCCGTCGGCGTGGAAGGCCTTTCTTCTCGGTGAGCAGCGGCACGAGAGGCTCGAACGTTTTCACTCCACCAGCTCGTTGGGACAGTTCTTCTCCATGACAGCGCAGCGCTCGGAGGAACTCCGACGGTTGCTTGTCCGGCTCCTTGAGATCGTGTTCGAGCGGTCAAGGGCCAACCGCTTCCGCCCCATGAATGCCCGTACGCTGCGCAGAATCGCTGTCGATGCACTGGCCATGCTGCGGGACGAGGTGGGCAAACTGCAGGCTTCAAAGCAGCCAGAGACAAACCACGGTCAGTTGCAGTAGGATGCGGAGACGGCGCTCTCAACGCCGCACAGGAAGGAGGACAGAATGAAACGATTCGTACTGATGGCCGCTTTGGTGCTGGGGATCTCCGCGTGCAAGAACATCGAGCCTGCCTCCGAGCGGGAGTGCAAGATGGCCGTGGACCACATCATTTT
>VGRX01000464.1 GCA_016875215.1 Deltaproteobacteria bacterium
CCCCCCGCACGAGCTTCCGGAGACCAACCTGCTGGCCTACTTCCAGAAGGTGTTCGAGTACATTGCGACGGCCAAGGTGAGCTTCTCCGCCAAGCTGGCCGAGGACTACCTGTTCCTGCGTCCGGGAGTCGACCGGTTCGTCACGAGCCGGGACAACCAGCTCGCATATGCCCGGGAGTGGGCGGTCGGCATGGGACGCGGCGGCTACCTGCCCGCAGCGGCGACGAAGATCAAGGTCACGGGCCGGGATGGCATCGCTCTGGCCGAGACCGGCTTGTACACGTTCACGCTGGGCGGATACGCGACCGAGTATGATGCGTTCATCGGGAAGAAGCTCGCCTACGTGCTGGCAGGCGGCGACGTGGCCCCGGGGACGCTCGTGACCGAGGAGCGGATCCTCGAGCTGGAGAAAGAGGCCTTCATGAGCCTCCTGGGTGAGAAGAAGACCATGGACCGGATCCGGTACATGCTGCTCAACAACAAGCCGCTGCGGAACTAGCGGGAAGGAGGGATGACCATGTCGAAGATGCGTGAAGCTGTCATCGTGTCCGCAGTGCGGTCCACCGTGGGGCGGGCGAAGCGTGGTGCTCTGGTGAACGTACGCCCCGAGGATCTCGGAGTCCTCGTGATCAGGGAGCTGCTGAAGCGGACGCCGGGGCTTCCGGCAGAGCAGATCGATGACGTCATCATCGGCTGTGCGATGCCGGAGGGGGCTCAGGGAATGAACCTCGGCCGCGTCGTTGCCATGATGGCCGGGTTGCCTTTCGAAGTGCCGGGGTTGACTGTGAACCGGTTCTGCTCATCCGGGCTGCAGACGATCGCCTACGGAGCCTGGCAGGTCATGGTCGGTGCCTCGGACGTCGTGATTGCCGGGGGGATCGAGAGCATGTCGTCGGTTCCGATGGGCGGGTTCAACTTCACGTCGAACCTGACTGCGGTCCGGGACAACGTGGCGATCTACACGCCGATGGGGCTCACCGCGGAGCTGGTGGCCGACAAGTTCGGCATCACCCGGGAGATGCAGGACGAGTTCGCGTACAACTCGCACATGAAGGCCGCAAAGGCATGGGCCGCGGGCATGTACAACGACGAGATCGTGAAGGTCCCGTACGTGGACGGCGAACGGAAGGAGAAGCTGCTCGAACAGGACGAGAGCGTTCGTGCGGATACGACGCTGGAAGGGCTTTCGAAGCTGAAGCCGGCGTTCAAGCAGACCGGGTCGGTCACGCCGGGCAACTCGTCGCCGATCAACGACGGAGCGGCGGTCCTGATGCTCATGACTGCGGAGAAGGCGGCGGAGCTTTCGCTCGAGCCGCTGGCGTTCTTCCGGGACTTCCAGGTGGCGGGGACTCCGCCCGAGATCATGGGCGTGGGTCCGGCCTACGCGATCCCGAAGCTGTGGAAGCACTCGGGCATTTCGGACGGGCAGATCGGGCGGTACGAGATCAACGAGGCGTTTGCCTCGCAGGCCCGCTACTGCGTCGATGCCCTGAAGATCGACCCGGCCAAGGTGAACGTGAACGGCGGCGCCATCGCCCTCGGCCACCCGCTCGGGTGCACCGGGGCCAAGCTCAGCACGTCGCTGATCTACGAGATGCGGCGCACGGGCACGAAGTACGGCGTCGTCTCCATGTGCATCGGCGGCGGCATGGGCGCTGCCGGCTTGTTCGAACTCGCCTGAGAAGAAACCCAGAGGAAATCTAGAGGTTCTTGAGCTCGTCGAGGAAGGAGGGATCCGCTGCGGTGGCGCCTTCGGTTTCGAGACGTTCCAGGATCAGCTTCTCCATGAGGGCAAGGCGGGGCTGGAGCTCCTCGTTGTCCTGTCCCCGGAAGGACAGGCGCTCCTCCGGCGCCAGGGAAAGGCCGTAGCGGAGGCGGATGACCACCTCCTCTTCGGGCGTCAGATCAGCATGCGGCAGGGCCGTAGCGATGCGCTCGCGAGTGAGCGTCTTGACTTCGGTTCTCGTTCGAGTGGTTGTCTTGGACACGACTCATCCTCCATCAGCAGGTGCTTCCCAACCTCCGGGACCATATTACCTGCAAGGGGAGGGCGGGGCAAATTTTTCAACCGCCCGTTCGGACGCCGGTCCCCGGCAGGAATCTACGGATTCGCAGGAGCCGGTGCCTCGGCAGCCGGGGGGACAGGAGGCGGAGTCTCCCCACCGGCGGGCGGGGGCGCCGTGTCCCCTTCCGGCATGGGAACCCCCTCCTTGCCCATCTCTTCTGCGATCACCTGGTCGAACTCCTTCTCGAACGCCTGGAGAATCGACTGGAGCGCAACCCGGGATTCCAGCGTCATGTTGCCGCCTTCCGCCTCCACAAAGAACGCCATGTTGCGGATCTGGCGGAGCTTGGCGACCCACTCCTGCCCTTCGGCCTGGGAGGCGATAATCGGGATCTCGAGCAGGGCTGCGACGATCCGGTCGAACGACAGGGCGAAGACACCGAAGAAGCGGTTCTCGACGTAGCCCGCTCCAGCGACCTCCTTCAGGTTGAGGCCCTGCGTCTTGTCCAGCACTTCCTTGGCCCTCACGACGGGATTGGGCCCGAACGTGAAGACCATGTGGGAATCGGAGAACCCGATCGCACCGCCCAGCCGGGACTTGATGATGTCCTTGACGAACAGGGCATCGTTCGGGAGCTTGAGCGTCTCCCAGTCAAAGGTCAGAATCAGGCTGTCCACCTTGCCGCCCTGGTAGTCCTCGGAGGCATACTCGATCTTGACGCCCAGGTTGACCAGCATCGGAGCGAACGTGTCCACGATCTCCTTGACGGAGCGGTTGGCAACCAGTGCCTTCTGCTCGGGAGGCAGGCCGTCGATGGCCTTTGCGATCGCCATCCCGTAGAACTTGTACAGCAGATCCCGGGTGGCCAGTCCGCCCGTGGCCTGTGCGACCGACGACATGCTCAGCGGGAAGCCGCTGTCCGAGTAGATGCCGAACGCCGCGTCGGGGCCGAAGGAGGTGGCAATCTGCTGGTACATCCTGGCGAAATCGCCCTTCTCGTCATCCTTCAGGTTCCAGGCGGTGGCGACCAGATCCACGTAGCGAGGCATCCACGGGAGGATCGACTCCGGGGCCACGTTCTGCGCAGCCACCATGAAGCTCTTGGCAGGGAGAAGCCCGGCCGCGGCAAAGCTCCCTCCGCGCAGTGCGGACAGGGACGTATTGAGCTTCCCGCCGGCCACCGTCTTGAGCATGTACGACAGCACGAGATCGCCCTGGTCGATGCCCAGCGTGAGGTCGACCGTCTCGATGTCGCCGAGCACCTCCTTGACGAAGTTGAACATCTTGGCCAGGAACTCCTTCTGGGCCTGCTGAATCGGCATGGACTCGCCCATGGAGCGTTCGACGCCGTCGAGCGCGGTGGCAACGATCTCACGCACGCTCTCCCCGCCGACGACCAGCTTGAACACCTTGTCCGTGGTCATGCGGGTGAGTTCGAGCTTCAGGTCCCCTTCGATGGTATCGATGGTGCGATAGTCCTTGGACATGAACAGGAACTTGCCCTGCGGCAGGATGTAGACATCTGGCTGCAGGACGTAGCCGTTGTTCTCATCTGCTGCGGTCCCCTCGGGCAGAGCGGCCTTGAATGCCTCGAGGTCGGTGATCGGGAGCGCCACGAGCGGGCGGTCCTTCCCCTCGAGTCCGAAGCCGATGCCGCGAGTCC
>VGRX01000465.1 GCA_016875215.1 Deltaproteobacteria bacterium
CAAGAACCCGCCGGTCGGTACGCTGAAGGTCGTCTTCTCGTATGACGGACCCATTGCCCTCAAGGAGATCAACGTTCGGGTCGTGGAGGGGAACTACTCCTGCTCGAACTTCAACCCGGTCAAGCCGTGGGTCGAGGATATCGTGGGCCAGAAGACGGCCAGCGGGATCGAGTCGACCCCGACCTTCTCCGGGTTGCCCGTGGCCAAGACCTACACGGTGTTTGCGACCGCGGTCAAGAAGGATACAGGCCATCTGGCAGCAAAAGCCTGTGCGGATGCCGTGCACCTGGTCCCTGACCAGGAGGGGGTGACTCAGGTCACTCTGAACCTGTACATCCTCACGCTCAACCCGGCAGGCACCTACGACTCGGTCAACCACTTCAACTTCACCGGGGCCATTCCCGGCCAGGTCGGCGAGATCATCAACCTGGTGGTCAACGTCTTCACCAATCCGGGCAAGGTGCTCATCGACCTGATCAAGGAGCTCGTGTCGCAGTACATCGGGTCGTGGGTGACCGACCTGGCGTTCGGCCTGTTCGAGGATGCCCTGGCCGACATCATCTCCGACTGGCTCCTGAACAACTCGCCCGACTTCATCCAGGACTTCTTCGTGATGGGGCAGGACATCGTCCAGATCGTGAACAACGTCGAGCTGACCAGCGAGCTCAAGCTATCCAAGCTCAGCAACGACTTCTACTTCCAGGGGGTGCAGAGCTGGCTCGGAATCAACCTGTACTGGAAGCTGGGGTGTCCCAAGAAGGACGAGCCCGGCTACGATCCCGAGTGCGGCAAGCACCCGTTCTCGCTCAAAGACCTGCAGGATACCGATGTGCCGATGGACCTGATCACCGGTCAGTTCACCGGGATGATCGCCAACTACGACCATCTCATCATCGACAAGCACGAGATCAAGCTCAACTACGGCAAGCTGATCCTGTTCGTGATCAACGAGCTGATCCTGCCTGCGATCTCGAGCTTCAACAGCATCGAGGACCTGCTCTACTCGCTGATCGACTGTCAGGCCGTGGCCGACGGTTTCATCGGGGACATCCTGAGCGGGATCGGAATCGACAAGGGGAAGGTCGAGTCCTTCTGCACCAGCGCGGTCGGGTTCATCATCAGCCCGATCGAAGAGATGATCGGCGGGCTGGCTCTTGATTCGAACCTGTGGGTCAACGGCAAGTGCCGGATGCTGGACGAGAATGACGACCTGATGGTGGACAAGCTCCTCGAGGGCATCTGGTGGGGCTTCATCGAGATCAACGGGCAGAAGGGGCCCGAGTTCCCGGGCGACTTCACGGCGGAGAAGGCCAAGTATCCGGGGCAGTAGAGTTGAGTGTCGGGCATCGGACGTGAGGAAGGAGGGGGCGCCCGGCAGGGGGCTCGTGGTTCCCGATCATTCCGCAGAGGGCGGAAGAACCTCTCCTGAGGATCTGTCTCGAGGCATGGTCAGACAACCAGGCCGTGGCAGGGGAGCCTAGGAGGATGGCATTGGGGCGCAGGCTTTGTTCGACTTCCAGGGGGAGGCGTGGTTCTGTTGCGGCTGCGTGGGCAGGCCTGGCGATTCTTGCCACGGCGGCAGCCTGCGGTGACAGCTACCGGGTGGAGCCGCTGCTGCTCGAGAGCCGACAGGTGGCGGTCAAGGTCGTGACCGCGTATGACGACAAGGATGCAATCGGGGGGGCGGAGCAGGCGGTTTTCGGTTTTGCCGAAGCCTACGCAGCGGGGCGGTTCGAGGATGCGTGGGAGATGCTGACGTTGGGCTACCGGGGGCGGTTGGCAGCGGTTGCCGGCGGCCCCGAGGAGGCGTTCCGGCACTTCTCGCAGGGGTATCGGCTCGAGGGGGAGATGCTGGTGCAGGGGGACTTTGCCGCGGTGCTCCCTGGGCCGCAGCCGTACTACGTCACGTCACCTCCCCCGGAGGTCGGCAAGGTGGACGTCGGGAAGGCCGAGCTGTACTACGTCGTGCAGCGCGACGGGACGTATCGTTCGTTCCTGCTGTCGACGGAGAGCGGGAAGACGCGAATCGAGCCGCTCTGATGCGGCTCTAAGGAGATGCCGGAGATGATCTTCGCACAGATTCAACCGGGACGCAGCTTCATCGGCTGTCTCGACCTCCAGGCCGAGCTGGTGGCTTCGATTGGCGCCCTCTGCAAGGACAAGTCCATCGATTGTGCGTTTGTGACGGGTTACGGGTACCTCGAGGATCCCGTCTTCGTACGCTACTCCCGCTCAGAGAAGGGGTACACGGCTCCGGCAAAGGACGAAGGGGTCTTTGTCTGCCAGGTCGTAGGCAGCGTGTCGGTGGGCGAGGACGAGAAGCAGAACGTGACGTTGTTCCTCAACGGAGCGGTGTCGGAGCGGGGGCGTTCCCGTACCGTGTCCGGGCAGGTAGTGGAGGCACGGGTCAGGCAGTTCGAGTTCCAGATCGCGACCGTGGACAACGTGGTGCTCAAGCGGCTGAAGGAGAAGCAGACCGGGATGCAGCTGTGGCTCCAGATGTTGCCGGCCGGTCTGGGAGGCGCCCCGGTCGACACGCCGCAGCTCACGGCATTCCAGGCCGGAGCGCTGGTGTCGGAGCGTGAGGAGCTGCTGGATGACGAGCCGAACCTGAAGGAAGGGGACTGGCTGAACCACCCGCGGTTGGGAATGTGCCGCGTTCTGCTCTATGACGGCGAGGAGCGGATCAAGGTCCGGCTGGCCAGCGGTCGGATCGCGGAGCTGATGATGTCCTTGTTCCACCTGAGCCCGGAGGGCGTCCGCGAGGGCGGACGGATCTACGCCGTCGAGGTTCGAAAGCGGAAATAGGCAGGCTTGCCCTGGTTGGCGGGCGTGGAGCGACACGCCCGGAGCCGGAGGGCCGGACGTCGGGGCGGCGAGACGATGGGCGGACGGGAAGACCCTCGGTAGGAAGGAATGAAGCTTTTCCTGACCGGAGCTTCGGGTTTCGTCGGGCATCACCTGGCCGCGGCGTTCCGCTCGGCGCGTTGGGACGTGACTGCGCTGGTGCGGGGCCGGTCCAGCGTCGCAGCGCTGAAAGAGCTGGGAGTGACGCTCCACGAGGGGGAGATGCTCTCGGGAGAAACCTATGCGAAGGCAGTGTCCGGAGCAGACCTCGTCGTCCATTGTGCCGGGCTGATCCGGGCCGTGACGGTCGACGACTATCGGCGAGTGAACGTGGATGGGGCGGGAGAGGTGGCGGCCACGGCATCCCGTGTCGGAGTGCCCCGGTTCATCCTGATCTCGAGCATCGCGGCCCGGGGCCCGCTGGGGCGCGGAGAGCCGGCCCCGGTCTCGCACTACGGCGCCAGCAAGCGGGAAGGGGAGAAGCGGGTCTTCGAGAATGCCGGAGGGATGAGCGTCTGCGTGGTGCGCCCTCCGGTCATCTACGGCCCCCGGGACACGGGGATGCTCTCGGCGTTCAAGGCGGCACGGATGGGGCTCTTCCCGATGTTCGGGCGAGGGGATCACCGGGTAGCGATCGTGCACGTGGACGACCTGGTCCGAGCCGTCTACCTTCTGGCCGCCCGCCCCGGCGATTTTCCGACCGGTCCGTTCTATCCCGAGGATGGCACGAACCCCTCGTGGGCGGACCTCGCCCTGGCATTCGGCACTGCATTGGGGACGCGGATCCGGCGTATCCCGCTCCCCCGTTTCCTTTTC
>VGRX01000466.1 GCA_016875215.1 Deltaproteobacteria bacterium
CCCCTGAACATGAAAGACACCCCGAGCCGGGCCAGGCTGTCCGCGTTGTAATCGGGCATGCAGCCGGTCACGACGAGCTCGGCCTCAGGTCTCATCCTCTGCCTGAGGCTCCGGATGTCCTCGACGCAGTGCTGCTCGACGATTTCGCCGACGATGCACGTGTTGACGAGGACGAGGTCAGCCTCCTCGGGATGGGTGCAGAGCGTCCAGCCGCCCGCCTCGAGCGCGGCCCGGGAGCGGGCGAAGTCGAGGAAGCTCTCGATACAGCCGTCGCTGCGCTGGTGGACGTACAGGCGCCTCATGGCTCTCCTTTGCGGCCGGACACGACCTTGTCGGCTGCCTCACGCAGCAGCGAGATGAAGCCGTCGCGCCAGGTATCGAGGCGCAGCAGCCCGCTGGCCGCCAGTCTCAGCAGTTTTCCCGGACGCATGTAGAACCGGCGCATGGCCTGGCGCTGGAGCGCGGCCAGCCGGCTCGACGGGATGGTGTGGCGTGCCAGCAGGTGGTCCCCTCCCCTGGCCGGATCGAGCCATCCGCTGAACTTGTGCGGCGGTGCCTCCGCCAGCTCGTCGAGATAGCGATACCAGAGACCGGAGCCGGGATACGGCGTGGCGACGCTGAACTTGGCCAGGTCCGGATCGATGCGGAGGGCCTGGGCAATGGTCGATTCCACCTGCTGCTCGGTCTCCCCGGGCATCCCGATGACGAACAGGCCGACCGTGAGCACCCCCTCCCGGCGGCACCAGTCGAACGGGGCCTTCGGATCGCTCCAGCCGCTCCCCTTGTTCATGGAGCGCAGCACCTCTGGCTCTCCGGACTCGATGCCGAACTGCACCAAGGTCATGCCCGCAGCGGCCAGTGCCTGGATCAGCTCCTCGTCGACCAGGTCCGCACGCACCTCCGTAAACCAATGAATACGGGAAGATAGCCCCGTAGATCTCATCTTGCGGGCGAACTCCAGCCCATACGCCTTGTCGGGCGGGAAGTTGGCATCGACAAAGCCCACCGATGTGATGCCGAAGCGCTCGTTGAGCTCGGTCAGCTCCCGGATGACCCCGTCCACGCTGCGGACCCGCACGCTCCGGTGCAGCAGGTTCTGGCTGCAGAAGGAACAGCGGAATCGGCAGCCTCGGGAGGCCTGAACCGCTGCAGGCAAAGGACCCTGGTCAAAGCGACGGAGGCGGAAGGCCTCGTAGCGGATCCCCCGCACCAGCGACCAGTCCGGGACCGGCAGCGCATCGAGATCCGCGTCCGCCGCGTCCGGCACGACGACGGTGCGCTCCCCGTCGCTCCAGGTGATGCCCGGGACTCCACGCGCACTGCCCGCACGCTCGAGCGCCGCTGCCAGCGCGGGAAGAGCGATCTCCCCTTCGCCGCGCACCACGAAGTCGGCGATGCCCGATTCGACCAGCCGCTCGTGGAAGAGACTGGCGTGCAGATTGCCCAGCACGACCTTGACTCCGGGCAGGGCCATTCGAAGGGAGCGGACGGCCTCGACGACGCCGTCCATGGCGAAGGTGAGACAGGAGAACCCCACCAGGTCCGGTGAGAAGCGAGCCAGCTCGGCAACGAGCGCTCCGGAATCGAGTCGCTGGGCATGCTGGTCGATCACCCGGGTCTCGTGTCCCGCGGCGGCAAGCACGGTAGCGGGCCAGACGATCCCCAGCGGGGGAATGGCGGGAGAGAACCGCTCCATCGGGCCCAGCCGGTCCCACAGCGGGCGGGGGTTGACGAGGGCCACTCTCATGCCTTCCTCCGGCCGGAGATGAAGGGGAGGAGCGGCTCGATTCGGGCCAGCACCCGGCGGGCCAGGAACGGGTCCAGCAGGTTGCCCGCGGCGGAAGCCCACGCGGGCAGCAGCGGAATGTCGCACCCCGCGCAGGTCGCCAGCTTGCGGCGGTGCCGGAGGAACTCGTGGCGCACCCGGACCCCTTCCGCACCGTTCCAGATGTCCGCCAGGGGAAGGTCGGGAACGCGACCGATCCGGACGTTGAGCGGAGACTGAACGCAGCACGGGTAGACATTCCCGTCGATGTCAACGGTTGCCGGCCCCCGCCACGGCATGGGGCAGATGCCTCGCTGGGGGCCCGTGGCCAGGGGCTGTTCGTCGGTCCTCCCCTCCCCGGCATGCCTCTCCGCCGGACCCCGGCCTGCACTGACTGGAGTCGAAGGGGCCGCCGACCCCGCCCCCCGCTTCTCGATCTCGCCCATGTGGTCCGGCTTGTAGCGAAGAGAATCGACGCCTGGAATCGACCAGGTGCTGCGCCACTTGCCGAGCTCGGTCTCGGTGCCCGGCAGGCGAATCATCTGGAGCTCGAGGAAGAGCGGAGCGGCAAGCTCCCGTTTCAGGCGGATCAACTCGCGGACATTGGCTACGGTCTTTTCGAAGTCAGCGCCCTTGCGCCAGCGCTCATAGGTCTCCCTGGTGGCGCCGTCGATGGGGAGGATTGCGGCTCGAAGCCCCGCGCGCAGGAGCGCCCGAGACAGCTCCGGAGTCAGGAGGGTGGCGTTGCTGTACAGTACCGGGGCGTGGCCCCGTTCGGAGAGGAGCCCGACCATGTCCACGATGTTCTCGTGCAGCAGCGGCTCTCCGAGGCCGGCGAACGCGACCCGCTCCACCGACAGCGGGAGGTTGCCGACCCAGGCCCGGAAGGTATCGAGCGCGACGTCCTTCTGCGGTCGCCTGCGGCCCAGCGTCCTGACGCACATGGGGCAGGCGAGGTTGCAGCGGGTGGTGACCTCGACGATCACCTCTTCCGGAGCGAACGGTCCACTCCCCTGGCGCAGCAGGAAGCGCAGAGAGGTTCTCGCTCGGGAAAACAGGGACACCAGTCTACCCCCTCGCTGAATGGTGGTTGGGGAAGAGGAGGGCGGCCTTCTGGGTCGAAGCCTCGACAGCCGCGATGAGCGCGATGGGGAGCCCCCGTTCCTCGAGCTTGGCGATGCCGTCGATGGTGCAGCCGCCCGGAGTCGAGACGTCGTCCTTCAGCTCGGCCGGGTGCTTCCCCGTCGTGAGGACCAGGCGGGCCGCGCCGAGCAGGACCCAGGCGGCCATCTTGCGGGAGACGTCGCGGGGCAGACCCATCTTGACGCCGCCTTCGGCCAGGCTCTCTATCACCTTGAATGCGAATGCGGGGCCGCAACCGGCAAGGCCAGTGCACGCGTTGAGGTGCTTCTCCTCGAGGAAGATGGTGGTGCCGACGGCTTCGAAGACCTTGTTTGCGAACGCGAGCTGTGCCTCGGAGACGTCGGATTCCGCCGTGATGGTGGTCACGGAGGCACCGATGACCGCGGCGATGTTGGGCATCGCACGCACGACGTTCACGTTGGGGCCGGCAGCCGTGCGGAGGTTCTCCACCGCGGTTCCGGTGACGACGGAAATGAGGAGGTGGCCGGGCCTGAACGAAGAAGCGCAGCCACGCAGAACAGCCACGGCCTGGTCGGGGTGCACGGCGAGGATCGTGGCGTCGGCGCCGGCGACGGCGGCGGCGTTGTCGGTACCGGTTCGAACTCCGAGTCCGCGCAATCGGTCGAGAGAGCGGTGCTGGCGGGCGGTGACGTGAATGGAATCCGGGGGGAGCAGGCCGCGGGCGAGCAGTCCTTCGACAATGGCTCGGCCGATCATGCCTGCACCGCCGATGACGGCGACGCGCTGGAACG
>VGRX01000467.1 GCA_016875215.1 Deltaproteobacteria bacterium
CGTCCAGGCCTGCGAGCTGGGTCACGCCGGGGCCTGCATGGATGCCGGACGCATGGCCAGCGATGCGATCGGCGGTGCGAAATCGCACAAGGAGGCCCGTGAGCTGTTCATGGATGCCTGTCGCCTCGACGTGGCGGAAGGGTGCGCCAACGTGGCGAAGATGCACCAGCAGGGCGTAGTCGGCGACGAGGGAAACGTCGGAGCCGACAAGGCCGCAGTCATGCACAAGAAGGCATGTGACATGGGCGTGGCGGATTCGTGCGTGGCCCGCGGCCTGCTTCTCTACACCGGCGAGCGCATGAAAGCGGACATGGAGAAGGCGTTTGAGGCCTTTGCCGCCGGTTGCCAGCGCGGCCGCGGCGATTCCTGCGCCATGGCCGGCTGGGTCGCGTTCGGCCTCGAGAAGGACGACGACGCGGCCCGGCAGATGGAGGCCGGTTGTGCGGACGGCGGGCCGATGAAGGGGGCCTCGTGCTTCAACCTCGGCACGCTGCACGCGTTCGTGCTCAAGAAGCCGGACGACGCCATCCCCTGGTTCAAGGCCGCGTGCGATGCCGGATTCGCAGCGGGGTGCGTGCAGTGGGGCCTCCTCACGCTCGGGAAGGACGAGGACGCAGCCCGCAAAGCCGCCGACAGCGCCATGGAGAAGGCGACCGCGTGCTGCCGCGAACAGCAGGACGGCGAATGCTGCCTCACCCTGGCGGACTGGCACTCGATCGAGAAGCCCGAGCTCTCCACCGAGCTCCGGGAGCAGGGGAAGTTGTTCCTCAAGAAAGACTGCGATGCGGGCAAGAAGGGGGCCTGCCGGGTTCTCTGGCTGAGGCAGTAAGCTGTGGGCCAACGCATCCCGGTGCGCAGGCACATGCAGTGGGTGCGGCCCGCCACACAGCCCCGACCACGCGGGAGGGGCCCTGCGGATGGGCCGTGGGCTACTCCACCAGCGTGATCTGCATGGTTGCGGTCTCCGCGAACAGGATTCCACCCTCTCCGTAGGTCCCTTCGGCGCGCAGCACGAGGGTGTACTCGCCCGGCGGGAACGGAGGCCCCGGCTCGTTTCCGGTGTCGGATGGACCGTTCCAGTTGTTGCCGTCCCAAGAGAGGGAATCAGCGTACTCTCCCGCCTCGATCTCGACAGGCTCATTGGTGTCCTTGCAGAGTCCCTCGTCACAGAAGCACCAGGCCTGGCCGTTCCCGTGGATCTTCTCGAACACTCTCAGCCCCGACGTTCCCGGAACATCGCAGTGGCCGGCATCGAGCGGCTGGCTGACTACGTTGTGGACCGCTTTCTCCACGATGATGCGATAGTGGAAGGTGATGCCTTCCTTGGCCTGGGCCAGCGTGTAGACGCACGGGTTCCCCGACAGGTCGATGGTCAAGTACTTGAGCGTGCCGTCCGCCTTGTAGACGCAGTTCGGCTGAGGAATGTCGGGCGGCAACGACGTGTCGTCGGTCTCGGACGGGGCGTCTCCCGCCTGGTCGGTGAGCGTGTCGACCTCGGCCGGCAGCTCCGCGGTCTCCGCCTCCGATACCGGCAGCCGGCCCACACCGGCGCAGCCGCTCACGAGCCAACTGAGTGCAAGGAATGGAAGAAGACCTCTGCGCATGCTCGACCTCCGGCTGCTTTATCCTATTCGTGCCGCCAGTTCGGGTCAACAAAACCGGGCTGGCCGCGGGCTGGTTTGCCCGCGTGGTTGCGCGTCCGCCCGCAACAGGGTATTCTGTGCGCGCCCGATGGGTTGGAGGGACTCATGAAAGCGATGACCGTGGCCGCGTGGAAATGGATCGTCGTTGCCGCGCTCGTGGCAGCCGTGGGACTGCTGCTGCTGTTCGGGTTTGGACGCAAACGAGGGACTCGCACCTATCGATGGCGTATGGCCATGTGGACCCTGGCGCTGTCGCTGATGGGAGGCATCGGCCTGATCTCCCTCGGGGCCACGATGAGCGGATGCGACAAGGAGAGCCAGCCCAGTTGCTACGCCGCAGTCCCGCCGGACACCCTCGGGCAGGACGTCAAGGTCAACCCCGACGCCCAGGTCACCTGCTACGAGCCCCCCTGGGATGCCATCGTGGCGCCGGACGTCCCGGTGCTGTGCTACGCGCCACGGCCGCCCGACACCGAAGTGACCACCGAGCCGGACACGCCGGTCATGTGCTACGAACCCATTCTCGACGTGAAGCCGGACGGCACCACGGTCGAGCCGGAAATGGTGCAGACCTGCTACCTGATCGCCATCGATGCCCTGCCGCAGGACGCGGACGAGCCGGACATGCAGGTCACCTGCTACGCTCCGGTTCTTCCGGATTGGATCGAGCAGGACGTCAAGCCCGAGCAAAAGGAAGAAGACATCCAGATCATGTGCTATGACCCGGCATTGCCCGAGGATACCAAGTAGAAAACGGGCGCTGCCGGAGGACGGGGAGAGTGCGCTGGCTGACGGAACACATGGGAGGCTGAGATGAAAACGATGGCCGTTGCGGCATGGAAGTGGATTCTCATCGGAGCGCTGGTCGCGGCGATCGGCATCCTGCTCGTGGTCGGAGGACGGAGACGAGGCACGCGACTCTACCGCCTCCGCATGTCCCTGTGGGCCACGGTGCTCGCCCTTCTCGGCGGCGGCATGCTCATGGTCGGCTGCCCGGCGGAGAAGGACGACAACACGGCCACCTCCTACAAGGACGCCGACATTCAGGACGCCCAGGACGTGTGCTACGCTGAGATTGGAGGCCAGTCTGACGGCCAAGTGCTCTGCTACGCCCCGGACATGAGCCGCCCGGACGAGGAAGCCCGCGTGACATGCTACGTGGACATCCAGGTCCAGGAGACCAAGAACGAAGTCCCTCTCACCTGCTACGCCATCGACGTGGTGACGCCGCCTCCCGACGCTCAGGAGGTCCAAGTGATGTACTACGAGGACGTCTCAGGCATCGAGGACCTGGTGCCGACGTGCTACAAGCCGCTGCCGCCGGACGCCCTGACGGACATGGTCGACGCAGGGCAGCCCGACGTGCCGGGGCCGACCTGCTACGCGCCTCCGCCCCCGGACCAGGATTGATGTCAGCGGAGACCTTCTGACCGAAAGAGCGAGGTGCCGGGGATGCGAAACGGATTAGCGTGGCTGCTCTTTGTGTGCTGCATCCTCTTCGCCTGCACCGGCGGAACGATCCAGTCGAACCAGCTCGATACGGACGCTGCACCTTCCGGCGAAACGGCGGCACCGGAGACTTTGGAGACCGTCGCTGAAATCGCTGCCGAAATGGCCGAAGAGCCATGGACTCCCGGCGAGATCGCGTTCGAGGCCGGAAAGATCATTCCCCTCGACACCCTCCAGGAAGGCGGCTTCGGATGGCCGTGCGAGTCCCCCGCAGATTGCCTGTCCTCCCTATGCGTCGAGTCGATCGACGGGAAGGTATGTACCGGCCAGTGCACCGACGAATGTCCTGCGGGATGGACCTGTGCGGCGGACCTGTCCCAGAGCCCCGACATCATCTACTTGTGCGTGCCCCTGCACGTGCGCCTCTGCATCCCGTGCGAAGACAACGCCCCCTGCAATCCGCCAGGAATCGACATGGGCGGACGATGCGTGACGCTCGGAGCGGCCGGCAGCTTCTGCGGCGGCGACTGCCTCCAAGGCT
>VGRX01000468.1 GCA_016875215.1 Deltaproteobacteria bacterium
AGGCGATTCGGTCGAGCGGCTCGACGGTCACCGTCACGCATTCCTTCCCGTCGACGAGCCGGCGGTAGATGACCTGAGCCGGGGCCTCCTCTCCCGCCCCACCATCGGAGCTTACGTCGCCGCCAAAAACGACCGTGGCGTCGGGGGACGATTCCACGGCCTCACCACCGCAACCTGTGCCCCCACCTGTTGCCGCTCCCTGCGGCCCGGTGTAGCGGGAACGGCTGACCAGGAACACAACGGCCAGGAGGATCGCAACCGTCACGATCAGGAACCCAAGCAGCTTGCGGTTCATGGGACAACCTCGCGTTTTCGAGAACGACTGACCCGGTCTCCTCCGGGCCAGCACGGGGCAGGATAGCACAACGGGAAGGTCAACGGTAGTGGAAGAAGTATCCGTCCAGGTACTTGTCGAGCGATTCCTGGTATCGGCGGCGGTACTCCTCGATGGGGCGGCCGTCGACCCGGACGACCTTCCTGGCCCATTCGTCGCAGTATCCGCACCGGCGGCAATCCCGCCCCATGCAGCTGTGTCTTCGGAAGTAGTCGATGAAACCGTCGAGATCCGCGTTGACAATCTCGACGACCGGCTCATGCGGCAGGACCAGGTTCGAGAGCTCCTTCATGCGCAACGGGTTGGCAAGCAGTGGACGGACGAACGTGCGGGCCATGCGGGCCCGGGCCGACACGGTCTGCTCCCCTTCGGTGCGGAAGTCACGTGCGTGCTCGACGAGCTCGAGCAGGTTCCCATCGTGCTTGCGAGCGGCATATGCCTTCACCCTTGCGATGATCACGTCGGTTGGATTGGAGCGGTTGACGAGCTTGATGTGCTCGATGCCGACGGCCTCGTAGAGATGCACGTCCTCGGGGCGGATCCAGTCCCCGCGCAGGTAGTACCCGGGGTCGAGGAGCCGCAGCCGGCGGCAGTTCACGAGGCAATAGTCGATCATGTACCCCCTCGACCAGTGCCCCTTCTGCGACGTGTGGGAGACCAGGTTCGCGTGGGTCGAGTAGAACGGGCACGACTGGAGGCAGTTGTTGTTCGCGATGACCTGGAGCTCGGCCTTGACCGACGCTCCGATCTCTGCGAGGATGGCGAACTCACGGTTGACCATCACCGGACAGACGGTGATGACGTCGGCCCCCATCTCCTCCCAGAAGCGGGCCTGGAGCGGGGAGACGACGTTCGAGAACGCGGACACCTTGACCTTGAACGACGGATAGTGCCGCTTGATGAGCTGGAGCAGCACGGGGTTCGTGACCGTGACCAGGGTGATCCCGATGCGCGCCAGGCGGTCGAGAAGCCGACGGATCGCCCTGTACCCCCGGGCCGTGGTCTCCATGCCGCCCATCGCTGCAGCGTTGAGGAGGTAGTTGAACCGGATCCCGGCCTTCGCAGCCTCTGAAGCGTGCGATTCCAAACGCTTGAATCCCACGTCGGGCAGAATGTGGGACGTGCGGCCGCCGCCCACGGCATCCGCTGTCAGCTTCCCGTAGATCTCGTACACGCCGGCTTGGGCCAGGGGAGCGATGAGCGCGTCATCGAAGTTGGTCGGTGCGCACAGCTTCATTCCTTCCCCTCCCTCGGACCGGGGAGGTACGAGAAGAAGCTCCCGCCTTCCAGCTCGTCCAGGTTCTCGCTGCTGTCCACGAGGAATCGTTCCCTTTCGCCGGGCTCGAACCGGATCGCCCGGTTGGCAAACCCCTCGCACCACCCGCACTCCCGGCAGGACAGGTTGCGGCAGTCCCGACGCATCACGCCCTCGAGAAAGCCGTCCAGCGCAGGCGATTCGATGCTGAAGCGGGGGGAACGGTTCCGCCGGGCGAACGGGAGTGCCTTGAACACGTTGTACTTGCCCGGCTGCAGGAATGCCCTGGCCATCGTGACGAGCCGGCCGGAGTTCACGTACGACGCCACCCGGTCCTGCCGGTACCCGGGAATCAGCTCGGCCAGGTTGCCCGAGAAGGCACGGTTGGCGTAGGCCTCGACGACCCGGGTGAGCTGCGCCGTAGGCGAGATGCGGTCCAGCAGCTTGAGCCGGTGGACGCCGATCTCTTCGTACAGCCGGACATCCTGCGGCCGGATCCACTGGCCGGCCAGGATGCGCCTGGGCTCCTTCACCTTCAGCATGGCACACCGGGTCTCGCACAGCGGCAGCGAATAGAGCCCCTCGCCTGCTGAGCTGGACGCGTGCGAGGCCAGATTGCCGTGATGGAACGTCTGGTGACAGCGGTTCATGCAGGACAGGTTGGCCGGCACCTCGAGCCTGAGACGGGTATGGCGCGCCAACGCCTTCAGCAGGGGGAAGTCCTTGTTGTCGAACAGGATGAGGACCTCGGCCCCTTCCTCCTCCCAGAGCCTGGCCCGCTCCACGGAATCGACCTGCGCCATCATGGACACGACGACGTGCGAATCCGGATGGCGGCGCTTGATGAATGCCGCCAGGTACGGGATCGAGACGGTGAACCAGGCGACGCCGCAATCATCGTGCAGCCAGCCGAGCAGGCGTGCGAGGTCGTCCTGCCCGCGCGACGTCAGCTCCCGCCCCCCCAGGCAGGTCCCGTTGAGCAGGTAGTTGAACGCGATTCCGGCATCATGGACCCTGCGGATGTAGCGGGCAGCCTGGCGCCGTGAGATCGCAGGCAGGATGAAACCTACCCGCCCTCCGCCGACCGCATCCTGGCGTAACTTCCCGAACAGCTCGGTTACGCCATGGCGTTTCGCCACGCCTACGAGATCCTCGTCCCAGTTGCATGCCAGCACCAGGTCCATGCATCGCCCTCCCCCTGCGAAGCTTAATACACTCTGGACGTTCTGGCTACAAGCCTCAGGTCTGGATGGCGGACGCGACGCTCAGCAACCGCAACCCGAACACGGCACGCACTGCCCCGACCATACGCATCCGTAGACGGGGGGCAGGCAGAAATGCCACTTGCCGGGTGCGCAGCACTTCCAGTGTTTCCCTTCCTGCCACTCGCAATTGGCACCGGGTTTGAGCGCGCAGCCGCCCCATTGGCAGTTGCCACCGCAGGTCTTCTGTGCGCAGGCATCACAGCCGCCTCCGTCGGTCTGTCCCGGGGAGCACGGCCCCTGTCCTGAGCACGCGCTCCACCCGCCCCAGTCACCCCACTGGCAGTTGTCACCGCACGTCCGGGACCGGGTCTTGGCGCCGCAGTTCCCGCACCCTTCGTTCGCGGTCTCGGCCTTGCCTGGCGAGCATGCCCCTTCTCCGGAGCAGGAAGACCACTCCTCCCAGCTCCCCCAGATGCACTCCGCAGTGCACGTTCGCTTGCGCTTCTGGGATCCGCAGTTGCCGCACGCACCGAACTCCTCCTCGAGCTCACCCGGAAGGCACTCACCGCCGCTGCCCTGCAAGCACTCGCTCCACGGGGTCCAGGCCGACCACTGGCAGGATGCATCACACGTGCGGGTGCGCTTCTTCGAGCTGCACGGGTCGCATGGCTCGGTTTCCTCCTGCACGTCCCCTGCGAGGCAGGCATCGGGCTTGCCACACTTGTCGCACACATCCTCGTCGGTCTTTCCGTCGCAGTCATCATCGACCTGGTTGCAGGCTTCGAACTGGGGTACGGGGCCGAGGCAGGGGGTGAGTCCGCCGTTGTCGCA
>VGRX01000469.1 GCA_016875215.1 Deltaproteobacteria bacterium
GACTTCGGATGGTACCGAGAGAGCCGGACATCGATGTCGTCACCGAACGAGCTGCCTTTGTGCAGGAGATGCTGTCCCGCATCCGGGCACTGCCCCTGTCATCCCTGGAGGAGTTCGTGGCAGACTACCGCAACGTGGCCACTGCGGAACAGGCTGCAAAACAGCCTTGCTACTTCCATTTTACCTGGTAGAATGGAAGAATGATTCCCAGAATCCTTGGTCTCCCGGTAGGAACGTCATTCGACCTGGACCGGGCGATGCTGCTGGGGACTCTGCCGCCGGTGCTGGGGGAGCCACCTGAGGATACTTTCCACTTCCTGAGAGCCTACACGGGCACCTATCTCAAGCAGGAGATTCTGGACGAAGCGCTCGTCCGGAACGTGGCGGCCTTCACGCGGTTCCTGGACGTGGCCGCAGACCAGAGCGGCTCCCTGGTGAACTATGCCACGATTTCTCGGGATGCCGGCGTATCCGGCAAGACTGTCCGGGCCTACTACGAGGTGCTGGAAGACACCCTCTTGGCGACGAAGCTGGAGCCCTACCTCAAGAGCGCCAGGAAGAGGCTCGTGATGCACCCGAAGTACTATCTCTTCGATCTGGGCGTGGTGAACTCGCTGTGCGGCAGGACGACGGTCGATGCACTGCGGTCTCCGGCGGTTCGGGGAAACCTGTTCGAGCAGTTCGTCGTTCTGGAAGCATACCGGTATCTCTCCTACCAGAAGCCAGATGCCCGCCTGTACCACTGGCGCAGCGCCGGGGGCGCTGAGGTGGACCTGGTGGTGGAGCGGGGTGAGAGCTTGCTGGCCATTGAGATCAAGAGTGTCCCGGTCGTGCGCAACAGGGACCTTTCGGGGCTGATGTCGTTCTGCGCCGATTACCCTTCGGCCAGGCCGGTCTGCGTGTGCACGAACGACCGTCCTTACATGATCGGCCGGACTCCGGTAGTCCCCTGGCAGGAGCTGTTCGGCAAGGAATGGCTCGGGGAGTGAACGGCGCCCATTGCCCGGGTGGTCCGCAGAGACCGGGCGGCACAGCCTATCGACCGGTTTCGGGTTGCCGGGCCGGCGGTTGACACCTCGATGCAGACCGGGTTACGCTTGCCGACAGGGGCTGACGCTCATTCGGAAGGAAACGGAAAGAGGGGGAGGATGAGAGTCGGGAACGAGAGCAGCGTCCGGGACCGGCTGGCGGAGATAGCGCAGCGCTTCGGACTTCGCATCCTGTATGCATTCGGTAGCCGGTCGGTGGAGGCACTCGACATGGTGGAGGGGCGGCGTGTCTCGCTCGCACAGGGGCCGTCCGACCTGGACCTGGGATACCGGGCGTCGCCGGAGCTGACCGTCGACCGCAAGGTGGAGCTGGCCAGCGCGCTGGAGGACCTGTTCGGCGTGGGAAGGGTGGACCTGGTGGACGCGACCACGGCATCGCCCACGCTGGCATTCGCCGTAGTGTGCGGTGAGCTTCTCTACGCTGCGGATCCGGGCGAAGAGGCCAGGTTCCAGCTCGAGATCATGCGTCGGTATGCGGATCTGAAGCCGCTCCTCGACGAGCGGCGCAGACTGTCCCTGGGGGAGTAGGATGGTACCGAGAGAGCCGGACATCGATGTCGTCACCGAACGAGCTGCCTTTGTGCAGGAGATGCTGTCCCGTATCCGGGCACTGCCCCTGTCATCCCTGGAGGAGTTCGTGGCAGACTACCGCAACGTGGCCACTGCGGAATCCTGCCTCCGGCGGGGCCTGGAGGCGTTGCTCGATGTCGGAAGACATCTGCTGGCAAGAGGCTTCGGGTGTGCGACCAGGGAGTACAAGGAAATCGGTGCTCGTCTCGGGGAGCACGGCGTCCTGTCGGCAGAGAAGGCGGAGGCCATGCGCCAGATGGCCGGGTACAGGAATCGAATGGTGCACTTCTATGACGAGGTCTCCGCTGCCGAGCTGTTCCGGATCTGCTCGGAGCGTCTGGGGGAAGTGGACGGGCTGCTGTCTGCGCTGACCGGGTGGGTTCGACGGCAACTCGGGAAGATGGATGGACTCCCGTCGTGAGCCCTGCAAGGGGGCACACGGGGTGTACATCTGTTTGCCAATCGGGATCCGGCTGTGCATGCCGTGCGCCAAGCATGAAGACTGCTGTCTCGGCACCGGGAATCCATGACGGAAACCTCGTCTCCGCCTGCGCCCCTTGCACTTTGTGTCGAACAGACGACAATAGAAGGGCCTGCCGGGCCGGACGGTTCCCGGAGGGGAGGGAAGGCGATGCTCCGCACAGTGCTCACGTTCTCGATGTTGGCGATGCTGGTTTGGGCATGCTCGGGGGGGAAACAGGCGGTGGGGGACGTCGCGGCCGGAGGCGACGCGACGGAACCCGGGGAGCTTTCGGCCGGGGACGGTCGGCTTCCGGCCGATGTCGACGCGACGCCGGACGAGCCGGATGTCGAGGCAGGGGAGAACCACCCGGATGACGACGGCGGCAACGGCGACGGCAACGGCGACGGCGACGGCAACGGCGACGGCAACGGCAACGGCGACGGCGACGGCGACGGCGACGGCGACGGCAACGGCGACGGCAACGGCGACGGCGACGGCGACGGCAACGGAGAGGACCAAGCGGCGGAGGTTCTGATTTGTCAGCCCGGGGCAGGCTGCGACGACGGCGACCCGTGCACACTGGACGACCAGTGCTCGGGCGGCCTGTGCCTGCCCGGAACACCCGTCACATGCGACGACGGCAACCCGTGCACGGATGACTCCTGTGAACCGACCGAGGGCTGCAAGTCGATTCCCAATACGGCCCCATGCGACGATGGCGAGACCTGCACCGTCGGCGACAAGTGCCAGGACGGGAAGTGCCTTCTCGGGACCGAGATCTGCGAGTGCTACGGCGACGCCGACTGTGGCTACCTGGATGACGAGAACCTCTGCAACGGTCACTTCATCTGCGACATGGGCAAGGTCCCCTACCATTGTGAGCTCGACTTGAAGAGCATCGTCCTGTGTGCCGAGCCCGACTTGCCCTGCGCCGAGGCCGTGTGCGACCCGGCCACCGGGAAGTGTGTCCTGGTGGACATGGAGGACTGGGCGACCTGCGACGACGGCGACCCGTGCACCCCGGAGAGCTACTGCCTGTTCGGGATGTGCCTGGGCGATCCGATCGGCGGCTGCGGCATCGGAGGCCCCTGCAAGGGAGCCCTGGACTGCAAGGCGGGACAGGTATGCGATTTCTCCCTGCCCGGCGGCTACTGCACCGTGACCGATTGCCAGGCCAAGGGCTGTCCGGACGGCACGACGTGTCTGCTCGTGGGTTCGGGGCCTGGCACGGAGTGCTTCCTGGACTGCCAGGCGGACAAGGACTGCCGGAGCGACGAGGGGTACGAGTGCACCCCGTCCGGCGTATGCGCGTGCGGAAAGACGATCTGTGAGGTGGGCCAGCCGGCCTGCGACGGAACCGTGGCGACCTGGGGCAACCTGTGCGGATCCGGGTACCTGGACGGCGGCACCGACTGCTCCCTGAGCGGCAAGAAGTGCGTGGCCGGTACCTGCCAGGCCTGCAATCCGCCGCCCTGCGACAACTGTGAAGCACTCTGTCCCGCGGACCAGAAGTCCACCGGCCCGGTGTGCGGCGTCGAAAA
>VGRX01000470.1 GCA_016875215.1 Deltaproteobacteria bacterium
CCCCACTCGTACAGGCTTGCCGAGGCCTCTCTCGTAAGCCCGTTCCTCTACGTCTGCGTGCTCACCAGCTTCCTGTTCGGGTGGTTCTTCTGGGGGGAATGGCCCGACCGCGGCGCCATGCTCGGTTGTCTGCTGCTGGTCGGTGCCTCCGTCGCCATCGTCATCACGAATGGGAGGAGAGCTACTCCTCCACCTTCCCGTTGAGGCCGCCGGGGTAGGCGTAGCTGACCTTGTTGGCATAGCCGTAGGAGATGAGCCCGAACTGAGCATCGGCCTGGACCTGCACGATTCCTTCGGGCACCGGCACGTTGGCCACCTGCCAGTCGGTACCGCCGACGAGCTCGAAACCGGCGGTCACGGGCTGGCCGTTGACCTTGATGGGAGTGCCCCCCTTGCGGACGATGTTGACGAAGTTGGCATCGTACGCGGTCGGCACGAGGATCGGGTAGTCGGAGCGGAACTGGTGCACCGGGATCAGCGTGGTCATGGACGGGTCCACCAGCACCGACCCGCCCTCCGAGTTGCCTGCGATGAACTGGATGACCTGGATGGGCCCGGTTCCGGTGATTTCGAAGCTGGAATTGCCGGCGAAGTGCTTCCACTCCCCTTTGTTGAGGGTGAGGCCGTCGACGCCTCCCACCGCCGGGGTCGTGTGGATCACGTTGGCGTTGTCCCCTGAGACGACCCGGTACTCGTTGGGAGACAGCGTGTTCATGCGGCCCGCCACGTAGGTCAGACCCCATTCCTCCACCGGCAGGAGCTGCGTCTCGAGGTGGTCGCAGTTGCTGTTGCCGACGACCCAGCACTGGTGCCCTCCGAACACGGCCACCTTCTGGCTGGCGACGATGTGGCTGCCGGTCATGTCGATCTCGGCCGCCATAAGGGAGTTGGCCAGGCTGTTGACCGTGAGAACGTCCCACTGTTCGAGCTCCACGTCGATGGTGCTCCCCTTGCCGTATCCCGGGAAGTCGGGCCCCGGCTCGGTCGCAGCGGTGAGGACCATCGAGACCGTCGTCGTGCCGGGCTCCACCGCGATGATCACCGCGTATCCCCACACCGAAGGCATCTTCCCAATCATGGGCATCACCGCACCGATCTTCGAAGGCATGGACACGACGTAGTGCTCCTTGCCCAGGATCGTCGTGGGGTACAGCAGCGAGGCATCGGACGTATGCACGAAGTCCTCGTTGGTCGGAGGGTTGAACTGGGCCGCGGTGACCGGGTGGTTCGTGCGCAGGCGGATGCTTCTCTTCGTGATTCCGCTCTCCTGGAGCGACAGCTCGGGCATGATGAACGCCCGGGCCTCGCCCGGCGGAACGATGGGGTCGGGGACCGTCACCGGCGTTCCGTCCCCGACCTCGAACGTGACCTTGGCCGCCACGTCGTTCGGATTCCCCACCACCACCGCGTGCGGGATCGTGCTGGCGGACGGTTCCAGGTTGGATTCCCCTTCCTTCACGTGCCACTGCCCAAGGTCGACGGACCAGAACTCGCATCCGACGTTGGACTGGTTGTACTTGATGTCCCCTGCACAGCCGGAGAGGCACTTGCCGCCGATGCAGGTCTCTCCATCCGCACACGCAACCTCCGGCCCCCAGCCGCTCCCGTCGGCAAGGCACTCCGTGAAGGCCGTCGGGCCCTGGCATTGCCGCACTCCGGGGTTGCACTGGAACTGGCCGCAACTGCCGTCCGCACACTTCTCTCCTTCGGGGCAGGGCAGCGCGGTGTATCCCTTGCCGGACACGTGGCACAGCTTGCGGGACGAGAGGGAGAAGCACCCGGCAATCGAGCCGGGCTCGCACGGTTCGGACGGCACGCATGCCCCGCTCAGGCAGATCATCTCGCCGCTGCACACCTGCGTCGTCACCCAATGCCCGTTCTGACATAGCAGAGCCGTCTTCTCGTCCTCGCACTGCTGGGTGCCCTCAGCACAGTCCGGAGGGGACATCTCCTCAAGACCGGCAGCCTCGGACGGGACGTCTGCCGTCCGTTCGTCGTCAGCCCCCCAGTCTGTCGGCGCATCGCCGTTCCGGGCATCAGGATCCGGACGTGCGTCCGGCAGGCCGGCATCCTCCGGGCCCCGGCCATTGCCTGAACACGATGCCAGCAGTACGGCCGTCAGTATCCATCTAGTCATTGCCAACCTCGCAGGCGATGCCTCCCATCCCCCCCATCCCCACCCCCTACATCTGCACGAACCTCGCCCACACGTCCAGCCCCGTAGCAATCCCCGTGCGGGCCCAGGCCACCAGCACCTTCCCGCCGGGGAAGGAGACCATCGACAGGCTGCCGTCCGCGTCCATCGCACCCAGATCCGCCAGGATCGTCGCCCCGAACGTCGCCCCCTCCGCAAACGTCGCCAGCTTGACCTTGTGGTTCTGCGACGGCCCCTCCTGCCACGCCACCGCCACGTCACTCCCGTCCAGCACGGCCAGTGCCACGGCCTGCACACCGCCGGACTCCGCATTCAGGCACACCGCATCCCCCGCAGACGACAGGTCGGTCTTGAACCGGCGGACGCAGATGCGCTTGGCCTGCTGTTCGAGCCATGCGAGATGAATGTAGTCGCCCGTACCGATCACCGCCGCTCGAAGCTCGTTCTCCGCCAAGCCTGTGGCCACTGGAATCTCAGTGCCCGCCTGCCAGGTCTCTCCTGAGAGGCCGTCAACTCTGCGAGCCATGATGTCACTCTGGATCCCGACGAGACGCTCCCACACCACCACCGCAGCATCAGTTCCGAGCACGGCCATTGCGGGGCGGGTGTCGTCGTCCTTGTCCTGCGTGGTCACGTCCATCTCCAGCGCCCAGGGCCAGCCCGCGGCATCGATGTGGCCTCCCTTGAGCCGGAAGTTGTCCTGGCTGTTGTCGGCCCATATGGCAATCACGTCTCCGGGATCTCCCAGAGCGACCAGCGTGAGATCCCTCTGGTCCACGGTCGTCGTGACCGGCAGCACGAGTTCTGAGCCTGCCGTGCCCCCGGCGAACACGATGCGGCCGAACAGTCCCAGCCCGCTTCCGTCCTGGTCTGCGCTCTCCCAGCCGGCAAAGAACGACTCGGCCCCCATCGCGACCGCGGCCGGGTGCTGCTGCGCCCCTTTGGTGAACAGGTTCAGCTTCTGCTCCGCCAGAAGCTCCTCGCCCGAGGGGCCATAGGTGCGCAGGTAGATGCCCGACTCGCTTCCGTCCTGGCCGTTCGATTCCCACACTGCAGCAGCACCTTCTCCGAGCCTGGCAACAGTGGGCCGAGACTGTGTCGCCGAGTCGAACTCATTCACCTTCCACGCGTCCTTTCGGGTGCAGATGCCGAGGCCCATGCAGGCCGTCGATGCGTCGCAGATCTTGGGAACGCCCCAACTGCTCCCATCCCCCTGGAGCACGTGGTACGTGCCGCTGTCGAGGCACTCCTTGTCCCCGGGCGTGCCTTCCTTGCACAGCCCGTCGTCGGGAGTTCCGTCGCAGTCGTTGTCGAGGCCGTCGCACGAGAGCTCGGGCTCGGGCTGGTAGTCGGGCAGCGCATCGTAGCCGCAGTCCCACTTCCCATTGGTGCAGGCCTGAACGGACGCTGCGCACACCCCCTCGAACAGGCAGGTATCGGGCGGCGGGACAAGGTCCTCGTCGGT
>VGRX01000471.1 GCA_016875215.1 Deltaproteobacteria bacterium
CCCCATCCGTCGACGCATCCCCCGGACCGCCTGCGACATCGGTCGGACCCTGGGCGGGAGAGCAGCCGATGTGTGAAAGGGGCAGCAGGATGACTGCGGCCGCTGCGCCCATGGGAAATGCGAACCTCACCGACACTGGTAGACCTCCTTGGCGTCGAGCGGCACGTTGAGCTTCACCGGTCTGAAACGCGGCTTTCCGCTCCTGCAGGTCCGGGTGCAGGCGGTCTCCTCCTTGCGGCAGTCGTCCTGGCTGATGCAGGTACCCGGGCAGAAGCGGGCAGCGGTCGCGCAGACGAGCCGGCACGCTTCCTGGTCGGCCTCGCTCAGCACCGACCGGCCTGCAGTACGGGCCTGGCCGGACAGGGCCTTCAGCAGCGGAGGGAGGCGTTCGGCCTGGAGCTCTTCAGGCATGAGATAGAGCCCCTGCGCGTCGAGCCAGGGGTCGAACGAGTCGCCGAACAGCCGTCCCGCCATGGGGAGTTTGGCCAGGTCGCGCAGCAGCTCGGCAGCGAGCCCGGTCTCACCGACCTCCGCGGCCTGGCCGGCCGCCTCCAGCGTGGTCTCCACGTCCTTGACGAGGAAGATCGTCCAGAACGGATGGGCCTCCACCAGCGGTGCGAAGCGGGGGACTTCGTGGAGCCTGCGCACCGAGTCGAGGGCGTCGGCCGAAGCGGCCGTTTCAGACAGCGGCTGGGCCAGGGCGACGAGCAGCTGCACGAGGATCTCGTCCGTCGCCCCCTCCGGGGAGGGTTCAGCCGAGGCGATCGCGAAGTCGCGGACGAGCATCAGCGCGTCCAGGGCAACCTGGCCCGTTGCGTCGGACTGAGGGCCTGCGGCGACCTCGAGGGCGAACCTCGCCACCTGCCCGAGCCAGCGTGGGAGCCCCTGCTCCCTGGCCAGCGCGATTCCTGTCGAAGCGAGCTCAGCCGCCTCGTCGGTCTGTCCCTTTCGCAGTGCGATCTCCGCGAGGAGCCAGCGGAACCGGGTCATCTGCTCGTCTGCACGTGATGCGTCCGGAAGGACCGAACGGAAGGGGGCCAGCCGGCCGTGCAGGCGGTCCGCCTCCGCCCGGTCGCCGCTGCTGAGCGCTGCGTCGAGCCCGGAAAGGAGGGTTGCGATCGGACCCGACGCATACAGGGTGATTTCGTTGTCGACCAGGGTCACGAATCGGCCGGAATCCCAGGAGAAGTACAGGCGGCGGGGGGCTGCGGGCGGAGGGCTCTTCAGCGTTCCGAGGTGGGTGACCTCGCCGGTTCCGGCTTCGAGCACGACGAAGTCGGAATCCCCGGCCTGGAGCACGAGAAGCTGCCCTCTGTCGAGCCTGGCTGCGGGAGAGGGGAACGGGAGCTCGAGGTCGTAGGCTGCCTTCCCTCCGGCCAGGTCGAGCCCGACCAGGCGGCTTCCGCCGGGGGAGGATGCGAGGATCACAGCGAGGGCCCCCTCCTGGCCGACGATGCGTCCCGAGGGGTACTTCTGCTGCCAGACGGTCTTCTCGGTGCCGGCATCGATTCCCCACAGGACGAGCTCGGCCTGACGCACCTGCCACGGGACGAATCGTCCGGCGTCCGGCGAGACCAGGTAGCCGCTCTCTCCGGCCGATTCCTTCACGCCGAAGCGGGCAACCAGGGTACCGCTTCCGGTATCGAGCACGAGCAGCTTCCGTTGCCCTTCGACCGTTCCGACGAGAAACAGGTAGGTGTTGCTTGCATAGAGATCCTCGGTCGAGAAGCCGGCCACCGGGGAGGGCACGGCAAAGCGGGTCAGGCGGGTCTTGAGGTCGATCTTCTGCACCAGCGGCTTCTCGGATGCGCAGGCCAGCACCAGCGAATCAGCGACCAGCGCGGCCTTGCGGATCCCGCAGGTGGTGAGCCACGACGGCCAGAGCTGCTTCCCGTCCTGGAGAGAGACCGGGACGACCATGTTGTAGACCTTGCCGAACCCGCCGACGAGGATGAAGTCGTCCGTGCGGGCCAGGATGTCCGCGTTGCACTCCGCTGCCGAGAAGCAGTTGAGCGGGAAGTCCCACACCCGTTTTCCCCTCTTCTTGCTCATCATCTGGGCATGCTCGCCCACCATGAGGAACCGTTCGGAGTAGTCCACGACGTATCGGACGGTCTTGAGCTCTCCTCCCTGCCAGCGGACCAGCGACGTCTTCGGATCGACGCCGGTAACGCCCACGCCGTCGGAGTAGAACACGTGGCTGCCATCGAATCCGGCGAACGGCACCGCTGCATCCGGGGCCGGCGCGGAGTAGTCGGGGTCGAGCAGCAGCACCGCCTGCGGTCCGGACGTCTCCGCAGGAAGCGGTGCCAGGAAGAACCTGGCGTGAAGCAGGAAGAACAGGGCGAGGCTCATGGAAGACTGCGCTCCTTTGCCCACGTTGCCGGAAAAGGGGAACCCGGACCTTCCCGGGGAGCACGGGCCGGAGTGAGCGCGGCGTATCCCAGGAGGGGATCCGCAGCGCCGTCTCCGCAACGGTCGAGCCGAGTGTAGCGAAAATTGCGGGGGGGGACAAGTGGATGTACCCTCGCTGCTGGCGGTGACGCGCATGTCGCGGAGTGCCCCTGCCGCGGCTGCATGAAGGTGGTATTCCATGGACTTGATGAAGTTGGTGCACGCGCACCTGGGGGAGGACATTGCCAGGAAGCTGGTTCCAGGCAAGGTGCTGGCCGTCGACGACGACGGCGGCAACCTGGTGATCCTGGATGCGCTCCTCTCCGACTCCTACACGGTGACCACGACCCTGTCGCCGAAGGAAGCGCTGAAACTGGTCGAGACGCAGGAGTTCGACATGGTGCTCTCCGACCAGCGGATGCCGGAGATGACGGGCGTCGAGCTGCTCAAGCTGGTGCGGGAACGCCACCCGTACACCGTCCGTGTGATTGTCTCGGCGTACAGTGATGCCCGGGCCATTCTCCAGGCCATCAACGAGGGCGAGGTCTATCGTTTCATCCTGAAACCGTGGGAGCCGGAAGATGTCCTCGGCGTGGTCCGCCAGGGGCTCGAGTACCGCCTGTCCATGCTGTCCATCCGGCGCCTGGGAGAGGAGCTGCACAAGCGCAATGTCAAGCTGGTCGATACGCTGGACGAGCTGCGGAGGACGCAGCAGAAGCTGCTCGAATCCGCGAAGCTGGCCACCGTGGGACAGCTCACGGGCAGCATCATCCGCGAGTTGAAGAACCACGTTACGGGCGTCAAGATGCTGGCCGACATGACCAAGGACATGGAGGTCCCCCCGGCCCTGGCCGAGTACATCCGTGTGGGGGCGGATTCGGCGCAGTCCCTGTTCGATCTCGTGGGGGGGCTCGGCTCGTTCGCTGCCAGCGGAGAGTGGCGGCTCAGGAGGTCTCGCTCCACGCTGAACCTCGTGGCGGAGGAGGCGCTCCGGGTCGCCAGGCTCGACCCCCGCTGTGCGTCGGTGCTGCCGAAGCTCGAGCTCGATCCGGCTCTCCCCCTGGTGCCCATGGACGCGGAGAAGATGCGCCAGGTCGTGGTCAACCTGCTGCTGAACGCGCTCGACGCCACCCCGGCCGGCGGCCGGATCGTCCTGAGCACCTACCGAGGGGCCCAGAACAAGGGGGGG
>VGRX01000472.1 GCA_016875215.1 Deltaproteobacteria bacterium
GCCCATCGGTCCGGTTTCGCCGATCCACGCTGCGCTGCCGTCCTGGACTGAGAGGGAGGAGTCGGGAGGAAGATGGGTAGCGAGCTGAACGAGCTCCAGTCCGTCGTGGGCCCAGACGGACCGCCCCATCCCGTCGGAGGCCAGGACGAGGACGAAGTGGTTGCCGACCGCGACCTGGTGGACCGTCTGGAAGGGGCCTGCGGGAAGAACCGTCGCTGCCCCGCCGGGAGGTGCGAAGCCGACCTGGGCTCCGCCTCCGGGCGGCTTGCGGACCCAGGCGATTCCGTACGGACCGGCGTCGCAGGCTCGGTCGTCGGCCGAGTCCTTGGTGAGGTGTTCGCTGGAGCCGTGGAGCAGGTCGAACCGGACGATGTTGCCCGTGTTCCCGGGCCCGTCGAAGCGGGCCCAGCACGCGGTATCGTCGTAGAGGCTGGGGGCGGTCTCGACAAAGGGATCACCGGTCAGCGGGAGGGGCGTGGCACCATCGAAGTAGACCACATCTCCCTGCGAGATCCAGAGGACTCGGGACCCGAAGAGCGCTGGAGCGGATTCGGCCTTCTGGTTGTTGGTCAGGGGGTAGACCTTTCCCCCCTTCCAGAAACGGACCTCGGCCTTGGACTGGGTTCCGGAGATCCAGGCGGCGGTCTTTGCCTGGACGACCGCCTGCGCGGGGTCGATCTCCTTGTCCGCCAGCGGTAGGAAGAGGCCGTGGTCGAAGACGAAGAAGCCGACGTCCTCGGTTCCGGCGGCCCGCAGGAGCAGCAGGTCGTCGGAGGCCCCGAGGACGGACCAGTCGAGTCCGTCCTGGGTCTGCCGCTGGGCGGTTTCCCCGGACAGGAACAGCTCGTGGTCGGTTTCCGCATGGGGGCTCCCGGAGTAGGCCTGACCGGTCCCGGAGACCCCGGTCCCGGGCAGCCAGCGCCAGGCAATCTCGGGCGGCGTGGACACGAGGACCCAGCGAGGGTGTATGGAGGGGGCCTGGTCGTCGCAATCCCACGGTGCATCGTAGCCGTCACCGTCCGCGTCCGGATCGCACGCATCGCCGGCCGCATCCATGTCGAAATCGACCTGGTCCGGATTGGCAGCGAGCGGGCAGTTGTCCGCCGCGTCGGGCAACCCGTCGCCGTCGTCGTCATCGTCGCACGCGTTGCCCAGGAGGTCTGCGTCGGTGTCGGCCTGGTCCGGGTTGAAGATGAACGGGCAGTTGTCCTGCGGGTCTTCCACCGCGTCGTTGTCGTCGTCGGAATCGCAGACGTCCCCCAGGGAATCGCCGTCGAAGTCGGCCTGATCGGGGTTCGAAAGCAGCGGGCAGTTGTCAAGGTCGTTGGGTGCGTCGTCGCCGTCCACGTCGGCGTCGCACGGGTCGCCGATTCCATCGCCGTCGAGATCGGTCTGGCCCGGGTTGCCGAGCGCAGGGCAGTTGTCGTCGTAGTCGAAGAGGCCGTCCCAGTCGTTGTCCTCCAGCGTGCAGGCGGCCGAGCAGCCGTCTGCGGACAGCGTGCCGCCGTCGTCGCACTGCTCGGTGTCCTCGACGCTGCCGTTTCCGCAGCAGGGGATGATCAGGGGCCACTGGCAGGTTCCTGCGGCGCAGGAATCGACCGTGCACTCGGAGCCATCGTCGCAGTCGGAATCGGCCTGGCAGGGACCGGTTCTGATGTGCAGCTTGAGCTCCATCTGCGCATAGAGAGGGCCGAGGTAGACCCGCACGATCAGCGGCAGGATGCCGGGCTTGACGGATGGGGGCGGAGCGACCGTGAGCTTGGCCTGGTGCAGGAGCGGCTTTCCTGCGGGCATCATCGAAACGATGGAGGCGTAGGCGGGCCCGGACTGAACGAAGAAGGTCAGCGACTTTGGCCATGGGGGCTGGAGCGGGTCCATGGCCCTGAGGATGCGGACGCCGGGAACGGCCGGTGCCGCGGGGATCGGGCTGTAGGTCCCCACGAACTGGGGAGGAACTGCTGCCGCTGCCACGAAGTGGTCGAGCTGGACGATGCCGGCCGCGCCGAAGGGCTTGAGACAGAGAGCGTATCGACGGTGTTGGCTCGGCTGCGAGGTCGCCTGGAGCTGCACGTTGACGTGCTGGTTCAGTGCGCCCGCGGAATAGGTCTGCCAGGCCGGAGCCCAGGTTTCCTGGCCCTCGATCTGCTGGAGAAGCTCGATGACGAGGCTGCCCCCCTCGACCGACGCGGCCAGGTCGAATGCGACGGTGATCTTCTGGCTTCCCGGTTTGGGCAGCAGCCAGGGGGATGCCAGGCAACCCGGCTTGCCCGGCCCATAGGTGACGGCGAGGTGCGGGTCAGGGCCGAGGCTCCCGGCAGTCACGAGAGTCCACGGGGGGGGCTTCCCAGCCTGGCCGGCAGGCAGGAAGGGGACGAACCCGGACTGATCGAGGGTCGCAGGCTTGTCAAACGTCTCGATGAAATCCATGGGGGTGAAGCACGGGGTGGAAACGGGGTGGATGCACTCCCCCGAAGAGCACTTGCGAATGGTGCACGGCAACCCGTCCTCCGGGCATGCGGCGTCCGTGACGCAGCACCCCTTGAGGCCGGAGGCAATGTGGCGGCAGCGGAAGTTGACGCAGGTATCGAGCGTGCAGATGTCGCCGTCGTCGCAGCCTTCGGAAGAGAGGCAGCAGTTGAAGACCGGGAGGTGCTTGCACTTGCCCTGGAGGCAGGCAGTGCCGGTGCACGGGTCACCGTCGTCCTTGCAGTCCACGGCCTTGGTGCAGCAGTCGGGGCCGACCTTCTCGTGGATGCACGTGTGGGCGGCCACGTTGCAGATGTCCACCGTGCAGGCGTTCTTGTCGTCGCAGTCGGCGAGCTGTGCGCAGCAACCCGGTGCAGGGGGGCCGTACTTGCACTGGTTCGAGATGCACCAGGCGGGCCGGCAGTAGAGCTCCGGAGGCTTGGCCGCCTCGCAGTCGGCAGCGCTCTGACAGCACCCGGGAATGGGTGGGTGCACGCACTTGTGCGTCGCGGGATCACAAACGTCCGCCGTGCAGAAGAGGCCATCCTTGCAGTGGAAATCCGCGGCACAGCAGCCCGGGATCTTCACGAAGGTGCACAGGTCCCCCGTACACTCCCCGCTCGTGCACGGATTGCCGTCGTCGCAGTCCTCGTCCGAGGTGCAGCAGATCTTCCCCGGGTACTTCGGGCCGTGGCGGCACAGGTGGTTGACGCAGGCGTCGTTCGTGCACGGATCGGAGTCGTCGCACTCGGTTGCCGCGTTGCAGCAGCCGGCGGATACCACGAACGCACAGGTGCCGGACTTGGTGCACGACTGGAGCGTGCAGGCATTCTTGTCCTCGCAATCCGCGTCGCCGAGGCAGCACAGGAGCAGCGGATGGTGCGAGCAGAACCCGGGGGTTTTCGAGGAGCAGAGATCCAGCGTGCACGCAAGCTCGTCATTGCAGACCGGCGAGGTGAAAAGAGGACCGCCGTCCAGGTTGAGCGCCCCGGGGGTGCCCTGGTTGCCGTGGGAGCCGTAACCCGCGGCAGCGGCTTGCCAGCTTCCCGGCTCCATCCCATCGAGATAGGGGGACTTGCGAGCCAGGCTCCGGCCGGTCTGCAGCGGCCAC
>VGRX01000473.1 GCA_016875215.1 Deltaproteobacteria bacterium
CGCACACGACCGAGTTTGCAGTCATGTATCTTCCTGCTGAGGGGCTCTATGCCGAGGTCCTCCGCGATCCGGGGCTGGTGGAACAAATCCAGCGGGAACAGCGGATCATGTTGGCCGGTCCGACGACGCTTGCCGCTCTGCTGAACGCATTGCAGGTGGGCTTCCAGGCCCACGTACTCAAGGAGAGGTCAGGCTGTTGATTACCGCGCTGTTCTGCCAACAACTTGAGGCGCTGTTCTGACCGAGGGGTGGGTCGTTTCGGGCCTTCGAAGACGGGGCGATTGTCGGATCGGAGCGGGGGCGAGCCAGAAAGGGCTGACCGCACCACGGTATTCTGACCGGGATGCGTGCGGCTGGCTGGCCCCCCTCCGCACTGGTGTGCGGAGGGGGGGGCGTGCGGCACGCGTGGGCAGGGGGTTCACTGCCCGGCCTGGGCCTTGAGGACCATGTCGGCATCGATGGTGCGCTTGTCGGCAAACATGGCGTAGTTGAGGGCCTGCTCGGCCAGCGCCCCGATGCGTCTGGGGATGCCGAAGGCGTTCTCGTGCACGGCCCGGAGGGCATCGTCGGCGAAGATGGGCTCGTGTTCGCCTGCGAGTTGGAGGTGGTGGCGGACGTAGGCGGCGGATTCGTCGGGCGCAAGCGGCCCCATGTGGAAGCGCATTCCGAGGCGCTGGGCGAAAGGCTCCATGATGGCGTAGTCCATGACGCGTCGGAGGTCGGATTGGCCGGCGAGGATGAGGATGAAGGGGTCGCAGCTGTCCATCTTGAAGTTGGTGAGCAGGCGGAGCTCGTGGAGCGTGGAGACCTGGAGAAGATGGGCCTCGTCAATGATCAGGACGACGGTCCGTCCCTTCTGCTCGTGAGACTCGAGGATGTCGCGTTGGATCTGGGAGAAGAGGGCGCTCTTGCCGGAGCGGTGTGGGAGGCCGAGAATCTGGTTGAGATGGCGCAGGAGGTCGGCTCCCCTGAGGGTCGTGAGGGGGGTGTAGACGGAGCGGTAGCGAGTCTCGTTGAGGCCGTCTACGAAACGCCGCAGGGCGATGGTCTTGCCGACGCCGGGGTCCCCGGTAAGCAGCAGGATCCCCTGTCGGCGCTTGATGTAGTCGAGCCTTGCGGCGCATTCGCGCAGAGGGCCGGTATCGACCGCCTGGGAGGTCTTGATGCCCTTGTCGAAGGGGTGCCGCTTGAATCCGAACCAGGTGACGAGGTCTTTCATGACGTCACCTTCTGGTCGGCAAAGGAGACGGCCGTGGCCGCGGTCTGGGGACAGAAGGTGCGTGCGTTCTCACGGACGTCCACGAGCTTGAGGGCGCAGACTCTGCGGCCGTTGTCGTAGAGCGCCAGGTCCTCCGGGGCGTCGATGGGATGGCGGATCTCGATGCGCTGGCGGATGTAGGCGGAGGGGACCTCGTAGATGCGGCCCTTGAAGGAGATGGTGGCATCGTGGTTGACGATGCGCTCATGGCGCATGAGGAAGATCTCGTCGAGCTCGTGGGCGCTGAAACGGCGGACCTCAATGCGTCCGACCGAGGTCATGTAGCGGTCGACGGGCCGCTGCTCGGTGCCGGAGTGCACGCGGTGGTGGTATTCGTCGCGCAGCCAGGCGTCGAAGGCGAGGTTGAGGTCTTCCAGGGTGCAGGTCCCCTGGAGCCCGGGGAGGAAGCACTCCCGGACGGTGCGGAAGAACCTCTCGATCTTGCCGCGGGAAGCGGCGTCGTAGGGCTTGGAGTGGATGAGGGAGATCCCGGCCTGGGCGCAGGCCTTGAGCAGGAGGTCGGCCCCGAACGCCGGGCCGTTGTCCACGTAGAAGCGGAGCGGCTGTCCATAGACCAGCATGGCCTCCTTGAGCACGAGGGTGAGGGCGGAGATGGTCTCGTGCACGCTGAACGCATGGCCGACGATGAGGCGGCTGTGGTCATCGATGATGGCGCACAGTATCGCCTTGCGGAGTCGGCGCTCGACGAGCACCTGGGGACCGTGCATGAAGTCGCACACCCAGAGGGCATTGGCCTCGGGCATCTCGAAGCGCTTGCGGGCGTCGGTGCGGCCGGCCTTGCGAGGGAGCAGTTCCTCGCGGTGCAGGGTGCGCAGGAGGGTGTTGTAGCAGGCGGGCGGGTCGCCGAGTCGGCCCTCGTCGGCCAGCTGGCGGTAGAGCAACTGAGCCGTGAGGAAGGGGTTGTCCTCCCAGCGCCGGCGGATGATCTGGACCACATCGGCGGCCAGGCGACGGGGTGCGCCACGGTCTGAGCGGGCCGTGGGCTTGAGTCCCTCAAAGCCGTACTTGCGGTAGCGCTTGAGCCACTCCTTGTAGGCGGACACGCTGTACTGCCGCGGGCCGTAGTGGGGGAAGTTGTGCTCCTGCTGCGCCTGGGTACGGAAGTACTCGTTCCGCAGCCGGCCCGGCTCGGCCAGCACCGGGCTGATGAGCTTGAACCGCATCAACGCAATCAACTCTCGGGTCTCGTCGTTCATCAAACACCTCGCATCCGCCGCTCCATTGCGGCGTACGCAGAGGCATACCGCGTGGCGTACACGAGCGTCGAATCAGGCTCCGCGCGGTTCACCCCCACAGCGAACCGTCGGAATCCGTATCCAACTGCTGGTCAGACCAGCCTGTGCAAGACGGGCTATCTCCGAAGCCCCCCCGAAGTGGCTGCTGTGGTCCGCTGCCGCGGTCAGAAGTGCCCGGTCGGCATGCGGGAACAAGCCCGTGAACAGACCCGCCCCTGCGCCATCCCGTTTCTACCCTCGGTCCTGGGTGGCCCGTCCCACCAGGAACCGCCCGGTCGTACGGCTGTAGGACTGCAGGAGCGGGGGGACTTCCGCCGCCGATGCCGGAGGGCCACGAACTCCGCATGCGTCCAGGTAGGCCACCACTTCGCCCGTACGTCCACGTAGCCCCGTGCCTGAACGGATACCCGACAGGTCGTACTCCTTGCGCAGCTCCGCATGGCCCCGACTCAGCCCCCGCACCGCCACGTCGGACCAGCGCCCAACCACGCCGACGGTCAGGTCGTTGTCATCGGTAACGACATCGAGCACGGCGTCCTCCAGGCTCTGCACTCCCCGTCCGAACAGGCCGTGCAGCAACACCAGGATCCGCAACATTGTCGGCACCGTGTACCGGTGGAACGGCGCCAGCTCCAGCGGCAACAGCGACACCGTCCGCCCCGTCTTGCGGCAAAGAAGCCGCACCACGGGAACCTTACCGGTCCGCACTTCCGGGAACAGCTCCGTCACCGTCCGCTCGTAGCTCGGGATGCGCCGCAAGCAGCCCCGGACCCCGCAGATGGGACACTTCCCCTCCCACACGGCCGAGAAGTCCACTTCTCGCAGCCTCACCGCTTCTGCGTATTCCCAAATCGTCGCGAATCCCGTATCGTAGGGTTGCTGGATGTCTCGATACTCGTTCCATCCGGTGACCGAGGCCCCCTGTTGGCGCAGGCGGGCCTCAAGCGCGTTTTCGGTGGAAGGGCCTTGCCTGGCCACCTTCGCCGGCCCCTCACCCCACCGGAGTCCCGAACGCCCATTCTGCACCTACGCCCCACTACAGGTCCACTGCAGAGAAGGGG
>VGRX01000474.1 GCA_016875215.1 Deltaproteobacteria bacterium
GGCGCCACCGAATGACGGGGACCTCGATCCGCTGCCGGTCCCAGAGAGCATCCTGGAGCCGGTCGCCCAGCCCCGGCGGCTCCCCCTCAGAGAGCGGCGGCCCGGGGAGCACCAGCGTCGCCATCGACCCGACCATCTCGTCCGGACACGGCAGCGACAGTCCCAGGGCGTCCGCCAGCAGCACACGTGCCTCCAGCGCAAGCTGTCGGTTCCGGGCCTGCAGCTCCGCCATCCCGCCGGGAAAGAGCGAGCTCAGGAACCGTATCGCCTCAGGGATCGCGAGGAATGGCGTAGGATCGGCTGTGCCGGTCCAGTCGAACTCGGAGCGAAAGCGCGAGCGCCCGGTACCCGCGTGGTTTTCGCCATGCGAAATGACCAGGGGGCGGGTCCCCTCCCGGCGGTCCTCCCGGACCCACAGGAACGCCGCACCCTTGGGGGCGCACAGCCACTTGTGACAGTTGCCCGTGTAGAAGGCCGGTGCCATGGCATCCAGCCGGATGGGGACCTGCCCCGGTCCGTGCGCACCGTCCACGATGACGTCGACCCCCAGATCCGCCAGCTCGCGCACGAGCGGCTCCACGGGAAGCACCAGGGCGGTGGGGCTCGTGACGTGGTCGATGAGCAGGACGCGGGTGCGTGGCGTCACCGCAGACCGGACGGCCTTCAGCACCACGGCCGGCCCGGCACAGGGAAAGGGAACGCGGACCGTCACTACGCACGATCCCGTGCGCTGCGCAACGGCTTCCAGTGCGTTGCGGCAAGCGTTGTACTCGTGGTCTGTGACGAGCAGCTCGTCCCCCGGAGCCAGCCGACACGCGGCCAGCGCAGTGTTGACTCCGGCCGTGGCGTTCGGGACAAATGCCAGCCCTTCGGGGTCCGCACCGAGGAACGCGGCAAGCTCCAGGCGGGCCGTATCCGCCAGCGCCTCGAGCTCCCGGCCCAGGAAGAGAACGGGTTCCCGCTCCATCCTCTCCCGCAGGCCGGCCTGGAAGTCCAGGACCTGCCTCGGACAGGCGCCGAACGAGCCGTGGTTGAGGAAGAGGACTTCAGGGTCGAGAAGCCACTGTCTGCGCATCGCACCCTCGCACGTTGCCTGCCTCCCCTCAGCCGAGCTGCCGGGGCCCGGTCTGCCTCGCATTCCCGGGGACGCCTGCAAAGACACTACTCGGCCCAGCCGACGGATACCAGGTGCAAGACGGGAGTGCAGGTCGACGCGGGGGAGGAGAGCGTCAGCTCGACCTCCAGGAGGAGGGAGGCCGCTGCAATCCCCGACAGGTCCCACGTCCCGGGGGGCGGCAGGAGGACCGGTCCGGGATCGCTCCATGCGGCCGCCGCCAGCGCCTCCTCGTCGTTTGCGAACCGCACGCGGGCCGTCACCTGGCACGCCCCCTCGCCAACGACCTGTCCTTCCACGGACAGGGCCGTCCATTGCACCGGGACCTCTCCCGGTGCGGACAGCACGTGCCGGTAGGTCCCCTGCGGAGAGAACCAGCTCCAGGAATAGTGGCCGAGGTGGTTTCCCACCGCCTCGGGCTTCGGATCCACCGTGGCGGTCGAGAAGACGGTGCCCTCGGGCATGCCGACGGTCAGGAGCGAGCTGCTGCCGGGACAGAACACGAAGAGGATGTTGCCGGCGCCGGGGAAGAGGCCCCAGGGGCCGCAGCCGGGAAGGTCCGACGTGGCGGTCGCCTCCGGAGTGTCCGGGTCCAGCCCAACCAGGGCGTCTTCGGCGGGCAGGGATGCCACCACGGGGCCGCCCGCCATGCCGAGCACAGCCTTGGGCTCGGAGCCGAGCGGCACGTGGAGGTACTCCTCGGTCGTCGTGTCGAAGCGTCCCAGCGCTCCACCTCCGGCCCCATCTCCTGCTGCAAACCAGACCCGGCCGGCCGCATCGAGCGAAACGTCGGTCGGACAAAGCCCCGGGTCCGTCATCGGGAAGAACGTGGCGTTTCCCCCAAGGTCGACCCGAAGCAGTCCGGGGGGCTCGGCAACTGCGATCCACGCAACCCCCTCCGGGGCGAACACCAGCGCTGTGCCCGGGTAGGGCGTCTCCAGGGTGACGTCAACGCCGGAGCCGTCCGCAGCGAGCCGCCGAAGGCTGGCAGTTCCCGAGTGGCCCGTGACCCAGACCCGTCCCTCCGGATCCGTGGCAAGGCCGTGGCAGTCCGCCAGGCCGCCTCCGAGCTGCGCAATGACGCACTCGTCCTGTCCTGCGGCGAGCATCTCGTTGCCGAAGATCTGGCCGTCCCCGTTGGCATCATAAGACGTCTCGATGAGCCCGTCCTTGTCCTTGTCCTTGCATGCGTTCAGCCCTCCGGCATAGGCATTCACGACTCCGGTCGGGAGGCAGCACTGCCAGAAGTTGCCGGCCAGGTCCACCCCGCCGATCGACTCCCCCTTGCAGCCGTGGTACCTTCCGACGGTCTTCCAGCCGGCCAACGACAGCCGGGTTACGGTACCCTCCTGAGAGGCGGGAAGCCACAGGCTGTCCTCAGCATCCTGGTCTCCGGTCAGCTCCAGGTCGCCGAACGCGTTGACCGTCACGTCGGTCGAGGTCTCCGCGCTCGGGTTGAACGGCTCGTTGCCGTCGGGCCCGATGGTCAGCGTGCCTCCGGTGACGGCATCGGGCGGAGCAATGTCCCCAACGGTGTCGGCAGCAATCCCCTCATCTGTCGCATCGGCCCCGTCTTCGGCAGCCGTGACGTCCGGGGACGGAGGCGACAGGGCATCCTGCCCGATGTCGACGGAGAGGGGGACGTCCTTGGCGAAATCCGCCGTCTCCCCGGTCGGGTATTGCCCGCTTCCGCCCGTATCCTTGCCCGTGCCGGGGAACGGCTGCGGGTTGCTCTCGAGGCAGGCAGGGAGAAACCAGGCTGCCGCCAGCAGCCACACGACACGCCGGTCCGGATTCGAGATCATGGACGACCTCCTTCCTACTTGCACTTTTGCGCTGCGGTGCCGCAGACCCCGAGGAACGACTCGACAAACGCCAGCAGCGGCTTGGGCATGCCGCCGCCCATCAGCGATTCATCGCACCAATCTGTCGACACCTTCGTCAGGGTGCCGTCCTTGGCAGTCAGGACGACATCAAGTGCGTACACGAACTGGTCGCAGCAGCAGAAAGGATTCTGGGGGTTCTTGTAGGTCGGAAGGACTGACGGCCAATCCACTGCCTCCGCAGCCGGCAGCAGGGGGGCGGTATCCCCCTCGGTCACCGGTACCTCGCACTTGACCTTGTCGGGTGCGCTGAAGACAGCCACTACGAGGTTCGAGAGCTCGTACCCGACGAACTGGTAGAAGAAGCCCCCTTCCTTGGTGAACTTGCCCTCGACCCGAGTCCACTTGCCCGCGTCCGGGGGCTTTGCCGCACAGATCCCGCCGATGCACGCCGGGATGGGAGGCGGAGCGCACTTGCACACCGGGCCGGTGCACTGCATGTCCTGGTACTTCATTCCGAGCCCGTCGAGCACGGCCTGGCTCACCCCCTGGTTGACGAACTCGTAGCAGCCGCCGAGCCCAATTCCGCATTGTCCCCAGAGGACCTGGCAGTCCGAGTCCTTCGAGCAGGCCCCC
>VGRX01000475.1 GCA_016875215.1 Deltaproteobacteria bacterium
GTCTGGGTCGGCTCGGCCAATGGCAGCGCCAACGTACTGAAGGAGGAGTGCGTCGATGCGTATTGCGAGGACGGGGCGTGCCATGCCTGGGTGTGCAGTCCCGGCACGTCTTTCTGCGAGGGTAGCATCGCCAAGTTGTGCAACCCCACGGGCAGCGGCATCGAATCGGAGGCGGATTGCGAGGGGTTCCAGATGATCTGCAGCCAGGGCGAGTGCCTCCCCCAGGTCTGCCTGCCCGGGGCCGTCTGGTGCGTGTCCGGCGAGACCAAGGCGGTTTGCACCCCGGACGGGCTCGCGTACGAGACGACGTCCTGCGGGATGAAGGAGTCGTGCTGGGACGCGGCCTGTCATGCCTGGGCCTGCGAGCCGCTGCTGGCCTACTGCTCCGGGAACTCGGCTGTCGTGTGCGACAAGTTGGGGAAGGGCCCCCAGGGGCCGGGCCAGGACTGCTTTGCCACCGGCAAGCAGTGCGTCAAGGGATCCTGTGTCTGCGTGCCGAAGTCCTGCCAGCAGGCCGGCATCGAGTGCGGGACGGGCTCGGACGGATGCGGCGGGATGCTGTCCTGCGGAGCATGCCCGGGCGGATTGACCTGCGTAGGGGGCAAGTGCATGTGCATCCCGGCCTGTGCGGGCAAGGAGTGCGGAGACAACGGCTGCGGCGGAAGCTGCGGCGCCTGCCAGGCGCCTCTGCAGTGTGTGACGTCCAAGTGCAAGTGCGTTCCGCAGTGTGCGGGAAAGCAGTGTGGGGACGACGGCTGCGGCGGAAGCTGTGGTACCTGCACCGGCTCCGAGCCGTGCGTCTCGGGCTACGTCTGCAATGCAGGCAAGTGCGTGGGTTCCCCCATCCCGGGCTGCTGCGTGACCGACCAGGAGTGCGACGACAAGGACAAGTGCACCCAGGACAAGTGTGTGGGCAACAAGTGCCAGCACACCGATACCTGCTGCGTCTCGGATGCCGAGTGCGACGACTTCGACGACGTGTGTACCATCGATGTCTGCACGGACGGGGAGTGCCTCCACGTGCCGACCGGGGCGGAAGGCTGCTGCAGCCCGGTCCTGTTCCGGGATGACTTCTCTTCGGACAAGGGATGGACCTACGGGCCGGAGTGGGGAAGGGGCAAGGCGACAATGTCGTCCGGCCAGTCCTTTGGCAACCCGGATCCGGCAACCGATCATTCATCGACGGACGACAACTACGTGGCTGGCGTCGTGATCGGCGGCAACGCCATGCAGCAGCTCCATGACTTCTACTGGGCGACCTCCCCGGTCATCGACGCACAGTCCGCCAAGAAGCTCCAGCTCGGCTACTGGCGCTGGCTCAACAGCGACTACCTCCCCTTCATGCAGAACAGGGTCGAGGTTTTCGATGGCAGCAAGTGGGTCACTGTGTGGCAGAGCGAGGGCACGGGCATCCAGGACAACGTCTGGGTGTTCGTGACGCACGACGTTTCCCCGTATGCCAATGCCAAGCTGCAGGTTCGGTTCGGGTTCAAGATCGGCAGCGGCGGGGTGTTCGCTGTCTCGGGCTGGAACCTCGACGACGTGACCGTGACCTCCATGCCTGGTGCCGGTGTTCCCGGCCTCTGCTGCGTCGTCAAGTCGGAATGCGAAGGGTTCTACCCAGCGCCGATCCAATGCGTCGGGGGAAAGTGCACGAAGTAGGGGACGGCCCCCCGTGCAGCGAGGAGACGCTTGCCGATGTGTAGCCGCCGTTGCGTGATGCGGTCGAGCGCGCAGCCGGATTCCCGCCGGAGCTCATCATCCACGGGGGGAAGAGTGCCGATCATCCTGGGCGGGCGCGGGGAGTGGGTGAAGAGAGAACGGTGAGGCGACCGAAGAAGCCTCTGCCTCCTCAGCACCGACTGGGAGCACCGCGCCTGTCAGCCTTACACCGGCAGTTTCAGGGCTTCTTGTAGACGTTCAGACCGACCTTGATTTCTTTGCCGGGGAGCGAAACGTTGCCTTCCGTAGTGGCGATAACGACCGTCTTGCCGGAGGACGAAGGTCCGAACTCCTTGGTCAGGTCCACCCGAATGGTGAGGATGTCGCCCTCGACTTTCAATTCGACGTTCTTCATGCGGTTCTTCCTCCTTCGCCTGGTCACGTGCCGATGTTCGCCCTTCCATGGGGCGAAGTCGAGAGTACCGCATCCGCGGTCCGAGAACAAGAGGCTGTTCCGAAAAACCTGCCCGTTGCGCAGCGCCGGCAGCTTGGTGTAGCATGCTTCCGGTTCCTGCACGTGTTTCCGGTTTCCCTGAGGATGCTGAGGTGATGCGATGAGACTGCTTCCGCAGATGGTCTTGACCGCGCTCCTGGTCATTGGCGGCTCCTGCTCCGGCGACTCCAAGGACGGCGCCACGATCGACGACACCGGGGGCCCGGGGGATACCGAGGACCAGGTCGCACCACCCGACTCGGTCGATGTCCCGCCTGCCGTGGACATCGATGCCGTCGACACCCCGAACGTCGACACCGCTGAGGCAGTCGACGAGGTCTGCAAGCCGGATTGTGCAGGCAAGGTCTGCGGGCCGGACGGCTGCAAGGGCGCCTGCGGGGAGTGCGCCCCTGGCCAGGGATGCACGGCTGCGGGGAAGTGTGAGGTCTCCGGCTGTGCCTCGGACGAGGACTGCCTGGCCGTCGAGATGGTCTGCGACACCGATGTCGGGCAATGCGTGGAGTGCATCGACAGCGAGGACTGTCCTTCGGCTGAGTTCTGCGAGGACCAGACCTGCCCCCCCGACGTCTGCATGTCCGGCAAGATGAGCTGCGACGGCAACGCGGTCGTCGTCTGCCGGGGGGACGGAGGCGGCTTCGAGGTTGCGGAGACCTGTTCCGAGTCCCAGTACTGCGATGCGGGAAGCTGCCACGAGCAGGTCTGCGTCCCGGGCGAGCAGCACTGCGAAGGGGAGGTGGCGTTCCAGTGTGATGCCCTGGGCAAGGAGGAGACGTCCGTTGCGGATTGCGCCAAGGAGGAGCAGCACTGCTTCGACGGCAAGTGCATCGACGGCATCTGCCTGCCGGGCGCGGTGTTCTGTGCGGACAGCTTCAATGTTGCGACGTGCAACGACGAGGGTTCCGACTTCGTGGTCGAAGCCTGCCCTGAGGAGCACAACTGCACCAACGGAGTGTGCAAGCCCTGGGCATGCGTGCCCGGCGAGCCGCTCTGTGCAGGCCATGTTGCCACGGTTTGCGACGAGGCCGGCAAGGGGCCGGTTCCCGGAGGCGACGACTGCCTTGACCTCGGGAAGCTCTGCATCGGCGGCATCTGCACCAAGTGCATCCCCGACTGTTTCGGCAAGGAGTGCGGCGGCGACGGATGCGGAGGCAAGTGCGGAGTCTGCGACGATGGCGACCCATGCACCTCGGGGACCTGCAACGAGACCACGTTCATGTGCGCCTATGCCCCGGTGGCAGCGTGCTGCAACTTCGACGATCAGTGCAACGACGCCGACCCTTGCACGGACAATCTCTGCGTGGCCAATGCCTGTGTGAGCATCAACATCTGTTGCATGAACCACCAGGAATGCCAGGACCAGGACGACTCGTGCACCCACGACCTCTGCCTCAAC
>VGRX01000476.1 GCA_016875215.1 Deltaproteobacteria bacterium
CCCCGTGGTCGCTGACGTAGAAGTAGTCGAGCCCCGCTGCGGATTGGGACAGCACGAGCTGCTCCGGCGAGGTCGTCCCGTCCGCGTGGTCGGAATGGTGGTGCAGGTCCGCACAGTACCAGCCCCGGTCTCTGGGGGATTCCTGCCGCGGGATGAGAACCGTCGCCACGGCCGTCTTCCCGGGCTCGACGACCAGCCGGACACGCTCGAACGGTGCAAGGAAGCCCCCGCCGTGTGATACCAGGAACTCGTGCTCCCCCGGAGGGCATGGGAAGGACGCTTCCCCGCGATCCTGCAGGCTCGTGTAGGTCACGAACCGCTCGGCGTGGCGTACCGGCGGCGGCGTTCCGACGCGGACGATCCGTGCATCCACCCCGACGAGGGGGGGCGCGGGCAATCGCTCGGTCGCCTTCTCCGAAGACGCATCAACCGAACCCCTCTCCGACAGCGGTCCGTGTGCGCCCGTCTCCACCGAAGCGCCCGTTGCGTCCGGCCCGCTCGTCGCAGCATCCGGGCCGGCCATGCGCACGTGCAGCCGCACCGTTCCCGGTGGCTCGAGCCCGTCGAAGTCCACGGTCAGCTCCTGTCCGGAAGTGACCACGACCTCCCTGGCCGGCGGCGACCGGTGGTCCGTGGCCAAGGCCTGGACCTGCCAGCGTCCCTCGGGCAGCTCGAAGGAAAACGTCCCCTGCGTACGACCGGGCGATTTCGATCGACTCGACTGTCCGGTGTCTCCAGCGGCCCAGCCCATGACGGCCCCCTCCGGAGAAGCGAAGAGAATGTAAGAGTCGCTCACCGGATCGCCGGCCGAGGTACGCACGGTCCCCGAGAGTCGGGCGACCCCGCGACCGTTCGAGCGGGCAAGCGCAACCGGGAGGTCGGAGATGCCGGCGCCGGACGACAGGCGGTAGACGGCGGTGAGCCGGGCCTCCCCGCCAGGCTCCACGTCGGTGGCCCGGTAGAGGTCCTTCCAGGAGCGTCCGCCGGCCACGCGGTCCGCTCCGGGAAACAGCAACCCGCCCGCCCAGTCGGGGCCGTATCCCGCGGCCCAGTCCGCCCGTGTCGGTACCGCGGCCAGCCAATCAGCGCCGCCGGTTGCCGGCCGCTCGGCAGTCGTGGGCTCCTCGACCACGAAGGTATTGCCGTCCTTGGTGCAGAAGGAGTAGCCCGAGAGCAGCCCCTTCAGCGGCTTGCCGGACTTGTTCTCCAGGCGGGTCTCGACATGCAGCTCCGAGGCGCCGGCATGAAGCGTCCAGGTCGTGACCAGCGGATTGCCGCGGAAGTCCCGCGTGACTCGCAGCACGGCCCGCTCGGGCCCGTCTTCGACGATGCGGATTTCATGCCGGACGTGCGGCCAGGGGTTCCACCCGTCCGGCAGGAAGTCGACGAACGAGAGGCGGTCCTTCCCGACCTCTCCGTCCGCGACCAGCCCGCCATCCAGGATGGCCCCCGCCGGATTGCCCCAGGGGCGCTCCGTGTCGATCGCGAAGGAGAAGGCGACGCGGTCATTGATCATCGTCAGATCGTGGGAACCGCGGCACTTGCCGTTGGGGACCGGCGTGGGACCCTCGATGATGCGGACTGCTGCGGACGGTCCGGCGGCAGCCGGGAGCGCTGCAAGGCAGATCAGCAGCAGGCAGATGACAGGAGCCACACGGAGCATCTTCGTCTCGCTATTCGGGGCCGTGGAAAGACCGGCGTCGGGACAGGGCAAGCCACGCAGCGGCCAATGCGACCACGAGGAGCAGGCCGCCGGGGCCGGGGGGAGCACCCGGAGTCGCACTGCACCCTCCCGAGCTTCCGGCCTCGTCCTCTTCGACCACGATCAGCCCCGTGGGGTTGCCGTCATCGTCCAGGTTGGACGGCATTCGGCTGATCGAGCTCTCGTCTTCGATCGGGTTGCCGTTCTCGTCGATGAGCCCCCCTTCCTCCTCGCCCGATCCCTGGCCTCCGTTCAGCGAAGGGGTGAAGAACGTGTCGATGGTGTACGCTCCGAGCTTGCCGTCGGCCAGGTGGATCCCCTCCGCACCGCCCCAGGGGTCGTTGAAGCGGACCCCATCTGAATCGGCCCCGGTCACGAGCACCCAGTGCTGATCTTCGAGACCGGCAATCCAGTGCACGCCGGCTACCACCGGCATGCCGGAGTTGAGGCTCTGGGCAATGGCCACCGCCTCCGCGTATCGTATGCAGTCCGACGCCGGGTTGTAGTGGTGCTGCAGGGTCACCCCGGGAGGGTTCGTGGCCCAGATCACGTTGCATTCCCCGAGATAGGCACCGTCGTCCGTGTACGCTGCAGCGTACCCCCGCGTATGCCCCTGGACGAGCACGCTGCGCCACGCATCCTCCAGGGGCGGGGAGTTGCCGGTCTGGTCCCCGACGGTACGGGTCACCCCGAGGTATGCATAGAGCATGGAGAGCGTCGAGACCAGGCATCCGGACGACTTGATCGTCAGCCCTGCACAGGTTCCGAGCTGATCGTTCGGCCAGCTCTTCTGGTTGAACACGGGCAGCTTGGTGCCGGCCCAGAGATCCACGTTGCCCGAGAAGACCCCGCATTCGCCCTGCTTGGTGACCGTCAGCAGGTCGCTTCCCGGATCCTGGGGGCTCGGTTCGCATACATCGTCCGTTCCTTCCGGCATGGGAAGGCACCCGTTGGGACACGCGACGGAGGAGAGCTGCTGCCCGGAAGCGCACTGGACCAGGAGGGCGCCGTTGCACCACCCCCCGTCCGCCTTGCCCTGGCAGAAGGACCACGCCGGCTCATCCTTGCACACGTCGGGCTGCCCGTCGGGCATGGGCTGGCAGCCGTTGGGGCACGGCTTGTCCGAAAAGACGCTGCCCCCCTTGCACGTGACCAGGTCGATCCCGTCGCACCAGTCGCCATCCGCCTTGCCGGCACAGAACCCGGTCGCAGGGGGAGGATTGCAGGTGGCCCCGCCGTTGCCTCCGGAACAGCCGTATTCGCAGCTCTCGACGGTCCCCTGCTGGCCGGCGGTGCACTTCACCTTCGTGGCACCGGCGCAGTACCAGCCGTCCTTCTTGTCGGTGCAGTAATTGCCGCCGCAAGTCTGGCAGACGTCGTCGACCCCCTCCGGATTGGACTGACAGCCGCATTCGCACGAGCTGGACGACGAGGCGCTTCCCCCCTTGCACAGCACGAGGTCGTTCCCGTCGCACCAGTACCCGTCCCCCTTTCCGGAGCAGAAACCGCCGCCGCACGACTTGCAGACGTCATCGACCCCCTCGGGCATGGACTGGCATCCGCATTCGCACGGGTTGGAGGAGGAGACGTTGCCACCCTGGCACAGGACGAGGCCCCCGCCGTCGCACCAGTAGCCGCTCGCCTTGCCCGAGCAGAAGCCGCCCCCGCACGACTTGCAAACGTCGTCGACCCCTTCGGGCATGGATTGGCACCCGCATTCGCACGGGTTGGAGGAGGCGACGTTGCCGCTCTGGCACAGGACGAGGCTGTCGCCGTCGCACCAGTAGCCGCTCGCCTTGCCCGAGCAGAAGCCGCCGCACGACTTGCACACGTCGTCGACCCCCGCGGGCATGGACTGGCACA
>VGRX01000477.1 GCA_016875215.1 Deltaproteobacteria bacterium
GCACGGTGAGCTTGCCATACTGCTTCGCCTCCTCGTTCACGTGTGGATCGAATGCCAAGCCGCAGACCACCAGCAGATCGAACCCGACGCCCTTGACGGCTTCCTTAGCCGCCTCCTTCACCAGCTCCGGGCCGACGGTCCCGTGCTCTGGACCCACGCAGACGGCTACTCGTCGAGCCTCCTCTCCCTCCAGGTACTCGCCCACTCCGTGCAACGCCACGCCGGCATACGGCTCCAGTCTCTGGAACATCAGCCTCTCGTTCCTGACCGTGTTCTGAACGCCGGCCTTCTTGAGGTTGTCCAGTATCATGGGGACGAACTGCTGCTTGCCGTATGCGGCCTCGGTCTCGTGAACAGAGTCCGGCAGCTTGCCCTCCTCCACCGGAAGGACGCGGTGCGGTGACAGGCTCTCGACCGTGAACGGGCCGGCCACCCGGACTCTCTTGGCGTCCTCGAACGGCTGGTCGTACAGTGTCTCGGTCTCGGCATGCTTCTGGATAACCTTGTCGATCTCCTCACGGCTCATCCCCTCTCTGATCTCGGGGTTGTTAGCGATTGACTTGAGCGTCACGTGCGGCACTCGCTTGTACACGAACCCCTTGCGCAGGTCGTTCCCGAACTTCTTGTCCGGTGCTGCCATCTGGCCCGACAACTGGAGTTCCTTCTTCTGTCCCTCTGCGGAGTCCACCAACAGGTAGAACGGGTAACGAGCTCCCATCAGCCGGGTTCGGGCCAGGGCCAGTGCGACACGACTCGTGTCGATGGTGATCCAGCGGCGGCCCCACTGCTCGGCGACATAGGCGGTCGTTCCGCTCCCGCAAGTGGGATCAAGGACAAGGTCGCCGGGGTCGGTAGTCATCAGGAGGCAGCGCTCAATGACTTTGGTCGAGGTCTCCACAACGTACTGCTTGTCTGACGTGAATCCGGCAAGGACAGTGTCGGTCCAGTTGTCACCGATCGGCATCGCCGGGAAGTCGTCAATGAACCTCACATAGTAGAGACCGGTGCTGGTGGCGGCAAGTCGCAATGCAGCCTTTTTGTTGGCCATCCCTACTTCATTGGTCTTCCAACGACTCTGGGCTTTCGGGAGGTACTGTCGCCCCTCGAAGTCCACGGGAAACCAGCAGGACGCTCCCACCCCCTTCTCTCGGCCAATGCTCTGGCTCTGCAGGTTGTCCAGTCTGAATATTCTCCCGCCTCCAGAGCAAACGGCGTTCGGACTGATCTTCTCTTCTCCGGTCATACGCCGCCGCTGCCCGGACTCGGATTCGACCATCCCGTAGGGGCCCCCCGCCTCTGTCTCAGGCGTCTTGGGCAGGAAGGGCTGCCGATACTTCAGTAGCTCCCTACTCTTCGCATAGAAGAGGAGGAAGTCGCTGGTGCCCCCCAGATACTCGCGGGTAGACCCGCTCGTCTTTGCGAAGGTCACTTGAGCAACGAAATTCTCAGTCCCGAACACCTCGTCAAGCACGCACCGCACGAGGTGCACGTTCTCGTCTCCGATCTGGACGAAGACCGAGCCGCTCTCCGTGAGGAGTTCCCGAGCGGCCACGAGCCGGTCACGCAAATAGGCAAGGTACGAGTGGATTCCGAGTTGCCACGTGTCACGGAATGCCCGCACCTGCTCGGGTTGCCGGCTGGCGTCTTCTGCCTTCCCGTCCTTGACTTCCCGCTTTCGTGTGCTCACCTGCCAGTTCGACCCGAACTTGATCCCGTACGGCGGGTCGAGGTAGATCATCTGGACCTTGCCCTTCAGTCCCTCCTTCTCGGCCAGGGACGTCATGACCATCAGGCTGTCGCCCAGGATCATCCGGTTCGACCAGTTCTGCTCGTGCCGGTAGAACTCGACCATGCGGTCGAAGGCAATCCCGTTGAACGCAGCAAACAGGCCGGCCTGCGCTGGTTTGCTCTTCTTCTGCTCCAGTCGGAGATCCTCGATGATGGCCTGGGGCGCGATCTTCTCCTGGATGTAGATGGGGACGATGGGAACCTCCAGATCCGCGGAATCCTGCTCGTCCTTGCCCTTCCACACCAACTGCGGGTCCAGGGATGGATCGCGGGGGTAGAGCCGGCTCCAGGGAGCCTTCTCCTCGTCAGCGACGAAGTCCCGCAACTCCTCTGTGGGAATGTTCACCCGAGTGGTCATGTGGACGTGGGCATGGACGGGCAGCATCGGCTCGTCGGTCTTCTTCTTCGGACTCATGCACTCCTCCTCGCAAACAGAGTTCCGACAGCGCCCTTCAGCGCAGCTCGGATGTTGGACTTGGCGTTCCACGGGTCGTCGATCTCGATGAACGTCCAGCGGCCGAGCCCACCGTGGTTGTTGACGGCGGGGATCCAGAGATCCTTTGCGGTCGATACCTTGGCCACCTTCTCCTTCTTGCGTTCTCCCGTCACCTCGATGACGACGTTGAGGAGATCCGTGGCGCCTTCGCTGTCCTTCACGCCAGCGATGAAATCGGGAAGGTAGTTGTGCGCAACGCCGTTCAGGGTGTACGGGATCGTGAACCCCATCTTGAAGTTCTTCACGTAGTGCACGACCTCCTGCATGCTCTCCAGAGCCTGGGCCATCTTCTGCTCCCAGGAATTCGTGTCCGCCACCACATGGGAGACGTGGCACTTCGCCGGATTCGTCGGGTAGACCGGTTTGGATGTGTCGAAGTCCACGCAGGCTGAACTCCCCCACGTCTCGTAGGGGTCGAGGATCGGCACGAGCCTCTTCTCTCCTTCGGAGGACTGGACGATGGCCCGGTAGATCCGATCCGCCACCTCATGGGCGAACTCCACGAGCAGGAGCAATTGAGGGAACACGTCGTCCTTGAGAACCAAGCACTCGTCCAGCCATTCTCGGGAAATCCGCAGCAACTGCGGGAAAGCCCACACCTTGGCGTGTCCCGCGTCGTCGCGGAAGTACTTCTCCAGCACGAGCTTCGCCAAGCGGAACGCCACCTCCTGCAAACGGCGCTTCTTGAGGTCATCGAGCGTGTGGATAGCGGTCTCCCCGACGATCGGGGCATTCTCTACTCTTGTGGGAATCAGCTCCGTCGAGAGGACAAACTTCGAGTCCTTGCCAAACCTGGCCTTGAGACGTTCGGAAGGGAGTTCGTTGCGATATCCAACGACTCTCGGGAAGCGGATTGCGCACTCGGCTCGCTCCTCCAGTGCGCGGACCCGGGTCGTTGGAACGGGGAGGGGCGGAGCTCCGGCACCTCCGGAGCAGGGGATGAACGAGAAGGGCACCCCGTAGACCTCGGCATATTCCGGGTCGAACCGGCCCTGCTCGTTCAGGTGGTAGGATCTTCGCCGCAACCCCCGACCGACGACCTGCTCGCACAGAAGCTGGGTCTGGAATGCCCGAACACCGAGGATGTGAGTCACGGTGTTGGCATCCCAACCTTCCGTGAGCATCGAGACGCTCACCACGCACTTCACGTGCTCACCGAGTTTGCCGGGCTTGCCAACCGTGTTCATGACCTCCCGGAGCAGATCCTCGTCTGTCAGTGCATCTGCGTCGCGGCCGGGGAAGCGAACTCGGTACTCGGTCTTGAACTCCTCGATCTC
>VGRX01000478.1 GCA_016875215.1 Deltaproteobacteria bacterium
GGGGATAGACGTCGAACTCGTTGGGGAACAGGTACTTCACCAGTCCCAGCGCGTTGTCCGGGCCGGGCTTCTGGAAGATCAGCTCAGAGCCGTCATCCTTCATCTTGATGCCGTAGTTGTTCTTCTCGAAGAAGTCCGGCTCCTTCTCCAGCTCACCGAGCAGCTCTTTCTGCAACCTGGGCGGAGGGAACCAGAGGGGGTTGAGCACCACGGTGGTCAAGCTCTTCGAAAGCAACGGGGTCTGGTTGAATCGGCCGCGCTGCTTGCGCTCGATGCTGACCTCCTCGTTGGCATTCCCGACCACGATCCGGTGGACCCGGACGATCTGGCCGTTCTCCCACACCTCGACCTCGAACTGCGGGATGTTCACGCGGAAGTAGTAGGCCGGCTTCTGCCGTACGATGTCGCTCTCCCGCCAGCGCTGCAGAGACAGCTCGATCTGCTTGACGCGGGTGGCCATCGGGATGTTGAGCGAGCTGCGCGTGTTGGTGTCGGTCTCGCCGTTGACCCTGAGCTGGTGGGTCTTCTGGTACTCCCGGACCGCACCGTGCAGCTCGGCCCCGAACTTCGACGACACGTGCTGCGGCTTGAGGTAGCCCTCCGCGGCCAGGCGTTCGGCAAGGACCTGCACGTGCGGGCCGCTGCTCCCCTTCTTGAGCGACTTCTTGACCACGAGCTTGTCGATGGCTCCTTCGTCCCGGATCTGCCGGTAGTGCCTGAGCCCCTCGCCGAGCTGCCTGTAGATCGGGTTGTCAGGGATGACCTCGGCAAGATACTGGGCAAAGCGCGGCTCCGCCTTGTCGAAGTCCTCCTTGAGCCGCTCCCGGAAGGTGACGTGGGCCAGCGAGGCATCCCGAGTCGTCTGGAAGGGGTGGGCCCGGTACACGTACTGGAAGTCCAGGAGGAACCGGAAGAAGCCCCGCAGGAGAAGGATATCCACCACCTGCACGGCCTCATTGAGCCGCTTCTTGGCCTGGAGCAGGTTGGGGTAGAAGCGAACCAGCTCGCGCACCAGCGCGGTGTCCGCGTTGGTGAACCCATTGTCCAGGAGGAGCTTCTTGAGGCTCGATTCGTCGGGGGCGTTGGAGTACCCCTCGAGAAGTGACCAGAGCGTCGCTGCCTTGGGCGTGCTCAGCCCGGTGCGGACCTGGTTGTATTCGTCGGCGAGCCGGTCGAGCTCGCCCAGACCCGCCTCGAGGTCCTCCAGGCGGTACTCCTTCTCCGGGAGGCCGTGGCTCGAAATGCCGAGGAGCAGATCCTTGAGCTTCTTCCCCTCGTCCGTCAGTGTCGGCCGCTTATCTTCGTAGGTGAAGAACAAAGGAGCGTACTTGCGGGTGGTGTAGATGTCCCTGAGGACCGAGATGAACTGCTTCGAGTCCCGGATGTTCCGCTCGAACCCCTCCTTGTATCGGGAGAAGAATATGGTGTCCTTGGAGAACTTGCCCTCAAGGAAGTCGAGCACCTCCTCGGCCAGGAGCCCGATGCGATCCTCCTCCTCCGGCCGAATCGGGATCACCGGCACGGGCTCGATCGGCTTGATCACCTCCTCGCCGCCGGCCGGCTTTCCTTCTTCCTTCGCCGCCGGCTGCTCTGCAGGTTGCACGCTCTGAGGAGGAATCCGGTTCTCCGGCGCATCCTTGCTGCAGCCCCCCGCAGCGACGAGCGTCAACGCCACCAAGGCTGCGGGCACTGTCTGGAAGGTTCGAAGTCTCTTCATGTCGGCCTGCCCTTGGGGTTCGTCATGCCCCGAACGCTCGCCACGCGACAAGCACGACGGGGCGGGTTGAGCCGTACCCACTACTACATGAAGTGGGAGGGGAGTTCAAGCATCGATCCGGTCGAGCAGCTCATCCGTGGCGTCGAGATAGCCCTGCGCCCCTCGACAGCCCGGATCGAAATCGAACACCGGGCGTCCCTCCAGGCAGGCTCGCGGAAGCGCAGTGTTGTTCGGAACCCGTGAGTTGAAGAGCAAACCGGAGAACCGCTGCTCCAGGAGCCGGTCCAGCTCCCGGTTGATGGCCTTGTTCCGGACATCCACCCGGGTTACGAGAACCCCCCCCACCAGCACCGGAAGACCGAGCCGATCCCGCACGGTCTCGATGGCCTCCACGATGTCCGAGACCCCCTCCACGCCCAGCAGCGACAGGTCGGTCGGAATGACCACCTGGTGCGCTGCCACCAGCGCGTTGAGGGTCAGCGTGTCCAGGTTCGGCGGGCAGTCGATGAGGACGAGATCGAACATGTCCTCCGCCTTCTGCATCACCGACTTCAGCACGAACTCCCGTCCGATCCGCGTCGCAAGCAGCATCTGGACCTGCTCGAGCCGGTCGTCGGCAGGAACGACCCACAGATTCGGAATGTCGGTCGGAATCGCCGCATCCAGCAGGTCGCCTTTCTTCTCCATGAAGACCGAGGAGAGCGGGGATGCCGTCTCCCGGCGAACGAACGACGAAAGCGACGTCACGACGTGCCCCTGCGGGTCCATGTCGACGACGAGCACCCGCCGGGCATGCCAGCGGGCGGCTGCGACGGCCAGGTGCACGGTCGCAGTCGTCTTGCCTACCCCCCCCTTCCGGGAGCAGATTGCCACGGTCACCGCACGACATGTCCGGGTCGCGTCGCGGGCCGCTTTCCACTTGAGTATCCCTTCGGTGATGGTGTTCAGCATGGTCTCACCTCCGAGAACTCATTAGATCACAGATCTGATCGGGCGCAAAAAAACGGAGCGCTACTTCACCAGCCAGGGCGTCCCGAACTTGTAGGCCGTTCCGAGGAAGTTGAGGTAGTGGCGGATGGCATCCTTGTCGTGGAAGACGACGAAATGGCCCCCCTGCGACACGGCAGCATACTCGACGGTGACGCCGCCGCTGATCTTGTAGGGAAGGTCCTCCTCCTCGATCTGCTGCACCCCGCTGTAGGTCTCGAACTGGTCCTCGGGAAGCGACGGGGACTTGACCAGCATGGTCCGCATGGCCTGGGAAAGGGCCTTCATCGTCTTGGGGGGGGTGGCCTCGTCCCCGAGGCCCAGCGGATGCAGCGTCTTGACCTTGTGCCCGTTGTAGGGCTTGAAGAAGAGCAGCTCGCCGTAGTTGATGGGATCGACAGGGTCGTAGTAGTTCTGGAGCAGCGCCAGCATGGGGTGGGTGCGCCCCACGTTCTCGTCCTGGAGAGCCACGATGACGCCGTCCTTCACGTTGGCTGGGCTGGTCTTCGAGAGGAGCGACTCCACCAGCCCGCCCCCCGTTCCGCTGATGATCATGCTGCCCACGGCATCCACGAACGGGATGGCCAGCGGTCCCGATATCCCCCCCTGCGAATGCCCGAAGAACTGGACCCCCGCCGGGTCGAACTTGACGCCCTGCCCGGCAATCTCGGGCACGGCCTCGTTCCAGCCGGCAAGCAGGCGGGCCAGCACCATGGTCTCGGCCGCGGCCTGGTAGAAGTTCCCCAGCGCGGCCCGGGGGTTGCGGAAGTTGAACACCAGCCCGTCCGGATCCAGGGGGGCAGGCCCGATCCGGGGGCCGTGCAACACCTGGTCCCATCCGACCATGGCCATGGCC
>VGRX01000479.1 GCA_016875215.1 Deltaproteobacteria bacterium
CGGCCTTTCGTCCGGGGCCATGACGTTGCTTCCCATCGGGCTTGCCGTGGTCGTGAACTTCGCACTCATGTCGCTGCTGGACATCCCGCTCGACATCAGCACGGCCCTCATCGCCAACTGTGCCGTGGGGATCGGGATCGACTACTCGGTGCACCTGATGCACCGCTACCAGGCGGAGCGCAGCGTGGGAAAGGCTCCGGCCGAGGCAATCGAGGCCGCTGCCGGCGCCTCCGGCCGTCCGATCGTCTTCAATGCCATCGCCGTCGCGGTCGGCTTCCTCACGCTGCTCCTTTCCGGCTTCCTGCCCATGCGCTCGCTGGCGTGGCTGACCGCAATGACCATGATCGTAGCGGCCACCGCCGCCCTGGCGATCCTCCCGGCGCTCCTCTATCTTCGAGACAGGGATCGACCCGCTGTCATCCCGTAGCGGCTCGGTCGGAAAAGCCTGGTCCACCCGGTTCGCCTTGCGCGGGCCCCGCACGTTCGGTTATCCTCATGTCCGCATCAATTTGAGGTGGAGCAATGCTGACCCGCGGATCCTCTTGCCTGGCCATCGCCGTTTTCCTTGCCGTCGCATGCGGCGCCGAGCCGTCCGTCACAACCGCTCCCGACGCGGACCAGGCGTCGGGCGAGCTGTCCTTGTTCGACAGTGCCGACCTGCCGGGCACCGACCTCGGGGGCGGAGAGCTTCCCGGTGCGGAGCTGCCTGCCGGCGACGACATGCCCGGTGATCTGCCCCCGGACGGCCCCGCCCTCGAGCCCGGTACCCCGGGATGGCCCTGCCGGACCGGAGCGGACTGCAATGAGGACTTCTGCATCAAGACCCCCGACGGCATGCAATGCACCATGACCTGCCAGGAGGAATGTCCCTTCGGCTGGGTCTGCGCCCAGTACACCCCGAGCCTGCCGGACCAGGTCTACATCTGCGTGCCCTCGCAGGTGAACCTGTGCCGCCCCTGCAAGGTCAGCTCCGAGTGCTGGGCCAACGGGGCCGACGCAGGCGAGCGTTGCGCCGTCTACGGCCCCCAGGGGAACTACTGCGGCGCACCGTGCGGCGAGGATGAGGCCTGCCCGTTCGGCTTCCAGTGCAAGGACGTGCTCGATGTAGCCGGCAGCAGCGTGCAGCAGTGCCTGTCCGCAAACGGCGAATGCCCGTGCAAGCAGGCGTTTGCCAACGAGGGGGCGGGTACGACCTGCGCGACGATGAACACGTGGGGAACCTGCGAGGGGGAGCGGGTATGCCTCGCAACCGGCCTCACGCCGTGCAGCGCACCGGTACCTTCGCAAGAGCAGTGCGACCTCGTGGACAACGACTGCGACGGACAGACCGACGAGGACCTCTCCGGAACGGGCTGCCTCGTGACCAGCCTCCATGGGGCCTGCCCCGGGACTCTCGAGTGCACCGCAGGCAAGGCCGTCTGCCTTGGCAAGGAGCCCAAGGCCGAGGTGTGCGACGGCGAGGACAACGACTGCGACGGCCAGAACGACGAGGGCTTTCCCGACACGGACAAGGACGGAGCGGCCGATTGTCTCGAGAACGACAAGGACGGAGACGGAATCGCCGACTTCCAGGACAACTGCCCCGTCGATTTCAACCCGACCCAGAAAGATACCGACTTCGACAACTTCGGTGATGCCTGCGACGCGGACGACGACAACGACCAGAGCCCCGATTCGGACGACTGCGCCCCGCAGGATGCCAAGGTCCATCCCGGCGCGGACGAGGTCTGCGACGGCAAGGACAACGACTGCAATCTGCTCGTGGACGAAGGATATCCCGACTCCGACACCGACGGCTGGAAGAACTGCATGGACCCGGACGATGACAACGATGGCACTCCCGATGCTGCGGATTGCCAGCCGACCGACCCCCTGTCCTTCCCAGGGGCCAAGGAGACCTGTGACGGAAAGGACAACGACTGCGATACCGACGTGGACGAGGGGTTCTCCGATCTCGACGGCGATTCAAAGCCCGACTGCGCGGACAGCGACATGGACGGCGACGGCAAGCTCAACGAAGTCGACAACTGTCCCAAGACGGCCAACCCGGGACAGGATGACCTCGACAAGGACCAGATCGGCGATGCGTGCGACCCTGACGACGACGGCGATTCCATCCCGGACTCGGTCGACAACTGCCCGGGGCTCAAGAACACGCTCCAGGAAGACGCGGACACCGACGGCCTCGGCAACGCATGCGACGGTGATGACGACGGTGACGGACTCGAGGATGCCATGGACAACTGCCCGCTCGTCGCCAATCCCAAGCAGGCGGATGCGGACAAGGATGGGGTAGGGGACGCATGCGAAGACGACAAGGACGGCGACGGCGTGGAGGACCTGCTCGACTGCGCTCCGCTCGCAGCGGCCATCCACCCCGGTGCAGTCGAACAATGCGACGGCGTCGACAACGACTGCGACTACCTGGTGGACGAGGGGTACCCCGACCTCGATGCCGACGGCCTGAAGAACTGCGTGGACCTGGATGATGATGACGACGGTGCTCCGGACGACTCGGACTGCGACCCGCTGAACCCCGTGATCCATGCGCTCGGAAAGGAGGTGTGCGACGGGCTCGACAACGACTGCAGCGGCCAGGCCGATGACGGCCTCGGCGCCACGAAATGCGGCCTGGGAGTCTGCGCCCACACCGTCCAGAACTGCCTGGGCGGAGTGACCCTGATCTGCAACCCCTTCGAGTCCGCTGCTCAGGAAGTCTGCGACGGAAAGGACAACGATTGCGACGGAACCACGGACGAGGATCTCGGAACTGCCTCGTGCGGCGTCGGCCAGTGCGCCAAGACCATCCCCAACTGCAAAGACGGTGCCCCTCTGGTGTGCGATCCGAGCCAGGGCGCAGGGCCGGAGCAGTGCGACGGCAAGGACAACGACTGCGACGGCCAGGTCGACGAGGACCTGGGAACCGCGACCTGCGGCGTCGGCGTCTGCCAGCACACCCAGGCCAACTGCGCAAACGGCTTGCTTCAGTACTGCGACCCAAAGGCCGGTGCGAGCCCCGAGCTCTGCGACGGGCTCGACAACAACTGCGACGGCCAGAACGACGAGGGGCTCGGAAGCACCACCTGCGGGTTCGGCGAATGCCTTCACACATCCGCCAACTGCAAGGAAGGAAAAGCCCAGGTCTGCAACCCCTTCGAAGGAGCCACGCCCGAGACCTGCGACGGCAAGGACAACGACTGCGACGCACTCGTGGACGAAGAGCTCGGCTCGCAGACCTGCGGCAAGGGGGTCTGCCAGCACACCGTGCTGCTCTGCGTCGGCGGCCAGGAGCAGCAATGCGACCCGCTGGCGGGAAGTGGCCCGGAGAAGTGCAACGGAAAGGACGACGACTGCGACGGCGGTGCGGACCCCGAGAACTCACAGGGGTGCCTGTCCTACTACACCGATACGGACAAGGATGGCTTCGGCGGCGGTACCCCGAAGTGCCTGTGCGGCCCGGTGGGCGACTACGCCTCGGTCGTGCCCGGTGACTGCGACGACCTCGACCCGGAACGCTATCCCTCCCCTCACGCCGTCTGCGGCAAGGACGCGGAAAC
>VGRX01000480.1 GCA_016875215.1 Deltaproteobacteria bacterium
TGTTCACGAGGTCGGAGTTGACGTAGGGCTGCTCCGGGGCACGCACACCAACGATCATGCCGCTCTCCGTCTGCAACACGAGCACCGCAGTTCCCTCCTCGGTCCACACACGGCCCGGCAGCTGCGTCTTTCCGTCGGCAAGCGTGATCTTCCCGGTGCCGGCGACTTGCGTCCACGCTCCCACAGCCTCGGGCGAAGAGGCCGGAGGCCACGCGTCCGTGTAGGAATCGGGTGCGATACCGCCCCCCTCGGCAGCGGGCGTCCCGAAGCTCCATCGGCTCCACGCTCCCTCGGCGCTCAGGGTCAGGATTCCCCAAGCCGGGAAGGTGGGCGTTCCTGCGTCCCCAGCGGCCCCCGCCTCGAGCCACAGGTAGCTCCCCGCCACCAGTGCGGGGGCGGCCGGTGCCGTTTCTCCGATGGCAGCAAACATCGATGGCTTGTCGGTGCCCAGCGGGAACGCGTGCAGCAGGAACCTGCCCGGCTTCTCCCAACCGAAGAGCTCCCCGCCCTGGTCCTTCACCCTCAGGAAGAACTTCAACGGGGCCTTGTCCTCGAGGTCATAGTGCCGCGTCATGGGCGCGTCATTGCCCTTGCTGAACGTGAGGGACCATGCCGCCGGCTCGAGCAGGAAGGTCCACTCCCCGCCCTCGCTGGAGAAGCCGGCGTACGTCCGTTCTTCCGGGAGCCCGCTGTCGGCGTCTTTCGCCGAAACATCACCGTCGCTTTCCTCTCCGCCGCCGCAGGCCAGCAGCATCGCGCACAGCAAGACGAAAGGCCATCCGCACCACCGTCCGTGCAACTTCATGGAGTTCCTCTCTGCAAGCCCATGGCCTCAACGGAATCACGAACTCGAGAAACGAGCAAGAAGCTACTGCTTCCCATTCCTCGTTCGCTGGAGGTCGTGATCCACCGTCGGCCAGGGGGCGGCGGCCAGGGTCTCGGCGGCCTTCTTCAACCGGTACACCGAGGCTCCGACGCTGACCAGCGGTACACCATCCTTGGCCAGAGCGACCCAGTTGGCGTTCTTGCCTGTGGCCAACGTGTAGTGGTTGCTGCCGTCAAGCCCGACTGCAACGACCTTTGCATTTCCGCACAGCCCCCAGACCCGTCCGTTCGAGGAGATCATCCAGGGGGTGAACTGGGCGGCTCCGCACAGGGCGTGATCTCCCAGCGTCGCGCCGCTGGCGGACAGCACGAGCACATGCCCCTCACTCGTTCCAACAACCACGCGGTCTTCGGACGCTACGAGCGCGGCCGACACGCTCGGTGTCGGATCCACGGTCCACACCGGGTTGCCCCCACCCGACGGGTACACGCGGACGCCGGCATCCCAGCAGGAGGCGACGACGCGGCCCAGGGAGTCGGTGGCAAGCTGCGGCCCGTTGCATCCCAGCCCCTGCTGCCACTGGCTGGCACCGCCCGAGCTGACCTTGCGGCAAGTGCCCCCGTTGGCGCAGCCGATGATCCCGCCGTCCCCCATGATCCAGGAGCCGGTGCCCTGACCTCCCGAGTTGCCGGGGGCCGACCACACCGTGTTTCCGCCCCAGCCGATTGCCAGGATGCTGCCGTACGACGAGTACATGGTTCCGTCAGCAGACATCGAAATGCCACCCCGAGGATGCGGTCCCTGCCCCCCTTGCCAAGCGATGCCTCCGCCCGGCAGGTTGTAGCCGATCTGGCAGCCCCCGCACGTCGAATTCCAGTTCCAGTCCAGCGACAGCGTGATTCGCTGCTGGCGGTAGGCCGGCTGGCTGGCCGGCGATGCGATCGTGAACATGCTCACCTGGGTACCGGTAAGCGAGTTGACTCCCACGATGCGGTCGTTGTTGTACGCGTCCCCCTGGTCGCACGGCGTCGCAGTCCCTATGGCCCATAGCGGGGCCGGAGCATACCCGGTCAAACAGCTTACGCTCGGCGTGAACACCCACTCGGAGCACCCTTGGGCCGCGAGGTTCGCAGTGTGCTTGCACACGCCGCCCTGGCATCCGTCGTCGGTGCACGGGTCAGCGTCATCACAAGAGGGTCCAGTACCGGGCAGGCAGACGCCGCCGCCGCACGTGTCCTGCCCGTTGCACGGATTCCCGTCGTCGCACGGGGCGGTGTTCGGCGTGTGAAGGCAGCCGGAATCCGGATCACAGGAATCGTCGGTGCAGGCGTTTCCGTCGTCGCACTTGGTTGTCGGCGAGCCCGGCTTGCACTGGCCGTCAGCGCAGGCATCTCCGTCGGTGCAGGGGTCACCGTCGTCGCAGAGCCCGACCGCCGGCTCGTGCGTGCACCCCTTGTCCCCGGCTGGCTCGCAACCGTCGTCCGTGCACACGTTCCCGTCGTTGCAATCGTGTGCGGAGTGCTTGCACGTACCGGTCTCAGGCGCACAGAAATCATCGGTGCAGATGTTGCCATCGTCGCACAAGGCCACGAACACGCAGTCGCCCGAGGGCAGGCCGCACGAATCCAACGTGCACACGTTCCCGTCGTCGCAGACCTTCGGCGTGACGACGCACGCCCCCGTAAGCCAGTTGCACGAGTCCTCGGTGCATGGGTTCTTGTCGTCGCAGACCTTCTCCTTGTGCGTGCACCCGGTCTTCGGGTCGCACGAGTCGAGGGTGCACCCGTTCTTGTCGTCGCAGTCCTTGGCGCTGTTCTCACATTTCCCGCTGTTCGGGTCGCACCAGTCGTCGGTGCAGGAATTGCCGTCATCGCACTTCTTCGGCTCGTGCTTGCACTGGATCGGCGTGCCGTTGTCCGGACAGCCGAGCTGGATGTCCACGGTGCACGGGTCGCCGTCGTGGCAGTCGCAAGGCGGGTGGTCGCACTCGCCGGTCGTCGGGTCGCAGTAGTCGTAGGTGCAGCAGTCGAAGTCCTTGCAGTCCTTCTCCTCGTGGGTGCAGGTACCAAGGATCGGATCCACGCACTTGTCGGTCGTGCACAGGTTCCCGTCGTCACAGGGAAGACCCGCCCCCGGCTGGCAAACCCCATCCTTGCACGTGTCGCCGGTCGTGCACGCGTTCCCATCGCTGCACGGCTTCGTGTTGACGGTCGAGATGCAGCCGACTATCGGATCGCAAGCCTCGTCGGTGCACGGGTTTCCGTCATTGCACTTCAGCAGGGTCTTGCTGATGCACCATCCAGCCGAGCAGATATCGTCCAGGGTGCAGACGTTGCCGTCGTCGCACGGGAGCTTGTTGGCAACGTGCTTGCACCCGATGCCCGGAGAACAGGCATCGTCCGTGCAGGAGTTGTCGTCATTGCACGACAGGGCGGGGCCGGTCATGCACTCGCCGGCTTGGCAGAGGTCGCCGTCCGTGCAGGGGTCGCCATCCGTGCACGACACTCCGGAAAGAGGCTCGTGCGTGCAACCGGACATCGGCGAGCATCCGTCTGCGGTGCACTGGTTCGCGTCGCTGCAGTGAACCGGCTGCCCCCCTTCACACGCTCCGTCCATGCACCGGTCGAATGCCGTGCAGGCATCCTGGTCGTCGCAGGGGGTCAGGTCCGGGACGTTCCCCTCGTCGCACTGGCCGGTGGCCACGTTGCACGTCACCTTCGCACACT
>VGRX01000481.1 GCA_016875215.1 Deltaproteobacteria bacterium
GTGGAGCAGATGTGCCGCTGGTGAAGGAGGTAGATGGGCCGATGGTGCGGGCAACCTGACGGCCGGTGCGGGGCGGCTGGCCGATGGTGCGGGCAACCTGACGGCCGGTGCGGGGCCCATGAATCGACCCCAGTGTGCCCTGCTGCCCAGGAGAGCAAACGGGATCATCAAGGCCGACAGATGGCGAGAAGAGAGACGATCCGGCTTGACACACCCGCCCCCGCGGGCAAGACTTGCTGACGTAGGCAGATTCCACTTGGAGGGATCATGAGGTTCTGGTCTCTTGCCGTATCGGCTGTTCTCGTGCCGGCCGTCGCCGTTCTCGTGCTGGTGTCGGCATGCAACGGCGGCACCGTGGTGGTGAAACCGGATACGGAGTTCTACGTCGATTTCGGGCCGCCCGGCGACGATTCGAGAGTGCCTGGCGATTCGGGCGACACTGTCGCTGGGAAACCCCAGGATGTGGGAACCGATCACAAGGTCGAGCCGGTATCCGACATCCTGCCGGAGACCGGACCGCATCCCCCGTGCGACAAGCTGCTCGACTGCCTCTCCGATGCGGTGAGCGACAAGGAAACGAAGGGGGGCGCTGACATCCTCCAGGACGGCCAGGCAGATGCGATACAGGACACGGGGGAGGACGGGGGGCAGGACTCAGGACCAGACGGCGGGCAGGACGCAGGTGCGGACGGGGGAAATCCCTGTCTCCCGGACTGTGCAGGCAAACAGTGCGGTAGTGACGGCTGCGGAGGAAGCTGCGGAAGCTGTCCGGGGGCCCAGGACCAGTGTCTCGACGGCAAGTGCTCCTGCTTCTCAGATTGCGCAGGCAAGCAGTGCGGTGACGACGGCTGCGGCGGGTCGTGCGGCATGTGTCCCCCCGGCCTGTTCTGCCAGGGAGCGGTCTGCGTGGCCAATCCCTGTGTTCCCGAATGCGCGGGCAAGCAGTGCGGTGACGACGGCTGCGGCGGGTCGTGCGGCACGTGTCCGGGCGGGCAGCAGTGCGACGGAGCGCAGTGCAAGGCCGATATTGTCGCGGGAACTCTGGCATCGTCCTTCCGGGGGACCACGTTGATTCGAAACGGACATGACTACGGACCCACCATCGTCCAGGATGGCGGGAGCTGGCACATGTGGTGGTGCGGTGCTCCATCGCAACCCGGGGCATGGGATTCCGTCTGGTACGCAAGCTCGCCCGACGGCCTGAACTGGACCTGTCCGGTCGAGGCCATCAAGGTGACCAAGGGGAGCCTCGACGGCAGCGCAGTGTGCGACCCCGACGTGGTGAAGGTCGGCGGCACCTGGTACCTCTACTACACGGGAATCAACAGCGACTTCGACTGGAGCAACCGGGTGTTCCTTGCCACCGCCGGATCGCCGGGAGGCCCCTGGACCAAGCATCCCAGCAACGACAATCCCCAGCCGGTGCTCCAGGACCCGGCATGCAACGGAGCGGATCCGAATGACTACTGCGTCGGCCAGTCCACCGTGGTCTACAAGAATGGCCTGTTCCACCACTGGTACACGGACAGCGGCAAGGGCAAGGGAGCGCCGCCCAGCCCGCTGGTGACCATGCTCGCAACCTCTGCCGACGGGATCAACTATACCGTTCAGAACAACGGTCAGCCGGTCTTCAATCATGCCGATGCTTCGGTCAAGCTGGACACGGCAACCGGGCTTTTCGTCATGATCTACGGGAACGTGGACGACAACCAGCTCTACTGGACCACGTCGGCCGATGGCATCAACTGGCTGCCCCACGACGGTGCCCGAAACATCGATGTGAACTTCGCCAACGGGCAGAACCACAATCCGGGCATGGCGGGGAACGTGCACGGCCATTTCTCCGGGACCACGTTCGTGATGTACGGTGCGGGGACCGGTTGGGGCATCTGGGACATGGACCGGTCCGAGGTGGTTTTCGGACCCGGTGCCGCTGCCCCCGCCATGTGCGCCCTGTGTGCGCCGGGCAACTCCTGCGGCGCAGTGTGCGGCGGGCTGGGGTACTGCGGTGCGCCGGGCAGCGCGAATCCCAACGCATGTTGCACCTGCCCCGGCAATTCGTGCGGCGGAGGGCAGGGGTGCTCGGGCTGTCTGGGGGGGAAATTCGACTCGTGCAAGAAGGCCTGCCAGGCAGCCGGCTTCCCCACCGGGACCTGTGCGTTCCCCGGGAGCAAAGACCCAACGAAGTGTTGCCAGTGTTCCGGGTGGACTGCTTGCCAGGGGTGCCTCGACAAATGGCCCGACTGTGCCGCTGCGTGCCAGTCGACCGGAGCCGTGGGCGGGAGTTGTGCCTATCCGGAAAGCACCGACCCCCAGAAGTGCTGTGTCTGCCAGTGGGACGACTGCAAGGGATGTCTTGGCGGGCAGCCGAGTTGTGATGCAGCCTGCAAGGCGGCCGGCTACCCGACGGGCAAGTGCGAGGTCCCCGGCAGCACCGATCCCGCAGTCTGTTGCTCGTGTCAGTCCTGGACGAATTGCCAGGGATGTCTCGGAGGGTTCCCGGATTGTCCCAGCGCCTGCCAGGCCTCGGGCTTCTCGACCGGGACGTGCAAGATACCCGACAGTACCAATCCCCTCGCCTGCTGCGAGTGCAAGTTCGACAGCTGCAAGGGATGCCTTGGAGGGTTCCCGGATTGTCCCAGCGCCTGCCAGGCCTCGGGCTTCTCGACCGGGACGTGCAAGGTACCCGACAGCACCGATCCCCTCGCCTGCTGCGAGTGCAAGTTCGACGACTGCAAGGGGTGCCTGGGAGGACAGCCGAGCTGTGATGCCGCGTGCCAGGCAGCGGGCTACCCGTCGGGCACATGCCCGGTCCCGGACAGCACCAATCCCAGTCAATGTTGCTCCTGCCAGCCGTGGACAAACTGCCAGGGATGTCTGGGGGGCTACTCCAACTGTGCGGATGCCTGCCACCACTCCGGAAAGCCGGACGGCTGGTGTGCGTATCCGGAAAGCACCAACACCTTGGCCTGCTGCGCCTGTGCACCGGATACCGGCTGTGAAGGCTGCCTCGGCGGGAAGCCGAGCTGCATGGCTGCTTGCCAGGCGGCCGGCAAGGCCGGAGGCTGGTGCGCCATCCCCGGCAGCCAGAACCCCAGCGCCTGCTGCACGTGCTTCTGAATATGTCGCCTTGGCCGCCAATCATCCGGCGGGATTGTGACTGCCGCCGGCAGGTACTTGCCTGCCATGTCGCCATGCTTGATCGCAGCTCGACGCGGCACCCGCGCCGGACTCGCCGTGGTGCGGCAGGCCGGCGAACCCTTGGCTCGCACAACCGGCAACGGTATCCTGGGGCGGCGTGATGCGGGGAGGGACGAGCGCATGAGCGGGCACGAACTACGCTGTGTTGCATTGGCAGTATTGGCGGCGGCAGGGCTGGTCGCCTGCGGTGCGGCCTCGGGCACTGCCGACGGTGGCAATCACGAAGCATCGTGCGACTCCATCTGCCGGTTTCACGCAGAATGCGAGAAGACATGCTTCCCCGACGAGGAGCCCGAATGCGACGAGCAGGAGAACTACGACTCCATCTATGGTCAGTGCAAAAA
>VGRX01000482.1 GCA_016875215.1 Deltaproteobacteria bacterium
TGCTCCTCGGGCTGCACCAGGAGCCCGATGCGTGCGGGCAACCGTAGCACGATGGGCTCGGTGGCCTCAGCATCGGCACCGGGGGAAACCTCGGCGTTCGCAAGGACGATCCAGTGGACGTCGAGGTACTCCCCGAGGTGTTGGGCAGGGCCATCGGGAGCTCGCGTGGCGAAGGGGTAGCTGTGCTCTCCCGGCTCCCATCGGCTGCTGCAGAGCTGCTCGCTGTGGTCGCAAGGTTGGCGCATGCCGTTTGCCACGAGGACCAGGCTGACTGTCAAGCGTTTGCAGTCGCAGGGCCCGGCGACACGTACCATGACGTGCCCACGGATCATGTCTCCAGGGTAGAACGTGCTGTCCTGAAGCCTGATGCTCAGCTCACATCGGCTCATGGAACATGCCTCCCGGCCCGGCATGGCTCCAGGCTGCGGTGTAGCACCCAATAGCAAACTCCCGTTATCTGTCTGGAAATCGGTTCACATCGCCCCGGGTATTTCCAGGTACCCGTTGGCCGTGACAGTACCGCTTCGACTGCTCTCCGTCCAGCGCGTTCTTGCTGTTCTCGGACCGGATCGGAGACCGTCGGAGCGCAGCCCCGTTGTGCCTCACCTGGAAGTGGACACCACCCCAGGGCAGCAGCCACAACCCCGGGTCTCCGAAGGGGCGCGCAATCTCCAGGGCCTGGCGGGTCCCGGTGACTCAGTTGATGGCAGGACGGCTGTCCATTTCCAAGAGAGCCATCGCATACTCGCCCAGGGCTCTCGCCTTGCTCGGCGGGGGGGCCCGCCTTCGCCTGTCGCTACGCTCGGGCTGCGGCGTGCCATCCTCCTTCGCTCAGACCGACGGCATGTGCCGTTGGCGAAGTCGGGCCTGTCACGACGTAGCTCCGGGCTTCGACCAAAGCCCGAGAGCGAAGTCGGATGGAGAAGAGGCACGCTGCAACGAGAAATCCCAACCCGCCTCGGACAGCCCGACCCATCGCAGACCCGCATCGCAGGCCGACCACGGCGATGCGGCTCAGATGGGGCCCTTCCAGCCCAAGAACCTTTGACTTGCAAAACGGGCTGATTCGCGCCACGGTTCGCTGGTGGACGACAAGGCGACAAGGAGTCTGGTCGCCCTAGAGACAACGTGGGGCTTCATGATGACCGACACGACCGATCTGACCAGACGCGATCCCGCCCAGTTCCTCCTGTACCAGACCGAGGACGGCCGGACCCGAGTGGAAGTCCGCTTCGCCGGAGAGACCGCCTGGCTCTCGTTGGGCCAGATGGCCGGGCTTTTCCAGCGGGACAAGTCGGTCATCTCCCGACACGTGAGGAACGTTTTCGAGGAGGGGGAGCTTGACCCCGAGGCAACCGTTGCAGAATTTGCAACGGTTCTCCGAGCACGATATCCTGAAGCATGCCGGTCGGGTCTCCCACGAGGCGGCGGTGGCCAAGGCCGAGGGCGAATACGACCGGTTCGCTGCTCAGCAACGCGAGTTGCCCTCAGCGGGCGAGCAGCACTTCGAACTGGCAATCTCAGAACTCAAGCAGATCGAGGGGAAGAGGCCTCGGCCTAAGGGCAAGCCGAAGAAGTGACCTCAGCACCGTTGTCTCCCCCGGCCCATGGTGCTAGATTCAACTCGTTCGGAGCAGGACGATGACCGTGGGACTCTCGGCATTCCTCGACCTCACACCTGAGCAAGCCAGGGCTCAGTGGACCAGGATTCTGCGGAGGTCGCAGCCGGAGGCCGGGAAGAGGCAGGAGCCGTTCCTCCCGATCGAAGTGATCCTGTCGTATGGCCTGTTCTTCGTGATGGACCCCCATTCGTTCGGCGGTGCCAACATGGCCAGGGCGCCGGAGCATGTCCGCTCCCTCGCCCTGGTTCCCGGTGCGCGTCCACCGGACAAGCGATACCTCGACTACCACCGGGAGTACGTCTTTGAACAGCGGGCAACCGGGTGAGGAGGTGGACTTGTTCGGAACCATCGCCATCACAGACTACGACTGGTACCGCACGCTCTTTGCGATGGGGGGCCTGGACGAAGTGAACTTCTGGCTCCCTTCGTCGCGACGGGGCTTCCGGGCGGAGCACTACTCGCCTTTCTTCTTCAAGCTGCGGCACCCGCACAATGCGATCGTCGGGTTTGGCCTCTTTGATCGTTACATCCCCCTGGCTGACTGGTTGGCGTGGGAGTGCTTCGAGGAGCGCAACGGGTGCGAGTCGTTCCAGGCGATGAGTGAGCGGATCCGGCGGATCCGGGAGGGGTACGGGTACGTCGAAGAGGGCGGCTCGAATGAGATCGGCTGCGTGCTGGTGGCCCAGCCGGTGTTCTTCCCGCGAGACCTATGGATCCCGCAGCCGGCTGACTGGCATGCGCGGACTCAACGGAGCCAGAAGTATGATCTGGCCATCGGGGAAGGCCGCCGGATCTGGCTGGAGTGTCAGAACCGAGCACGGGCACACCTTCATAAGCACTTCGTCGAACCCGTGCCTGACAGCCCCGAGGCCACCGTGCAGTTCCTCTACCGGCTGGCGAAGCAGCGAGTGGGGCAGGGCACGTTCCGCGTGAACGTCTCCGACGCGTACGACTGGGCCTGCTCGGTGACCCACGAGCACTCCCTCCCGGCCCTGGACGCGGCCCACATCCGCCCCGTTGCGAAAGACGGCCCCAACGACGTTGCCAACGGACTTCTGCTTCGAGCCGACCTGCACCGCCTCTTCGACCACGGCTACCTGACAGTCACCCCCGACCTGCACCTCGAAGTCAGCCCCCGCCTGCGCGACGACTACTCGAACGGGAAGAGTTACTACCCACACGACCGCACCCTGATCCACGTGCCCAGCGACCCGGCTCTCAGGCCCGCTCCGGAGTTCCTGCGGTGGCACAATGAGTGCTGCTTCCGGGCTTAGGCGAGTCAGCGAGCGAACCCGTCTGCGGGTCAGAAGTGCCTCCTGCAGAAAGCCCTCCCGGATCCGGTCTTCAGATACCGCTCGAAGGCATGGGCCTTGTGTTCGTCTGCAAACCAGAACTTGGCGACGAGGACCCACGGGCGCCACTTCGACGTGTGCGGTGACTTGCCTGCATTGTGCTCTGCCAGACGGACGTCAGGGTCGCCTGACAGGCCGACGTAGTAGCGTTCCTGGCCGGACTCGGTTCTGAGGATGTAGACGTACATGGGGTCACCAAGACATGAGGCCCCCAATCTGGGGGCAAAGAAGGCCCGGCCTGCGAGGCCGAAGCTCCTGCCGTCAGGCAGAGAGCGAAGGCCCGCCTTCGCCTGTCGCTACGCTCGGGCTGCGGCGTGGCATCCTCCTTCGCTCAGACCGACGGCATGAGCCGTTGGCGAAGTCGGGCCTGTCACGACGTAGCTCCGGGCTTCGACCAAAGCCCGAGAGAAGGAAGAGCCCGCCGTTGCTGCAGGCGGCTGGCCCGCCTTCGCCTGTCGCTACGCTCGGGCTGCGGCGTGGCATCCTCCTTCGCTCAGACCGACGGCATGAGCCGTTGGCGAAGTCGGGCCTGTCACGACGTAGCTCCGGGCTTCGACCAAAGCCCG
>VGRX01000483.1 GCA_016875215.1 Deltaproteobacteria bacterium
CTATCGGGACAGCTATCACGGCAACGAGTATCCCGGCCACGGCTACGCGATCCTCATGCTGACCTTCCGGGTCATGGGAAGCGGTATCGCCGCGCTCACGGAGTACGAGGTGGCGTTGAAGTTCATGGAGAATGGCTACGCCCTGATGGGCATGCGCGTCTACGAGGCGCTCCTGGGGTTGAAGTACCTGAGATACGCCGAGCCGATCGACCACGCACGTATCGGGATGATAGGGCACAGCGGAGGAAGCAGCACCGGGAATCTGCTCGTGCGTCTCGACCCGGGCCTTGGTGCATACGTCTCGGACCATGCCATCGACTGGGCCGAGTGGGAGCCGACTTTCAAGATACTCCACTGCGAGACGGTTCCGGATCTGTATCCCTATTCGGGGCAGATCAACGACTTCGCCACCTGTCAGATGCCCGTGCTCGAGGCGCCGTACAAGTACACCAACGGGATGGAGGAGGTGTTCGGCTTCTTCGACTCGAACCTGGAAGTGAGGGCCGGCCGGTGAGTTGGACGATGAGCTCAGCGTGACTGTAGCGGTTCCGGTCCCCGAGGCGCTGGACTTCGACACGGCGAGGGCGCATCGGCTCTCTCAGTGCGGTCGTATGGGCGAAGTGATCTTGGGCAGCCTCCCAAGGCTACGCCCGGTCCGGCCCGTCGACGAGTCGCTGCACCGCGTCCTGCACCCTCGCCAGTGCTGAGGCAAGCTGGCTGTCTGAGGGGGGGGGACCGTGGGGGGCGGTTGGCTCGTTGTGCGGGCCGAACAGCTCGTCCGGCGGGATGGCGGGGCCGATGCGCAGGCGAACTGTCCAGGGGATGCAGGCCAGGAAGACCGGGGGAGAGCCGAGCCAGAGCCAGACGACGGCAGCGGTCGCGGGCCACGGCAGGGGGAGGAAGAGAGCAAGGAGCGCCGCAACGACGGTGCCGAAGAGCGACAGCCCCCAGCGCTTGATTCCGAGGAGGCGGGGCGTGACCAGGAGCGTGGCGAGAAGCTTCGAGCGCAGCAGGATGGGGTTCGTGAGGAAACCGTCCCGGATCCCCATGGGGACTACGGGAACGCGGGCATCACGGGCCAGGCGGAGGAAACCGACACGGCCGCCGAAATCCACGCGGTTGCCCTGCCAGAACGGTTTGAGCGATTCGTGGTCGCCCCCCGGAAACACGATGACCGGGATGCCTGCGGCAAGCGTCTCGCAGGCGGCAGCGTACGTGGAGGGAATTGCCCCCATGGAGCGCACGAGCGTGCGCAGGCCGGGCATGCGGAAGTCAATCGGATGGACGAACGCGGCCAGCGGCCGTGCGGGGCCGACCCGCTCGAGGTAGAGGGTTGCGAATGAGCTGATCTCCGCCATCCCGACGCCGGCGGAGTGGTTGGCAACGAGCAGGTAGGGACCGGAAGGAGGAAGGTGCTCCATCCCGCTCAACGTGGGGCGGTGGCAGAGGCGGACGAGCGGTGCGACGAAGCGTAGGAATCCCCGAACAAACCCTGGCGTGGGCTGCCCTGGGTTGGGGACGTGCACTTCGTCATTCCAGTGCTGCCTTCCCCGCGTGGCCATGCGTCCCCCTGCTTGCTCTGCTCCTGGCTGTCAGCCCGGCCGCCGGGGCCTCGAGTCCGGCTCCCGAAGGAGCGTTCACTCCGCGTCCGCTGCGAAGAACCCGAGCTTCCGATCCAACGCATCCCTCAGGATCGGATCAGAAGCCAGGAGCGCGGCCTGCTCCCCGTGCTTCTCGAGCATGAGCTGCACATCCCCGACCTCGTCCGGGTCGATGCCGAAGATGGCCTCGGAGAGTGCGAACGCGACCTTGTACGCCACCGATTCGGGGACGTTGGCAAGGTGCGGGCCGATCTCGAGAAGCACCCATCGCAGCCAGTCCGGTGGGGAGGGATGCACATACGGGAGGACGACCCGGAGCCACTTCGGCAAGGTCTCCCACGTGTGGGCAGCGGCTCGGAGCTGGATCTTCCGGGCGGACCGTGCCCGCTGCTCGAGAAGTGCGACAAGCAGCTTCCGGTCCATTCCCTGCGTGACGGCCTTCTCCAGCCACGGCTCCACTTCGCCTGCAGCGTTGATCTCGAGTGCGAGGCTGAACAGGGCGTGGAGCAGCTCGGGAGACACGTGCTTCTGCGCGGCGACATAGCCGGCGAGGACCGCGGCCCCCTTGGGATAGTCGCTCAGGATCGGGACCAGCGAGGCGATTTCGTTGGTCCGCTCGACCGGGTCGGACAGGATCTCGCCGAGCATGGCCAGCAGGAGCGACAGCGGCTCGTGGTAGGCCGACGTGTTGAAGATAACCGAGTCGGAGAAGAAGAGCGCGCACCGAGGCTGGTCCATGCGTCCGGGCCCCTCCCCGTCACGGGGGGCTCTCACCTTGCCGCGTTTGCGGACCACCTGCGCCAGCACCGCCTCGAGCGTCCGCTCGTCGACGCCGGTCCAGGCCAGCTCCTTGTGCGCTGCCGCGACCGTGGTGCGCCAGCGCTCGGCCACGTCGTCGCACTCGGAGGTGTAGCCTGCGCGGCGGATCACCTCCATGGGCTCGGTCAGCATCTTGCGGAGGAGGTCGGCCTCGGTCGCGTCCATCGGGAGTTGGCTTTCCCGAGGTCCGTCCACGAGCGTCACGGGCACCAGGTCCCTGCCGATGCCGAGCTTGCCCTCGGCGAGTGTGAGCGGAGTGGGGCCGGAATAGGAGAACCTGCCGCACACGTGGTGCATCACGTCGTTGGCCACCAGCAGCCCCTGGGTCATCGGCTCCAGCACTTCTGCGGGAAGCTCCTCGCACATGCCCGCCCACTCGATTTCGAGCGTGTAGAAGATCCGCCAGATAGCGCCGCCCATGTGGCCCGCACCCGCACCGGCCATGCGCCGCAATGCCTCGGTCAGTCTTTCTCCATTCACGATTGCCAGATGCATGCTGTCCGCCTCCGTCGGAGCTCAGGTACGCCCATGACCTACCGGGGCATTCTACCTGATGCAGCCCGCAACACCACAACGAACATCGCAGGAGCACAACGAGGCCGACGTGATCACTCCGGCCGGGTTGTCCCCAGCACCCGCCGCACCTCCTCCGTCTGCTGCGACGTGAGGTGGAGCTTGTCTGCGTGCCACGCTTCGACTTTGGTCCAGGATGCACCTGGAGCGGGGGGTAGATGGCAGGCTCCGCACGTGGAGCGGACAATTGCTCCCGGTTTGCCGGCGGAAGACAGGGGACTGCACGAGCCTGCGGCCAGAACCAGGAGGAGGAGCGCCGCTCGGGACAACGTGGGCACTAGAAGAGAACTCCGAACAGGGAGCGCACCTGGACCTGCGGGGCCTCGTCCGTCGAGTCGACCCTGGGCTGGGCCGCAAGGGTCCAGAAGAAGGAGCGGCCCGCGACGCTCAACGCAGGACCGACGTAGGAGGCGAAGTACTCCATCTCACCGTGCTCGAATTTCGCCTTGCCGTAGTATTCGACGCCGAGTGAGACGGCGTGAGTGAAATGCCAGGCTGCTCCGAACGTCGGGATCAGCTCGTACTCCCATTCCTCGGACTCGGGG
>VGRX01000484.1 GCA_016875215.1 Deltaproteobacteria bacterium
CGGGGCGCCCTGTCCCGCTTCTCCGAGGAAGTCCGTTCCGGGGCTTTTCCCGGTCCGGAGCACAGCTTCGAATAGGGGTCGCGCATGCAGGTCATCCGGACCATCGCCGAGATGCAGGCTCAGTCCCGCTCGTGGAGCCGCCAGGGAATCGCCATCGGCCTGGTTCCCACCATGGGCTTCCTGCACGAAGGCCACCTCTCCCTGGTCGACATTGCAAAGGAGAAGTGCGGCGCGGTCGTCGCCAGCATCTTCGTCAATCCCATGCAGTTCGGTCCGAAGGAGGACTTCGACAACTACCCGAGGGACGAGGCCCGGGATCTTGCCATGCTCGAGGCGCATGGGACCGATGTCGTCTTCATCCCTCAGACCGACGAGATGTATCCCAAGGGGTTCGAGACCCGGGTCGAGCTCACGCGGCTTCCCAACCACCTGTGCGGATTGCGCCGGGAAGGGCACTTCCGCGGAGTCACCACCGTCGTCCTCAAGCTGCTCGCCGCGGTCCAGCCCGACGTAGCGGTCTTCGGCGACAAGGACTACCAGCAGATCCTGGTGATTCGCCGGATGGTGTGCGATCTCAACCTGTCGGTAGAGGTGATCGCGGGGCCGACCGTGAGGGAACCGGACGGTCTCGCCATGAGCTCTCGGAACTCCTATCTTTCCCCCGAGGAGCGGCGTACGGCAGCCTGCGTCTTCCAGGCACTCCAGCGGGCACGCCAGATGGTCAACGGCGGTGCCGTCGACCCGATCATGGTGCGCCGCTCGATGACCGAGGCCATCGAGCAGAACGGGGCGCAGGTGGACTACGTGGCTGTCGTCGACCCCGAGACGCTCGAAGAGCTCCAGATCATCAAGGACCGTGCACACGCCGCAGTGGCCGCGTTCGTCGGCCGCACCCGCCTCATCGACAACCTGCGCCTCAAGGGGTGAAGGCCGGCCCCATGCCTCAGTCCCCGCACCTCCCCGAAGAGCTCGACGGCGAAGTCGCCCTCCCCGTGGAGGCTGGGGACGCCGGGAACCGGCTCGACCGGTTCCTGTCGGCCCGCGTCGGCGCCCTGACGCGCTCCCAGGCACAGCGGGCCATCCGTCTCGACCTCGTCACCGTCGACGGAGTCGTCGCGTGCAAGACCGGTCTGCCCGTGCGGGCCGGACAGGAGGTGATTTTCGTCCCGCCCCCTGCGATGCCCTCGAAGGCCGTGCCGCAGGACATTCCGCTCGACATCATCTACGAGGACGAGGCCATCACCGTGATCGCCAAGCGGGCCGGAATGGTGGTCCACCCCGCAGCCGGGCACCCGGACGGGACCCTCGTCAACGCTCTGCTCGGGCGATACCCCGAGATGCAGCGGCTCGATTCTCTGCGCCCGGGCGTCGTTCATCGGCTGGATCGGGGGACATCCGGGCTGCTCGTCGTGGCCCGCACCGCCCAGGCCAGGGAAGCCCTCTCCGAGCAGTTCCTCGCACGCTCGGTTGCAAAGGGATACGTGGCCGTCGTGGCCGGCTTCCTTCGCCAGGACGAGGGATGCATCGACCGGGAGATCGGGAGACACCGTGTCGAGCGGAAGCGGTTCACCGCGATCGACCCGGCCCCGCCCACCCGATCCGCTACCACGCTGTGGCGGGTGGCCGCGGAAGGCCTCGCACCGTTCGCCCTGCTCGCCATCCGGATCCTGACCGGCAGAACCCACCAGATCCGGGTGCACCTCGCTGCCATCGGCCACCCTGTGGCCGGGGATGCCCTCTACGGCAACGGACGTCTTCCGACACCCCTGGCGGAGCTTCCGCCCCCTGACGGCGGGCGCCCCTTGCTCCATGCCGCCTGGCTCGCCTTCGATCACCCGCTCTCACGAGAGAGACTGTCGTTTCATGCTCCCCTCCCGGCCGACATGGCCGCCGTGGCCGCTCTCATGTTCCCGGGATTCCCGGAGAAGCGGCTGGCCGAGGAGGCGTTCTACCCGCAACCACCCACTCCAGCCGGAGGTGGCAGATGACGTCCGGACCGCTCGCAAGACTCCCGTCCGTCGAGGCAGTCAAACGCGCCGAACCCCTCGCTCAGGCCCGCCTGCAGATCCCGGATTCCCTTCTCACCGAGACCGTCCGCGAGACCCTCGATGAGCTGAGAACCCACCTGCGCACCGACCTCCCGGATGCCCTGCCCATGGCCGGCGGGAAGGTCGACCCCGACTGGATCGCCCGACGCGCAGCGACCCGGCTCGCCGCGACCCTCGCCCCCAGCCTGAAGCCCGTGATCAACGCCACCGGCGTGGTCGTGCACACCAACCTGGGCCGCGCCCCCCTCGCGGCCGACGTGCTGAAGCGCATGGCCGAGGTCGCATCCGGCTACTCCAACCTCGAGTACGACCTCGACGCCGGCCAACGGGGAAGCCGCCACCAGCACCTCGAGGCCCTCCTCCGCCGCCTCGTCGGCGCCCAGGCCTGCATGGTGGTGAACAACAACGCAGCAGCGGTCCTCCTCGCTCTCACCGCCCTGGCCCGGGGCCGGGAGGTGATCGTCTCACGTTCCGAGCTCATCGAGATCGGCGGCGCCTTCCGCCTCCCCGACATCATGGCCCAGGGCGGCGCCGTCCTGCGTGAAGTGGGGACGACCAACCGGACGCGCATCGACGATTACGCCAGGGCAATCGGCCCGAAGACCGCGCTCCTCATGAAGGCCCACCAGAGCAACTTCGCCATTTCCGGCTTCACCGCTCAGGTGACCCGCACGCAGCTCGCCGACCTCGCTCACGCACACGGACTGCCCTTTCTCGAAGACCTGGGAAGCGGCCTGCTGACCGACCTGTCCGCTGCCGGGCTCGACCAGGCCGACAGCGTCACCGCTGCCGTCAAGGAAGGGGTCGACCTCGTGACCTTCTCCGGAGACAAGCTGTTCGGAGGCCCGCAGGCAGGCCTCATCGTCGGACGCAAGGACCTCGTCGACCGCCTCAAGCGCCACCCGCTCACCCGGGCGCTGCGAACCGACAAGCTCACGCTCGCGGGGCTCGAGGCCACTGCGGTGGCATACCTCTCCGGCCGCGCAACTTCCATCCCGGTCATCCGCATGCTTCTCGAGCCGCCCGAGACGGTGAAGGAAAGGGCATCCCGGCTCGCCGGCCTGCTCGCGGCGCTTCCCGGGCTCCATGCCCGCGTGGCGCCCGCCACGGCCCGCGTCGGCGGAGGGGCGCACCCCGATGCTGCCGTCCCGTCCTTCTCAGTCGAGCTGACCTCGAGCGCAATGTCCGAAACCCGCATCGAGGAGGTTCTTCGGAAGGCCCCGACCCCCGTGATTGGAAGGGTCGAAGAGGGGCGTGTCGTCCTGGACTTTTGCACCCTTGCAGACTGTGAGCTGGAACTTGTGGTCGCTGCGTTGCGGGCCGCTTCCTGATGCGAATCTTCTCTTTCATTTCGGTCTTGCTTTTCCCCTCTTGGGCTGGCAGACTGATGATGCAGATGCAGGGAATACAACATGGGTAGCGGTTCGGAACGGAGGACGGACAAGCGCAAGAGCGAACAACTTGCCCTGGTCTTCCACTATTTT
>VGRX01000485.1 GCA_016875215.1 Deltaproteobacteria bacterium
GACCGCATCCACCGGACGTCTGGCGGCTTGCGTCCTCGCTCGCTCGGTCGCCGTACCTCCTGGTACGGCTCGGTCGGTCGCTCCGGGCGCGCTCGCCATTCGTCTCGACGGCTCCGGCCTCACTTGGCGAAGCAATTTCGATCAGCCTCCTTTTGAGCGGATGCGTGGTTGCCATGGGTCCCTCCGGCCATTGCATACGCCAGCAGGCACCAGTTGTCCAGGAGTTGTGCGTGTGCCTGTGCGACCTCCATCTCAGCCACTGCCTGGTCCCGGGCCAACGCTTCCGGCTCCGGTCGGGTTCATCGTGTCGGGCGAACACAACGGGAGGCAGGTCCGAATTCGAGCGTTGTTTCCGACGGTTCGACCCTGTATGCTGCGAGCCATGAGGTGGCTCGTGGGAATCGCTGCGGCGAGCAGAGCTCTTCCCATGGCCCGGCTCACCGGCAGACGGATCGGGGTTACGCAGGGCTTGGAATGACTTCTCACACTTCTGTTCTGGATCTGGCCATTGTCCTCTGCGTTGCGGCCGTCATCTCCGTCGTGATGCGTCTTCTGAAGCAGTCCAGCGTCGTAGGGTATCTGCTGGCCGGGCTCGTCGTGGGACCCTACATCCCGATCCCGCTGTTTGCCGAACCCCGCCGCGTCGAGAGCCTGGCCGAGTTCGGGGTCCTGCTGGTGATGTTCGCCATAGGCCTCGAGTTCCGTGTGAGGAAGTTCGTGCAGGTGATTCCGACTTCCGGTCTGACTGCCGTCCTGCAGATGAGCTTTCTCTTCTGGTGTGGCCTCTCGGTGGGGCTCTTCCTGGACTGGTCGACGACGGAGGCGGTGTTTCTCGGAGCCGCTGTGTGCATTTCCAGCACGATGGTCGTGAGCAAGCTGTTCGATCAGCGGAAGGTCGCTCCCCCCGTTCGCAAGTTCGTCTTCGGAGTCCTGGTCATCCAGGATCTGGCCGCGGTGGTGCTGATCGCCGTGGTCACCGGTATCGCGTCCGGGCAGGGTCTGGCCGCTGAGCAACTGGCTGCGACGCTGGGCAGATTGACTCTCGTCCTGGTGGGGCTTGTCGTCGGGGGGATGCTCTTCATTCCCAGGCTGGTTCGCCTGTCTGTCCGGCTGGCCAGTCCGGAGATCCTGGTCGTTGTCGTCACGGGACTCTGCTTCGGAATCGCCGTCCTGGCAGAAGGGCTCGGATACTCAGTGGCACTGGGCGCGTTCGTGGCCGGGGTGCTGGTTGCGGAGTCCGGAGAGGAGAAGGCGGTTGAGCCTCTCGTTCGTCCTCTTCGGGATGTCTTTGCCGCCATCTTCTTCGTGTCCATCGGCATGACGGTGGACCCCGTGGCAGCCGCAGCGGTCCTCCCGCAGTCGCTGCTGCTCGTGGGCATCGTCATACTGGCACAGTTTGCAAGCGTGTCGCTGGCGGGGGTCGTCTCGGGCAACGGTCTATCCAGGTCCTTGGCTGCGGGGTTGTCGTTGGGGCAGATCGGTGAGTTCTCCTTCATCATCGGGGGGATTGGAATCTCGGCGGGCATCGTTCGGAGCGAGTTCCGGTCGATGCTGGTGACTGCAGCCATCGTCACGGCGTTCACGACGCCTCTGCTGTTCGCCCGAGCGGAGCGGCTGGGCCGCTGGGTCGGGAGCCGCCTGCCTGCCCGGGCAAGCCATCTCCTCGGCGTCTATGAACGATGGTTCGAAGCGTGGCGTCGCGGGAGCGGTTCCGAGGCCGCCCGCTCTCCGATTCGTCGAGCCGTCCGGGTCATCCTCGTGGACTCGGTGCTCCTGGTCGGCATCGCGATGGCCGCGGTGATCACCCGGAACGAGGCATGGACCCTGGTTGCCGAGGTGTTCCCCGGAGCCAATGATATTGCCATCTGGGCGCTGGCGGGTGCCTGGGCGCTGCTGGCTGCCCCCGTCGTCGTCAGCCTCCTTCGGAACACGGACTCCCTGGCCGGCTTGGTGAGCCGCTCCGTCGTGACGTCCGTCGAAGCGGAGGTCCGTCCCGCCACCCCCTTGCTGCAAGGCACCTACCGCGTCCTCGTGTGGCTCGGCGTGCTGCTGACCGTGGGCGGGCCGGTCAGCGCAATCCTCCGGCCGGTCGTCGGAGTGGCACCTGCCGTGGTGATCCTCGCAGGACCCATTGTCGCAGTCGCCCTGTCGCTGCTGCGGGGAAGGGGGGACATCGAGACCGGATTCCGTTCCCAGGCGGAGCGGGTGGCGAATCTCCTGGCGAAACAGGTCGGATCGGCATCTCAGGGCGGAGGAGCAACCCCCAGGCCCATTCCGGGCTTCGACCTGGTCTTCGGAGTCGCCATATCTCCCGAGAGCCACGTCGTCGGCAAGACCCTCATCGAGTTGAATCTTCGCGCCTTGACCGGAGCAACGGTCGTTGCCATCCGCCGCAGCAACCACAATGTCCTGTTGCCAACCGGCAGGGAAGCCCTCCAGGCGGGGGATGTCCTGGGAATCGCGGGCACCGAGGAAGCGATCCGCAAGGCCAACGAGCTCATCACCTCGGGGTGATTGCCTGCCCTGCAAATGCTCGACGCAACCTCCAGCTATCGCCACGCCGCCTGCGCGGGGCAGGAACGCCGCCAGACACCAGGTGCAGAAGGGCGCAGTGCGCCACGCCGCCTGCGCGGGGCAGGAACTCGTCGGAGTTCATCCGTTCGGGCCGAGGCTTTGAGCGGGTCAGAACACGGTGATTGCAGAGAGGCCGATCCGGAGCGAGAGCCGGTCCGGCATGGCGGTCGAGGAGCAGTCCGTGGTATATGCAGTCTGGAGAGCGTTGAGAGGGAATGCATGGACCGCGGGGATGTTGACCTGACGATATTCGAGAAGCACCTCGCTGCGGAGGCGCGGACGGCACTCGAACGGGGAGGATTGCTGTCTGCGCTGCTCGGTCTCGTCGGTGGCGGGGCAGTGCTGGCACTGACGTACTCCGGTGCGGTTTCGAACGTCGACTCCGCTGCCGTGTTCGCGTTTGCCGCGGGGTTCTATTCCGTGGTGTTCTACCTCCTCGCCCGGGCGGGGCGCCTGAAGGGCTCGATGCTTTACGTGGCGTTCATGCCATTCGTCTCCCTCCCCACCGTCTTCTTCGTCCTGTCCCATTTCCAGATGCCGGCCGGGGCCGCGACGTTCCTCACCGGGCCCATCTCCTACCTGTACTTCCACCTGATCATCATGACCGGGTTCGTCTTCGACAAGCGCCTCTCCATCCTTGCCGGCATCGTGTGCGCAATCGAGTACCAGGCGGCATACCTGCTTGCCAGGAACGGTCTGGCCGGTATCACGGCCGAGGATCCCACGCTCCTGCAGGATCTCACGTCCGGCCCCCTGTACTCGATCAAGGCGATCATGATGGTCTTTGCGGGCTTTGTCGTCGCGGCCCTGAGTCAGACCGTCCGGCGCGTGATCGAAAAGGCAGTTCGGGAAGAACAGCAGAAAGAGCGCATCTCCAGGCTGTTCGGGCAGTACGTGAGCCCGGAGGTCAAGGACCGCATCGTCAGCGAGAAGGCCGAGGTATCGGGCGAGCGGGG
>VGRX01000486.1 GCA_016875215.1 Deltaproteobacteria bacterium
AGGGAAGTACTCGGGGTTCCTCTCTGCTGTGGAGCCCATCCACTCCTTCCGCCCGGCCGCCTGGAAGTCGGTTGACATCGTCCCCCGGGATTCCAGGTGCCCAGACCGCAGTAGTACCGTCTCATCAGCTCGGCGTCCAGCGCTTTCCTGCTCGTCATACCAAGCGGCCGGAGCTGCCAGAAGTTGGTCGGTCTGTTCTTCCTCCTTCTCAGTGATTGCCCAGTCCGGGAGCGTGATACGGTCGCGGACGTGGACCTCGGCGGCGGTGGAGTGCAACCTGTTGCCAGCCTTGACCCGTCCCGCCCCGAGAAGTAGCATCGCAGCATTCGGAGAGGACCACCACATGGGCCCCCACCACGAAGGCTGGAAGCGGAAGACGACGCCACTTGCCCCCACTACCGAGGAGAGCGACGAGCTGATCGCATTCCTGCCGTCGCCATACTCGGAGTCAGCAGCACCGGCCGTGCGTTGGCGAGGCGGCCGGCTCCTCCATCTTCGAAACCGAGAACCACGCCCGCTGGCATCCGTCCGGGGCCGACCTGGAGCAGTTTGTCCGGTGCGTGGCTCCCCGGCACCTCTGGAGTCGGCGGGGTCTCGTTCCTCGAGTTCCGCTACAATACCTGCGGCGATACGAAGTGCATTCCGTGCCCGAACCGTTCGGACACTTCCGGACAGACCACGGGGGAGACGGAGGCGGAGTTGGAACGGTGGCGGGCAGAGCTGAAGCAGATGGACCTCCGGTGCACCTGCGGCGGCGAGCACATTTCCTCCGCCCCCCTCCGCTGCCCAAAGTGCAGATCCACGGGCGTGGCGGAGGGGCGGCGCCTGGGGCGCTATGGCTGGAAGACCGCCGTGGCCGTCGGAACCTTATGGCCCATCGACCGCGTCAAGAACTTCCGAAACCAGCACGGCATTCCTCACCTGCGGGCCGCTGACGAGGCCGAACTCCTCACCGGCCAGCAGGCTGCCGCCATCCTCGGCGTTAGCAGACACGGACTGGAAGGTCTCTTCCGAATCCGTGTGCTGCACAACCACCAGACCATCGACTTTGCATCCAGGAAATCCCGAGAGCAGAGGTCGAGTCAACCAGGGTCCGCGAAGCCGTCAAAGCCATGAAGGCGAACCGAATCCTGCCCAAGAACTGGGGATGTCCCAGCGATGAGCCGGAACTTCTCCCAATCATTTCAAAGGGTGCAAACCAGGAGACATTGTGCGTCAGGGCTGTACGGACCTGCAACAACGGAGACCGAGGCCGTCGTAGACGTCCGACGGAACGCCGGCGCTGCGATACGACACGCGGAGGTAGTAGTCGTCGTGGCCGAAGCCGCCCCCGCGTTCGACCCGGTACGAGCCGCTGTTCGGGCCCTGCGGGTTGTTCGCCGGCGACACACTGTAGTAGCCGCTGGAGTACCAGTCCGCGGTCCACTCCCAGACATTGCCCAACATGTCATACAGCCCGTATGCGTTCGGTGCCTTTCCCTTTACATCGTGCTTGTGATCCCCCGAGTTGGACCCGTACCACGCAATCCCGCCCAGGCACGACGCATTGTCCCCGCAATAGTACTTCGTCGTCGTCCCCCCTCGTGCCGCATACTCCCACTCCGCTTCCGTGCACAGCCTCCCCTTCGGGGCCACCGCCTCACAGAATGCCTTGGACTCATACCAGTCCACGCACTCTACCGGCGAGTCGGGGCCACCACCATCGCCCCAGTCGCAGGAAGGGTCTTTGCCGGTCACCTTGAAGTACTGCGCCTCCGTCACCTCCGTCTCCAGGATCTGGAACGGCGACAGCGTCACCGAATGTGACGGCTTCTCGTCGGAAAAGCAATCACCGTCGCCAGGAGAACACCCCATCATGAATGTGCCTCCAGGGATGGGCTTCCACACCAGTGCGGTCGGGTCGACGCACTTGCCCTGAGGGCCGCACTTCTTCCCCTGAGCGCAGGTGCCGCAGCTTCCCCCGCAACCGTCGTCCCCGCACTCCTTGCCCGCGCAGGCCGCGGCGCAGCAGGCTCCGCCGAAGCACACGCCCCCTGGACACGGCTGGCCGGCCTTGAGTGGATCCGGTACATGGGTGCAGCCGGATACCGGGTCACAGGCATCGAGCGTGCAGACATCTCCGTCGTCGCAGCCCACCGCCGCCCCGCCCCCGCACTTGCCGCCGTTGCACTTCTCTCCCGTCGTGCAGGCATCCCCATCGTCGCACAACTGACCTTCGCCCATGGTGGTGTGCTTGCAGCCGGCGCCGTCCACCTGATCTTGCGTGCAGGGATCGCAGTCGTCACACGACGCGGCGTCCTTGCCGTCGCAGTTGGCATCCAGACCGTCTCCGCCTACATCGTCCGCACACGGGTGCACATTCCCCTTGGCATCGTCGCAGTCCTTCCCGCCAGACCCCTTGGAGGCATACCCGTCCCCGTCGCCATCCACCCCGTCTATTCCGTCGCAGTTGTCGTCCACCCCGTTGCCCACGGTGTCCGGCTTGCCGGGGTTCTTGTTGGGGTTGAGGTCGTCGCAGTCCTTTCCGCCCGATGCCAGGGACGCGTGTCCATCCCCGTCGGCATCCACCCCGTCGATTCCGTCGCAGTTGTCATCCACCCCGTTCCCAACCGTGTCCGGCTTCCCGGGGTTGACGTTCGCCTTGGCATCATCACAGTCGGTCCCCCCGGACCCCTTCGAGGCATACCCGTCCCCGTCGGCATCTACCCCGTCCATCCCGTCGCAGTTGTCGTCTACACCGTTCCCAACCGTGTCGGGCTTCCCGGGGTTCTTGTCCGGGTTCAGGTCGTCGCAGTCCTCTCCTCCTGATGTCAGGGACGCGTGTCCGTCTCCATCGGCATCGACCCCATCAATTCCGTCGCAGTTGTCGTCCACCCCGTTCCCAACCGTGTCGGGCTTCCCGGGGTTGACGGCCGCCTTGGCGTCGTCGCAGTCGGTCCCCCCGGACCCCTTGGAGGCATACCCGTCCCCGTCGCCATCGATACCGTCGATTCCGTCGCAGTTGTCATCCACTCCGTTGCCGACGGTGTCCGGCTTGCCGGGGTTTTTGTCGGGGTTGAGGTCCTCGCAGTCGCTGCCTCCGCACTCCTGGGCCAGGTAGGTGTCGTGGTCGAGATCGCAGTTGTTGACCAGCACCTCGGCCGTGTCCTGCCCCTTCTCGGACAATGTGTTGACCGCAACGGCCTTGAGCGTGTGGAAGCCGTCGCCGAGCGTCTCGGTGTCGAGCGAGTATTCCCAAGGGGCGCTGTTGTCCACCGACACCAGGTTGCCGTCCGCGTGGAACTCGACCTTGCCGATGGCGGCCCCGTCGTCCTTCGCTTCGACCTTCAACTTGACGATGCCGGTCAACTCGGTACCGTCCGAAAGGGACTTGCAGGAGGCCCCCTGGCACGCCTGGAGGTCCGCCTCCACCGGGTGGTCTACCAGCACGGAGATCTCCGCACTGGCCGTCTGGTCCCACTCGTCTCGGGCGATGACCTTCAGTTTGCGCTCGGCCTTCTTGTACTCCGTCTGCCAGAGGTTCTTTT